>NZ_CP128361.1:1839060-2145570 GCF_030345075.1 Solwaraspora sp. WMMA2065
GGGCGAGTTCGGCGTCCGGCTCGCCATGCGCGAACTGTTCGAGGAAGCGGACACCCCGAGCAAACTGTCGCGCCTGATCCTGTCCCGTCGGACCCCGGCACCGCCAGCACCGCCAGCGCCGCTGGCACCAGCCACACCGGCACCGGCCGAACCGCCGGTGCCAACTGCGGTACCGGCAGCACCGGGCGTTGACGTGCACGGGCCCAGGGTGGTCGTGGCACCCGACAGCGGTCAGGCCGGCGCGGTCGCTACCGGCCACGGCCGAGCCCATCTGGACGACCTGCGGCGACGGTTCGTGGCGAAGACCCGGCGGTCGAAGGAGATCGCCCAGCGCCACCGTGGCGTGCTCGCCGACAGCCGGGCGGTCGTCGGCTTCCGCAGCGCCACCAAGGAGATGCTGTACCCGATCGCCGGCCAGCGTGCCAAGGGCGCATGGCTGGAGGATGTGGACGGCAACCGGTACGTCGACATCACCATGGGCTTCGGGGTACTGCTGTTCGGCCACGAACCGGACTTCGTCGCCGACGCGGTCCGGGAACACCTGTCCCGGGGCATCCGGCTCGGACCGCGCAGCGTCGACACGGGAGAGGCCGCAGTGCTGTTGAGCGAGCTGACCGGGATGCCCCGGGTGGCGTTCGCCAACTCGGGCACCGAGGCGAACTCGGCCGCGATCCGGCTCGCCCGGGCCGCCACCGGACGCGACAAGATCGTCATGTTCCACGGGTCGTACCACGGACACGCCGACAATGTGCTCGGCCGCTCGGTCGGGACGGGTGCCGACCGGACCACCGTCCCGGTCAGCACCGGCATCCCGGCCAGCGCCGTCGCGGACCTGGTCGTACTCGACTACGGCGTACCGGAGAGCCTGCAGGTGATCGAGTCACTCGGGGAGCGGTTGGCCGCCGTCGTGGTCGAGCCGGTGCAGAGCCGCCACCCGTCCCTGCAGCCGGCGGAGTTCCTGCGCCGGCTCCGGGACATCACCCGGCGGTACGGCATCGTGCTGATGTTCGACGAGATGCTGACCGGGTTCCGGCCCCATCCGCGCGGCGCACAGGGCCTGTTCAACGTGACCCCGGACCTCGTCACGTACGGCAAACTGCTCGGCGGCGGCTTCCCGATCGGGGCGATCGCCGGACGCGCCGACATCATGGACGGCGTCGACGGCGGATTCTGGCGCTACGGCGACGACAGCCGCCCGCAGCGGGAGACGACCTTCTTCGGCGGCACCTACATCCAGCATCCGGTCTCCATGGCCGCCGCGCGCGCGGTGCTGACCCGGTTGACCGAGTACAGCCCACGACTGCAGCTGGAGCTCAACGCCCGGACCGACCGGCTCGTCGGCACGCTGAACGACTTTATTGCCGAGGAGGAGTACCCGGTCCGGCTCGGCCACGTCGGCTCGCAGTTCCGCTTCGAGCACCGCGCCGACCTCGAGTTGCTCTACCACCACCTGCTGCTCAAGGGGGTGTACGTCTGGGAGTGGCGCAACTTCTTCCTCTCCACCGCACACACCGACGACGACGTCGACCTGGTGATCGACGCGGTGCGCGCCTCGCTACGCGACATGCGTGCCGGCGGGCTGCTCCCCCGTCCGGCCGGGCCCGCCGTGCCCACGGCGAAACCGGAAGACACCGCCCCGACCGGACCGGCGGTGCGCACCCTGCCTACGGCAGGAACCGGACCGGCGGTACGCACCGAACCGGCAGCGAGTACCGCAGCAGCAGGCAGCCTCGAACCGGCGGGCGGACCGGGACGACCGGCACCGGACTTCAGCGTGTACTTCTTCGGGGACTATCCGCCCGGCTCGGGGGCTGCCGACCCGTACGAGCTGATCGTCGACACGGCCCGCTTCGCCGACCAGCACGGATTCCACGCGCTGTGGATCCCCGAGCGCCACTTCCACTCCTTCGGCGGGGTGTTCCCCAACCCGGTGGTGCTGGCCGCCGCGCTGGCCCGCGAGACGAGCCGGATCCGGTTGCACGCCGGATCGGTGGTCCTGCCGCTGCACGACCCGATCCGGGTCGCCGAGGACTGGTCCATGGTCGACCGGCTGTCCGGCGGCCGAGTCGGCATCGGTTGTGCGCCCGGCTGGCACGCGGGCGACTTCGTCCTCGCCCCGGAGCACTTCGGTGCCCACCGCGACGTGATGTACCGCCACCTCGACCAGGTACGTCGGCTGTGGCGTGGCGAGGCCGTCGAACGGCGCAGCGGCACCGGCGAACCGGTTGAGATCCGCACCCTGCCCCGCCCGGTGCAGGCGATGCCGCCGATGTTCGTCGCCGTGGTCGGTAACCCGGAGTCGTACCAGCGGGCCGCCGAGCACGACCTCGGCATCGTCACGAACCTGATGAGCCAGTCGGTGGAACAGTTGGCCGACAACATCCGGCGTTACCGAAAGACCCGGGCCGCGCACGGGCTCGACCCGGACGGCGGCCGGGTGGTCGTGCTCGTGCACACCTACCTCGGTGCGGACTCGGCACGGGCGCGGGCCGAGGCGTTCGCGCCGCTGAAGGCGTACCTGCACTCCTCGCTGTCGCTGTTCGGGCAGATGACCAACAGTCTCGGATTCCAGGTGGACCTCGACACCGCCGACGCCGACGATCTGGACTACGTGTTCCAGCGCGCCTACCAACGGTACTGCGAGGCACGGGCGCTGATCGGGTCGCCGGACGACGGCATCCGGCTGATCGACGCGCTCACCGCCGCCGGCGTCGACGAGGTGGCCACGCTGGTCGACTTCGGCGCATCCCCCGACCAGGTGCGGGCCGGGTTGCCGCAGCTGGACCAGCTACGGGCCAGCTACCAGGCGGCGACCGAGACGTCACCGACCGACGCACCGCCCACCGACACGTCCCCGGTCAGGCTGACGGCGGCGACCGGCAACCCGGTGGCCGTCCGCGACGCCGGCCCGGACCGGTCCGGGCCGGCGTCGCGTGGGCAGGCGCGGATGTGGTTTCTCGAACGGCTGCACCCGGGCCAGGGCACCTACAACGAGGCGGTCAGCGTACGGCTCGACGGTCCGCTGGACGTGCCGGCGCTGCGGGCCGCACTGGAGCAGCTGGTGGCCCGGCATGGGGCGCTGCGTACCGTGTTCCGGGAACGCGACGGCGAACCGGTCCAGGTCGTCCTCGGCCGGGGCACAGTGGACCTCACCGTCGAGGAGCACGCCGGGCGGGACGAGAACGACACCGTACGGCAGGTGCTGGCCGAGGAGAGCCGGCGCGAGTTCGACCTCGCGCAGGGTCCGCTGCTGGCGACCCGGCTGCTGCGGTGGTCGGCCGAGCGGCACGTGCTGGTGCTGTCCGTGCACCACATCGTGGTCGACGCCGAGTCCGTGCGGGTGCTGGCCGGGGATCTCTCCGCGTTGTACCGGGCCGCACTCGGCAGCCGCTCCGCCGACCTGCCGGAGCTTCCGGTGGACTGCCTGGACCTGGCCCGGCGGGAGGCGGACGCCGGCAGCGATTCGCCCGCCGCGCCGGCCGGTCTGGCCTACTGGCGGGAGCGACTCGCCGGTGAACTGCCGGTGCTGGACCTGCCGACCGACCGACCACGCCCGACGGTGCGCGGTGGCACCGGCGCGTCGGTCCTGCGCGGGCTCGACCCGGAGCTGTCCGGGCTGCTGAGCCGGCTCAGTAGCGCGCACCGGGTCACGCTGTTCATGACGGTACTCGCCGGGTACGCGGCCACGCTGCGCCGGTTCACCCGCAGCGATCAGCTGGTCGTCGGCACACCGGTGTCGGTCCGGCCCACCGGCGCCGAGGCGGTGGTGGGGTTCTTCCTCAACACGGTCGCCCTGCGGCTGGACCTGTCCGGCGACCCGACCTTCGCCAACCTGCTCAAGCAGGTCCGCGACACCGCCCTGGACGCGTACGACCATGCCGACATGCCGTTCGACGCCGTCGTCGGCGCGGTGAGCCCGGACCGGGACACCAGCCGGACCCCGGTCTTCCAGACCATCGTGGAGTTCGACAACGGCGGCGACCAGCTCCCGCTCGACCTGCCCGGGGTGACCGCCCGCACCCTGGCGCACCGGGCCGAACGGGCGGTGACCGACCTGGCCCTGTACGTGACCAACCACGCCGACGGGATCGACTGCCGGTTGGAGTACGGCACCGACCTGTTCGTGGCGGACAGCGCCGAGCGGTTGCTGTCGTATCTGGTCGCGACGCTGGCCGCCGCCGTCGACCAGCCCGATACGCCGATCTCGAAGCTGGTCGGCATCCTCGACACCGACCGGGACGCGCTGGAGGGTTGGGGCGTTGGACGACAGCGCGTGCTGCCGCCCGGTGGTGTGCACGACGCGGTGCGGCAGTGGGCGCGACGCACGCCGCAGGCGGTCGCGGTGATCGGTGGCGGCACGGTGCTGACCTACCGGCAACTCGACGAGCAGGCCACCGCTCTGGCGCAGCGGCTGGTCCGGCACGGGATCGCCGCAGGCGACATCGTGGCGCTGTGGCTGCCCCGGTCACCGGAGTTCGTCGTCGCCGCCCTGGCGGTGCTGCGCGCCGGAGCCGCGTACCTGCCGTTGGATCCGTCCCTCGGCGGCCGGCAGGTGAGTTTCATGGTCTCGGACAGCGCGGCCCGGGTGGTGCTGGCCACCGGGGGTGACACCGCACCGGACCTGCCCGACGGGGTCCGTCTGCTGCACGTCGACGGGTACGGCGACACCGATCCCGTCGGCGGGTCCGACGACCCCGGCCGCGTGGCGGACGATCCGGATGCGGCGTGCTACGTCATGTACACCTCCGGTTCCACCGGCAGGCCGAAGGGTGTGGTCATCACCCACCGCAGCGTGCTGAACCTGTGCCGGTGGTACCGCGACGAGCTGGAGCTGACCGCCGACGACCGGAGTGCCGTGGTGTGCGGGCAGAGCTTCGACGCCTCGGTGCTGGAGATCTGGCCGCCGCTGCAGGTCGGTGCGAGCCTGACGATCGCCGACGACGACGTACGGCTGGACTCGATGGCGCTGGCGCGCTGGATGCGTACCGCCGGGGTGAGCGTCGCGATGCTGCCCACACCGATCGGGGAAGGGTTGCTCTCGCTGCCTGTCGCGGCCCAGCCCCGGCTGCGTCACCTCACCGTCGGCGGCCAGCAACTGCGGGTACGCCCACAGTCCGGGGTGCCGTACGTCGTACGCAACGTGTACGGACCGACCGAGACGACGGTCATCGCCACCTTTGACGTGGTGGCGCCGGCGGTGGCCGGAGCCGATGGTCCGATTCCGATCGGCCGGCCGCTGGACAACGTCCGGGTCGAGATCCGCGACGAGTGGGGCAACCTGGCTCCGGTCGGCGCCGTCGGGGAGCTGTTCATCGGCGGCGCCGGAGTGGGTCGCGGCTACCTGAACCGGCCCGAGCTGACCGCGCAGCGGTTCGTCGACGACCCGCCCGGCGGCCCCGGTTCGCGCCGCTACCGCACCGGGGACCTGGTGCGGTGGACCGCCGACGGGGTGCTGGTGTTCCTCGGCCGTACCGACGACCAGGTCAAGATCCGGGGGAACCGGGTCGAGCCAGGTGAGGCGTCGGCCGTCCTGCGCAGGCTGGATCTGGTCACCGACGGCATCGTGGTGGCCCGCCGGGACCGGCGCGACGAGGCGTACCTCGCCGGGTACGCCGTACCCGCGCCGGGCGTGGCACCCGACGGGCTGGCCGACCGGCTCGTCGCCGCGATGGCCCGCGAACTGCCCGACGTGCTGATCCCCCGGGTGTGGGCGATGCTGCCGGCGCTGCCGCAGACCGGCAACAACAAGGTCGACCGTGCCGGGCTGCCGGAGCCGACCATCCGTACCGGTGAGCCCGCGCCACCGCTGGCCCCGCCGACGACACCACAGGCAGTGGCCCTACCGGCGGCCCGGCGGGAGACCCGGAACAACGACCCGACCGGTGACTCGCTGACCCGGACGGTGCGGGCGTTGTGGGCCGCCGAACTCGACCAGGATCCGGAGCGCATCGACCACGACGCGTCCTTCTTCGCCCTCGGCGGGCATTCGATCAACGCGATGCGCCTGCTGAACCGGGTACGCGAGGCCACCGGAGCGGACTATCCGGCGTTGGAGTTCTTCCGCGCCCCGACCATCGCGGCGATGGTGGGCCGGCTGCGCGGACACGCCGCGTCCGCCGACGGCGGGCCCGTCAGCCGGGTGCGGGGCACGCTGTGACCTTCGCCGAGCTGCTGGAGTACGTCGCCGTGCACGATGTGCGGCTCACCGGCACCGGCGACACCCTGCACTACGACGCCCCGGCCGCCGCGATGGGTCCGGAGCTGGTCACGGCGCTGCGATCGCACAAGGGCGAACTGCTGCGCTGGCTGGCCGCACCGGCGCACGAGCGGGAGGTGACCCGGGCGCCGCTGTCGGCCCAGCAGGAGAGGGTGGTGGAGGTCGCCGGCCGCAGCACGCACCCCGCCAGCTGGAACGTCGGGTTGCGGCTGGAACTGGTCGGCGAACTCGATGTCGCCGCGCTAGACGCCGCGCTCGATGGTCTGGTCGCCCGGCACCATGCGCTGCGTGCCCGGCTGATCCGCGACGGTGGCACCTGGACCCAGCGGATCCTCGCCCACCGGTCGGTCCCGCTGCCCGTCGTCGAGTTGACCGCGCTGGCGCCGGACGCGGCGCGGCGGCGGGCCGAGGCCTTCTGCCGGGAGGTGGTGGCGCCGGTGTTCGCGCTGGCGGACGAGGCACCGGTGCGGTACGCGCTGATCCGGCTGGCGCCCGAGGAGTCCTGGCTGGTGCTGGTGCTGCATCACGTCGCCTGCGACGGCCGGGCGGTCACCGTACTGCTGCGCGAGCTGGCGGACGGGTACCGCACCGCCCGCGATTCAGGTACGCCGGACTTCGGCCCGCCCACCGCCCAGTGCACCGACTACGCACGCTGGCAGCAGGGCCAGTGGGATGAGCCGACCCGCCGCCGACGGCTCGCCTACTGGGCGGAGCACCTGGGCGACGGGCCGCTGGCGCTGGATCTGCCGTTCGACCGCCCCGCACCGCAGCAGCCGAGCGGGCGGGCCGCCACCTGTCGGTTCGAGATCCCGGGGCAGATTCGGCTCGCCGTCGAGGTGCTCGCCCGGGAGCTGGGTGCCACGGTGACCGCGGTCGCCGCTGCGGCGTTGGCGCTGCTGCTCGCCCGGCTCAGCGGGCAGCCCGACGTCACCCTGTCGATGCCGTACGCCAACCGGTCACCCACGGCGTACGAGGACACCGTCACCGTGCTGGCGACGGCGTTGCCGGTACGGATCCGCACGGCCGCCGCCGCGACGTTCGCCCACCTGGTCGGCCAGGCCGCCGACAGCCTGTTCGCCGGCATCGACAATCTGCTGCCCACGGCCTGGATCTACCAGCAGCTACCCGCGCCGGACAAGGGCGCGGCGTCGTCCGGAGTGACGGTGAGCTTCGCCTTTCAGAGTACGTTCGACACCCGGATCGAGCTGCCGGAGTTGGCTGTACGGGTGCACGAGGTGCCGACCGGGGTCGGGCGGGCGGCGCTGCTCATCGTCCTGATGCCCGGCCCGGACGGGATCGACGGCTATCTGGAGTACCCGGTGGACCGGCTCGACGACGACACCGTTCGCCGCTGGATGACGAGGTATGTCGACCTGCTCGCCACGGCGGCTGTCGGCCCGAACCGTCTGCTTGCCGACCTCTGACCGCCGGAGTCGTCCGCCGAGGGCCACGACGACAGACCCGGATTGAACGATCGTGTTCGATTCCTTGACACTCTAGATGCGATCGCTAACACTTGTCCGAAACACGAACGTAATGTGTCGAAGACATGGCTCCCATACTGGCAGGACAGGCATGACCTGCCCGTGTGGTCACGTCGAGCACCCGCCAGGAACGGCGCATACCTGCCGGAAGCTGCGAATCCCTCGTCCCAACGCAGGTAGCTGACGTTAACGCACACATAGCCCGTGTGACCGGAGAGACAGCGGTGCCGGCGGTAGCCGTCCGGCCCGGTGTCCGTTTCCCAGGGAGGCCAGATCTTGTCAGAGTCATCGTCCAGAACCCGGTCGTTGCGTCGATTGTCGATCACCCTGGTGGCCGTGTTGACGGCGATGGTCGGCACCGCAGTTGTCGCGTCGTCGCCGGCCACCGCCGCCACCAGCCAGTTCCGCGGCATGAACTGGGCCGTGCTGGGTGACAACTTCAGCACCGGTCCGCTCGTCGTGCACGGACTCAACTCGTCCGACAGCAACGCGACGGTGCGGGCCAAGGCCAACGCCATCTACGACGACATGGCTGCCACCATGGGCGTCGACACCGTCCGGCTGCCGATCAACACCCACACGGTCGGGACGGCATGGTGGGAGGCCTACCGAGGGGCCATCGACGCCGCCACTGAACGCGGGTTCAAGGTAATCCTGGCCTACTGGGAGGACGGTGCCGCCTCCGGCGGCCGGATCACGAACCTCGCCGCGTGGAACGCGATGTGGTCCACGGTCACCAACACCTACGGATCGAACCCCAACGTCTACTTCGAGCCGATGAACGAGCCGCACGGCTACAGCTCGGCGCAGTGGCGCGACGTCGCGGCCAACTGGCTCAGCTACCACTACTCGGCGGTGCCCGGCCGGGTGCTCATCGGCGGCACCGGCTACAGCCAGGACCTGCGGGACGTCTGCAACGACAGCCGCTTCAACTCGACGCTGTTCTCCTTCCACCACTACGCATTCTTCTACGGCGAGATGAGCTACGACGCCTTCCGCAGCCACATCCAGACCCGGCTCGGCAACTGCGCCTCCCGCGCGGTCGCCACCGAGTTCGGCGCGCCCATGGACGACGGTCGCAACTACGCCAACCCGGGCAGCACCGACAACTTCGTCCGCCACATCCGCGCCATGGCCCAGGTCATGCGCGACAACCAGATGGGCGGCACCTACTGGCCGGCCATCGGCGGCAAGACCGGCAACATCGGGTACGACTGGTACTCGATGTTCGCGCTCAGCGGCAGCGGCACCAGCCTGAACCTGACCGTCCGCAACCCGTCCGGCGCCGACCGGATCCGCTACGGCTGGGGCGACGCCGTCAGCGACGACCCCTCGACGCCGCCGACGGGGACGTTCTACCGGGTCAACGCGCGGCACAGCGGCAAGGCCATGGACGTCCAGCAGCCGAACACCGACAACGGTGCGCGGGTCGGCCAGTACGCGTACAACGGCAACGCGTGGCAGCAGTGGCAGTTCCAGGACGCCGGCAGCGGCTACTGGCGCCTGATCAGCCGGCACAGCGGAAAGTGCCTCGACGTGGTGAGCGCCTCCACCGCCGACGGGGCCGAGCTCATCCAGTACACCTGCGGCACCGGCGACAACCAGCAGTTCCAGATGGTCACCAACGGCAGCTACTTCCAGCTCCGGGCGCGGCACAGCGGAAAGTGTGTGGACGTGCCGGCCGCCTCGACCGCCGACGGCGTCGTCCTCAAACAGTGGTCGTGCCACACCGGCACCAACCAGCAGTGGTCGCGTACGCCCGTCTGAGGATCGCTAGTCTGCTGGTCATGCAGGCACCCGGCGCCCGGCTCGACCTGGCCGTCGACCCGACCAGGTCAACCGGGCGCATACTGCTCGCCGACGGGGTCGAGCAGTCGTACGTGGATGTCGCCGATCCCGCGTACCTGCGCTTCGAATACGTCCGCCGGATGGCCGCCGTAGCCGATCTCGCCGCGCCGGCCGGTGCCCCGCTGGACGTGCTGCACCTCGGCGGCGGTGCGCTGACGCTGCCACGCTACGTCGCCGCCACCCGACCCGGCTCGGCGCAGACCGTCGTCGAGCGGGATCCCGAGGTGGTCGCGCTGGTGGCGCGGGACCTGCCGCCCCGGCCGGCCGGCGTCGGGGTCATGGTCGCCGACGCGCGGGAGGCGGTCGCCGGCGCGCCAGCCGCCGCGTACGATCTGGTGCTCGCCGACATCTACCAGGCAGCCCGGATGCCGCCGCACGTCGCCACCGTCGGGTTCGCCGCCGAGGTGGCCCGGGTACTGCGACCCGACGGCATCTACCTGGTCAACGTCACCGACCTGCCGCCACTGGTCGGCACCCGGGTACAGGCTGCCACCCTGCGGGAAGTCTTCGCCGAGGTCTGTGCCGTCGCCGACCGGCGGATGCTGCGCGGCCGGCGGTACGGCAACGTGGTACTCGCTGCGACACGGGCGCCGGGCCGACTGCCGGTGGCGCAACTGGTGGTACGGGCGCTGCGCGACCCGGTACCCGGCGGTGTGCTGCACGGACCGGCGCTGGACAGGTTCGTCGCCGGAGCCCGGCCCCGCACCGATGAACCGCAACGGTGAACTCCGGCTCGGCGGGCCGGCACCCTGAGTGCCGGCCCGCCGAGCCGGTAGATCCGTCAATGGTGGTGAAAACAGGTTCCGGCGCAGGTGACGGTCGCGTCGAAGCCGCTGTTCCACCGGTCCTGCACGGTGCATGCGGCGGTGCAGGCCGGCGTGCCGCTTGAGGTAGAGCACCGCTACCCGACCGAACTCGCCGCCGTTGGGCTGGTCGTAGGTGCCACCGTGCCCGATGCTGAGGTTGCCCGTGAAGGCGGGCAACCCGGCCGGCAGCATGCCCCAGTCGTCGATGACGTTCGGGTACGCGATGTCGCTGGGCCCGCCGATGAAGTAGGCGACCGGCTCGGTCAGTCTCCTGAGCTGGTAGTCGTCGGCGTCGTTCAGCAGACCGCTACTGAAGATGCCGGTGGTGGTGACGCGCGGGTCGTGGGAGACGGCGTAGGCCTCCAGCCCGCCGCAGGAGAAGCCCGCGACGGCGACCTTTGTCGTGTCGAGCTTGTCGTAGTACTTGCTGCCCGGCCGGGCGTTCTCCGCCACGGCCAGTCGTTGGACCGGGTGAGCATCTGGGAGGTGGTGGAGCCGGGCCCGTTCGGGGCGCCGTTGGCGATGGCGACGGACGGGCGCCGGAGCTCAGCGAAGTGCCGCTTCCGCGAACGGTGCGATTGCACCCACCGGGCCGGCACCGCCTCGCCGGTCAGGTCCGTCGTTCGTAGACGACGACTGGGACGCCGCCCGGGTCGACGACCACCGACCGCCGCTCGTGCGGGCCCGACACGGGCTCCCCGACGGACGCGCCGGCCGCGGTCAACTCGGCGACGCAGCTGTCGAGGTCGTCGACCTCGACGCTGAGCAGGGTGCGGCCGGCGACGGGCTGCTGTGACCCGGCGGCCAGGCCGATGGTCACCGTCCCGTCGGTGAGCGCGACGTACCGGTCGCCGTCGCGGAACCGCACCGTCAGCCCGAGCCGGGTGTAGAAGTCGACCTGCGCGGCCAGGTCCCCGGCCGCAACGATGACGTGGCCGATCCTCACCGCCGGAACCTCGGCATCACCTCGCGGGCGAACCGTTCGACGATCTCGACGGACCGCTCGATCGGCAGTCCGAGCCACTGGGCGCGGAAGACGAAGTGGTTGAAGCCGGCGGCGGCGAAGTCGGAGATCTTCGCGGCGATGTCGTCGGGCGAGCCGAAAAAGAGCGCCTTCTCCTTGATCGCCTCCCACTGGGACTCGAAGTAGTCCATGCCGTACTGGACGTACTCGCCGTACGATCGGCGGACCGCGTCGCCCGCCATGGCGTGCGCAGCGTCGGCGGAGTCCGCGACGCACAGGTCCCGGTGGATCGGGAAGACCGCGTTGTCGTCGTCGAAACCAGCCGCGCGGCGCTGTTCCCGGTATTCGGTCAGGTTTCCGACGGCCCAGTTGCGGCGCACGTTGGACGGGGCGAGCCACGGCAGGCCCTGACGGGCGATCCGGGCGATGCCGGTCGGGCCGTTGGCACCGACCCAGACCGGCGGGTGCGGCCGCTGCCGCGGCAGTACGCTGCACCGCACCCCGTCCAGGGTGAAGTGCCGCCCCTGGTGGTGGACGGGCTCACCGGTCCACAACCGCTGCATCACCGCCAGCGCCTCGTTCATCCGCGACACCCGGGTACGCCGGTCGACGCCGAACGAGGAGAACTCGGCGTCGCGGTAGCCGGAGCCGATGCCCAGGACGAACCGGCCGCCGGACATCTGGTCGATCGTGGCGATCTCCTCGGCCCAGTGCACCGGATGTCCAAGGGGCAGGATGAGGATGCCGGTGCCGATCTGCATGCTGCCGGAGTGCTCGACGAGCCGGCTCAGCAGCGGCATCGGCTGGGGTGTGGCCAGCGACGACAAATAGTGGTGGATGCCGAACACCGAGTCGTAGCCGAGGTCGCGGATGTGCTGGACGTACTCGACCGTCTCACCGGTCCGCCGCTGCAGGTCGTCGCCGAGCTCGTACTGATGGTCGAGGAGAATGCCGAACTTCACGACCGCGCCTACTTCTCGCGCGACCGGGTGTCGCTGAGCCGGAAGTACGGTGCGACCAGCCGGTCCCGGTCGGCCAGCGCCCGGCCGATGCCCTTTTCCCGGCGCTCCTTGAGGAAGTTCCAGTCCCCGTCGTCGAAACTGACGTTGGTCGCCCAGCCGTGCCCGACCCAGCCGGTCATCGCGCCGAGGCCCTTGCCCCGGGCCTCCATGACCAACTGCATCATCGACTTGCCCATCATCAGCGAGTCCAGCGGCATGACCGCGATCGCGTCGGCGTAGTCGTCGACCCAGCGCTGCAGTTCGTCACGTTCGACCACCTTGGTGACCAGGCCCTTGCGCTCGCCCTCCTCGGCACCGATGGCCCGCATGGTCAGCATGACGTCCTTCATCGTGGTCAGGCCGACCTTCTCGATCCAGTGGTACATGTCCTGTGGGGCGGGACCGAGGTAACGGAACGCCGGATGGGTGAACCGGGCGTCAGGGCTGGCGATGACGATGTCAGCCGACAGCGCGATCTGGAAATGGCCGCCGTAGCAGTACCCCTGCACCTGGCAGATGGTCGCCTTGAGCGACTCGATGATCGGGCGGGTGAATCCGGAGCTGAGCACGTTGCGGTCGGGCAGGATGCGTTGCCGCTGCGCCGGCCGCCGCCGCGATGCCTTGTCGGTGCCGGTCCGGTAGCCGATGTAGTGCCCGAGTTCGGCGGCGTCGGCGCCGGTGCCGAAGTGTTCACCTTCGCCCTTGAACACGATGACCTTGACCCGGTCGTCGGTCTCGGCCTCGCGGACCAGGTCGCCGACGCGTTCGAAGGCGGCCACCGGAATGGCGTTGAGCCGCTCGGGACGGTCGAAGGTGATGGTGGCGACCGACCGCTGCTCGTCGACGTCGTACCGGACGTACTTCGCCAGGACCTCGGGGTCGACCTCCATGTTCTCGACGTCCCACTGTTGTTCCAGAAGTTCGGCTTCGGTCTTCTTCACGGCGAGTTCCTTAGGTCAGCTGGCACGGAAGGCGGGCATCACCTCGGCGGCGAACAGCCGCAGCGAGGCGCGCAGTTTCCCGGTCGGCATGCCGAGCCAACCGGGGCGGAAGATGACGTGGTCGAACCCCAGCTCCCGCAGGGCGGAGATCCGCTCGATGAGGAAGTCCGGTGAGCCCAGCAGCAGCGTGTTGCGGACCAGTTCGTCGAAGCGGTCCCGCTGCCAGCGCAGCGCCGGGTACTCGGCGTAGGTGGCGTACTCCCGCCGGGCGTGCGGCAGTGCCTCGGCCACGGCCTGCTCGGTGCTGGGCGCGCAGTACAGCTCGACCCCGACCGGGCGCTGCACTGTCGTCGGGTCCCGGCCGTACTCGGCCAACGCCTCCTCGTAGACGGCCCGATGCTCGGGCAGGAACCGGCGGCTCGGTGAGTTGCCCGGCGCGTACCAGGCGTCGCCGAGCCGGGCGGCCCGGCGGACCGCTTTCCTGCCGCCGGCACCGATCCAGATCGGTGGTCCGCCCGGGGTCAGCGGCGCGACGCCGATGGTCGCCTCGGTCTGCGGGTAGAACTCGCCGTCCCGGGTGACCGGCCGCCCGGTCCACAACGCGCGGATCAGCCGGATGCTCTCGTCGAAACGCCGGAACCGGGTCTGCGGGTCGATCCCGAACGCGGCGAGCTCGTTGTCCCGGTACCCGGCGCCGACGCCGAGGACCACCCGCCCACCGGAGAGGTGGTCCAGGGTCGCGAACTCCTCCGCGACGTGCACCGGGTGGAACATCGGCAGCAGCAGGATGCCGGTGCCGAGCAGCATGTCACCGGAGCGCGGAATGAGGCTGGCCAGCATCGAGATCGGCTGCGGGGTGGCCAGGTTCGACTGGAAGTGGTTGATCGTCCACACCGAGTCGTAGCCCAGTTCAGCGGCGAGTTCGACGGTGCCGAACAGCTCGGCCAGGTGCCCACCGAGGTCGTCGCCGTGCGGATACTGGTGCGAGGCCATGATGCCGAACCTCATCCGGACGCACCCGCCCGCGTCGTGGCCGGCGTCGCTCGGCTGATCTTGCCGGTGGCGCTGCGTTCCAGTGCGGCGACGAACTCGATCCGGCGGGGCGTCTTGAAGTGGGCGAGCCGGTCCCGGGCGTACGCAACGAGGCGATGGGAGAGTTCGGTGTCGGTCACCGCGTCGTCGGTCCTGCGCACCACGAGGGCGACCGGTATCTCGCCGAGCCGGTCGTCCGGTCGCCCGAGCACCCGCACGTCGCTGACCAGCGGATGCCTGCGCAGCTCGTCCTCGATCTCCTCGGGCCAGACCTGGAAGCCACCGCATTTGATCATGTCCCGTTTCCGGCCGACCAGGAACAGCACCCCGTCGTCGTCGACGTAGCCGATGTCACCGGTGTGCACCCAGCCGTCCCGGACCAGTTCGCGGGACGCGGCGTCGTCGTCGACATAGCCCTTGGTCAACGCGGAGCGGACCACCACCTCGCCTTGTCGGCCGGCTGGCAGGGCGGCACCGGTCTCGTCCCGGATCTCCAGCTCCACCCCCGGGTAGACCCGCCCGGCGGAGCCGGGTTTCCAGCGGCCGGCCTTCATGTCCCGTCCGGTCCAGCCGGCGATGTGCCCGGCTTCGGTCGATCCGTAGTTGACCAGGATCGGCACCTGGTACCGCTCCTCGAAAGCTCGGCGCAGCGACCACGAGATGGCCTGACCGGCCACCAGGACGGACTTGACCCCGTCGAAGGGCAGGTCCCGTTCGGCGTACACGATGTCGTAGACCATCGTGGGCAGGAAGAAGAAGTTGTCGAACCGGAACCGGTCCATCAGGTCGGCGAGCCGGTCGACGCCGAACCTCTCCCAGACCACCGCCGGACGACCGACGAAGAAGGCGAACAGCAGCGAGTGCTGACCGCCGCTGTGGAACAGCGGCAGGGCGATGAGGTTCGGCCTGGCCGCCGCCGGGGCGGTGCCTTCGGCGTCGGTGCCGGTGGCGACGCAGGCCAGCCGCATCAGCGAGTCGCGGGTCCCGCCGTGGGTGACGCTGACCGCCTTCGGCCGGCCGGTCGTCCCGCCGGTGAACAGCACGCAGGCCTCGGCCTGCGGGTCGACGTCGACTGCCGGCACCCGGACCTGCCGACGCCAGGGCAGCGGCTCGACGTCCGCTTCCCCGACGCCACCGGTCGCAGGGCGCAGCTGCGCGACGCGGCGGATCGCGACGCCGGCTCTGGCGCTGGCGAGTTCGGCGACCACGTCCGGGCTGCGCCCGTCGACGAGCAGCAGCCGAGGGCTGGTCTTGGCCAGCGACTCGGCGAGTTCGGCCGCGTTGTACAAACTGCTGACGGTGACCGGGACCGCGCCGAGCTTCCAGCAGCCGAAGAGGAAGAAGACGATGTCCGGGCCGTTGGTCAGGTAGCAGGCCACCCGGTCGCCGGCGCTCACGCCCTCGGCCCGCAGTGCCACGGCCACCCCACCGGCGAGCAGGTCGATCTCGTCGAACGTCCACGACCGACCGTCCTCGCCGTACAGGCCGACGACGTCGGTGCGGTCGGCGCGACGCCGTTCCAACACGCGGGCCAGATTGTCGGCGTCCGGTGGGGCCATCACTGGGTCGGTGCTCATCGGGCGACCTCCGGCGCGGCTGGCGACGCGGGTCGTGGCCCGGCGAGTCGGGGGACGACCTCCGCACCGAAGCGGGCGAGCTGCTCCATCGCCTCGGCCTGGCTGGCGCCGACGAACTGGTGCCGCAGCGAGACCTCGGTGATGCCGAGTTCGGCCTCCCAACGCCGCAGCTTGTCGACGATCTCGTCCGCAGAACCGACCAGGCAGTCCTGCGCCAGATACCGGTCGATGTCCAGGGACTGGGCGCCGTCCCAGGACCGGTATCCGGCGTACTGGCGCTGCAGATGCGGTCGGACGGCCTTGACCGCGGCGGGGTAACTGTCGCCGATGAACGCCTCCCGGCTCATCGGGTACTCACGGTCGAGGGTGAAGCCGCGGTCGACGAGTTCGCCCCGGTAGACGCCGAGCAGTCGGGCGAGCTCCGCGTCAGTGCCCTTGGGGCCGATGAGCCACGGCGCGTCCAGTCGGGCGGCGCGGCGGACCGCCGGCTCGGCGAACGCACCGATCCACAGCGGCGGGCCGCCGGGCTGCACCGGGCGCAGCGCCAGCGACGCGCCGGGGACTTCGCCCCAGCTGCCGGCGATGTCGATCGTCTCGCCGTTCCACAGCGCCCGCAGGATCGGAACGTACTCGCGTAGTCGGCGCAGCCGGTCGGTCCATTCCACGCCGAACGCGGCGGTCTCCCGTTTGCGGTAGCCGGCACCGACGCCGACGGTCAACCGTCCCCGGCAGAGCACGTCGAGGGAGGCGAGGTCCTCGGCGAGCGCGACCGGGTTCAGCAGCGGTGCGAGCAGCACCCCGAAGCCGATGCGTACCCGGGTGGTCGCCCGCGCGAGGTAGCCGGCCAGCGGCACCGGCTGGACGAACGCGGACCTGGCGAGGAAGTGGTGGCCGAGGTAGACGGCGTGGAAGCCGGCCGCCTCGGCGGCGGTGGCCTGGTCCAGTACCTGGTCGATACCGTCGGAGGCGCTGGTCGACGGATCGAACTGGGCACTGAGGAAACAGCTGACCTTCATCCGATGACCGCCTGGGCGGCGGAGGTCGTCAAGACGTCATCGGCCGGGTCGTGGCCGTCGGTCCGGCGGCCCGTCTGGTCCGCCGCGCGAAAGTGCGGGATCACCTTGGTGGCGAACTCCTCCATGGACTTCAGCGCGCTCCGCCGGTCGAGCGACGGGATGCGCAGCCAGCCGATGTAGTGGTTGATGCCGAGCTGCTCGCGCAGCATCTCGATGGTCTCGATGACGCGCTGCGCCGAGCCGAAGTTGCCGCCGTGGGTCAGGGTCTGCTCCAGAGTCAGCAGTTCGATGTTCTTGGCGACCGCCGCGTAGTAGGACCGCTCCTGCTCGATCGCCTCCTCCGAACCCGGGATCACCTTGCCGACGGACTTGTAGTAGTTCATCGCCGCCGAGGCGGCTTCACGCAGGCCGTCCTCGCCGTCACCGCACCACACCTGTTGCATGAAGGGCAGTTCGTAGGTGGTGACATCGAAACCGTTGGCCTGCATGCTCTGCCGGTAGAGGCTGAAGTTCTTCTGCATGATGCCCAACGGCGTGAAGTTCGGTGAGGTGATGATCGGCTCGCCGACCGCGCCGCGCTCCCGGAAGCTGTCCGGGGATACCGTGCCCTGCAGGATCGGCGGACCGCCGGGGGTGAACGGCCGGGGGTAGGTCGTGACGTCGTCGAAGTGGTAGATCTCGCCGTGGTAGGAGAACTTCTCCTGGGTCAGCGCCAACCGCAGCACCTCCAGGGTCTCCTGGTAGCGCTGCTTCGACTCGGCCAGGGCGATCCCGAAGCCGGCGAACTCGGCCGGCTGGTAGCCACGGCCGACCCCGATGGTGACCCGACCACCACTGAGCACGTCGAGCGCCGCGATGTCCTCGGCCAGCCGCAGCGGGTGGTGCAGTGGAAGCACCAGCACGGCGGTGCCGATCGTGATCCGGCTGGTCCGCTCGGCGACGGCCATGCCGAAGTTGACCGGGCTGCCGAGGATGCCGTACTTCGAGAAGTGGTGCTCGGCCAACCAGATCGAGTCGAAGCCGAGCTCGTCGGCCAGCTGGATCTCGTCGAGAGTCTCCCGTAGCACCTGATGGTCCGATGCCCCGTCGGCCACCGGGAACAGGTTCATGATTCCGAACTTCACGACCACTCCTCGTTTATTCCGACCAGCCGGTATGTTACCGCTGCGCTTCTGTCACTGCAAGGTCTGCGCAGGTCAGCGCACTAGTCCGTACGGTGCCCCGAACCCACCCGGCGCGCCTCGACCCGCAGCGCGCCGGCCCGGTGCCGGTGCCATCGGCCACGGCCGGCCCGGGCGTCGAGCACCAACGCCCGACGCAGGAACAGATGCGGATCCGCTTCCATGGTGATACCCATCCCGCCGTGCACCTGGATTCCCCGCTCGGCGGCGAAGACCGCGGCCTTCCCCGCCGCCGCCTTGGCGGCGTGCACCTGGATCCCGGCGTCCGGACGATGGTTGTCGACCGCCCAGGCGGCGTAGAGCGTCAGGTCCCACGCTGCCTTGCGCGCGGTGGCGGCCTCAGCCAGCTGGAACGCCACCCCCTGGAACGACCCGATCACCCGGCCGAACTGCATCCGGGTGCGGGCCTGCTCGGCGGCCAGTTCGATCGCGCCCTGCGCGACGCCGCACAACTCGGCGGCGACCACCAGGGTCGCCCGCCACAACCCGGTGCCGACCGGATCGAGCCGTTGCGGCATGGACAGCGACACGTCCGACAGCGGTACCGACGGGTCGAACGACCGCCGTTCGGTGACCTCGGCCCGCTCGGCGACCGTGGCGGCGCCGGCGACCCAGACCCCGTCGGGACCGGCGACGACGAACCCGTCCGCCTGAGCGGCGTACGGCACCAGGGTCCGCACCAGCGGATCCGGCACCGACCGGTCCGGCCAACCAGGCGTGGACGGCACGTCGACCGCCGGAGTGAGCACCCGGCGGCCGTCGAGGATCTCGTCGGGCAGCGGCACCGACCGTCGGTCGTCGCCGCAGAGCAGCTGTACGGCACCCGCGTGGGCCGCGAACCGACTCGGGACCAGGTGCTCACCGAGCACCTCTACGGCGACCAGCAGGTCGATCAGCGCCGATCCGACACCACCGGCCGACTCCGGCACGCCGAGCAGCCCGAAGTCGCGCAGCAGCGGTCCGTCCGCGGCGCAGGGCTGCCAACCGGCCGACAGCGCGGCTCGCGCCGCGCCGGTCTGCGCCTTGGCGAGGGCCGCGACGGTCTCGCCGATCTCCTGCTGTTCCTGGGTGAATGTCGCGTGCACGCGGCCACTCCGCTCAACGTGAACGGGGCAGGTTCAGCACCCGCTCCGCGAGAATCGACTTCTGGACTTCCTCCGTGCCGCCCTCGATCGTGTGGGCGCGGGCACGCAGGTAGCGGTGCATCCGGGCGGCGGCACCGGCACCGTCGAGCAGCACACCGCCAGCCTCGTCGAGCTGCACCGCGAGCCGGTTCGCGTTCTGCACCACGCCGGCCCACAGACTCTTCAGCGCCGACGTCTCCGGGCCGGGGACGCCACCGGCACGGCTCTCCGCCAGCATCCGCATCGACCCGATCCGGACCGCCTCGGCGTCGCACTGCAGCGCGCCGATCGTGTCGACGACGGTGCTGTCGTCGGCCAGTCCCCGCGCGATCGCCAGATCGACGACCCGGTCCACCGCCTGGCGGGCCCACACCCACAGGTTCAGCGCCATGCTGCCGCGTTCGAAGGCGAGCGTGGTGAGCGCGACCTTCCAGCCGTTGCCGACCCCGCCGAGCACGTCGGAGTCGGGGACGAACACGTCGTCGAGGAACATCTCGTTGAACTCGGTGTCCCCGTTGATCATCACCAGTGGTCGGACGGTGAACCGGTCCATCGGGGCCAGGAAGTAGGTGATGCCCCGGTGCCGGGTCTCCTCGGGGTCGGTCCGCGCCAGCAGCAGACACCGGGAGGCGTTGTGCGCGTTGGAGGTCCAGATCTTGGTGCCGTTGATCAGCCAGCCGCCGTCGACCCGGGTCGCGGCGGTACGCAGACTCGCCAGGTCGGAGCCGGAGCCTGGCTCGCTGAAGCCCTGGCACCAGTACTCCTCGCCGCGCAGGATTCCCGGCAGGTACCGGGCCTGCTGCTCGTCGCTGCCGTGCGCGATGATCGTCGGACCGGCCAGCATCATGCCAACGCCGTTGAGCGGGTACGGCGCGCCCCGGACCGCCGCCTCCTCGTTGAAGACCGCCTGCGCCAGCGAGTCCATCCCCCGGCCGCCGTGCCCGACCGGCCAGGACAACCCGGCCCAGTTGCCGGCGCAGAGCCGCTCCTGCCACACCCGTGACCAGTGCTCACGCTCGGTCTGGGACAGCTCCTCCTGATCGGGCACGTCGCGCAGCGCGTCGTCGAGCCAACTGCCGGCCTCGCGCCGGAACGCGAGGTCGCTGTCACTGTCATCGAAGTCCACGGCAGGCTCCCCTGTCGTCGGACACCTCACACGTCGTGGTCACGCCGACACCTCCGGGGTACGGTTGAGCCGCGCCTTGTAGAGCTTGCCGTTGGGATCGCGAGGCAACGCCGCGCAGACGACGTACGAATGCGGACGTTTCGGCTTGGCCAACCGTTCGGCTAGGTAGGTGCGGATCCGCGCGAGCGCCGTTTCGGCGTCGGGTGCGCTCTCGGTCAGCACGACGTGGGCCTGCGGCACCTCGCCGAACTCCGGATCGGGTACGCCGACGACTCCGGCGTCGGCGATCCAGTCGTGACCGAGCAACGCGGCCTCGATCTCGGCCGGGTAGACGTTGACCCCGCCGACCAGGATCAGTTCGGCGGCCCGGCCGGTGATGTACAGGAAACCGTCGGCGTCGACGTGGCCCACGTCCCAGACGGTCATCAGCCCGTCGCGGCGGGCGCCGTCGGTCTTGCCGGGGTCGTTGTGGTACTCGACCCGGTCGGAGCCCTGACGCATGTACACGATGCCGGTCTGGCCGGCCGGCACCTCGTTGCCGGCCTCGTCGAGGATCCGCAGCGTCGAGATGGACGCCGGGCGACCGACCGTGCCCGGGTGGGCGAGCCACTCGTGCGGGCGGGCGATGGTGGTGCCGACCTCGGTCGAGCCGTAGTACTCGTAGACCACCGGGCCGAACCAGTCGAGGATGCGCTGCTTGACCTCGCGCGGGCACGGCGCGGCGCCGTGCAGGACATAGCGCAGCGAGGAGATGTCGTAGCTGTCGCGCACCGGTTGGGGCAGTTGCAGCAGCCGGTAGAAGTGGGTCGGCACCATGCTCGTCCCGGTGACCCGCTGGTCGTGGACCCGACGTAGGAAACCCTCCGGCGTCCAGCCGTCCATCAGGACCATCGTGCCGCCGGCGTGCAGTGCGCCCATCGCGGGGGTGATGTTCGCCGAGTGGTACAGCGGAGCCGAGACGAGCCAGGATCCGAACGCTGGGCGTTCCATCCCGAACTCCTGGAACAACCACCGGTAGGTCGACGCACCCGTGTCGGCGTCGACTCCGGCCAGTGGTCGTTTCACCCCCTTCGGGCGGCCGGTGGTGCCCGAGGTGTACATCATCAGCGACCCGGCCGGGGTCTGCTCCGGGCTCACGGTCGGCATGCCGTCGGTGAGCTGCGACAGCGGGCGGACGCGACCGGTGGTGGGGGATCCGTCGACGTACACCTGCACCCCGGGCACACCGGCGAGGGCCGCAGCGGCGACGACCGGCTCCACCCGCGCGGAGCAGACGACCACCTTGGCGCCGCTGTCGGCGAGGATGTAGGCGATCTCGGGCTCGGTCAGGTGGTAGTTGAGCGTCACCAGGTAGAGCCCTGACTGCATCGCGGCCAGGTAGAGCGCGACCATGCCGGCGCTGTTGGTCATCACCGCCGCGACCGTGTCACCGGCACGCAGGCCCGCACGGGTGCGCAGGCCGTGCGAGATCCGGTTCACCTCGGCGTACATCTCGCCGTAGGAGATCTGCCGATCATCGGCAGTCACGATCGCGCACAGCTCCGGCTCGGCGGCTGCCCAGAGCCGGAAGCCGGTCCGCTCGTCGCTCATCGGACTCCTTGAGTTAGATTCCGACCATCCGGTATGTTGTTGTTTCCACAGTAAGGGAGGCATCTGGCGATGTCCAGACCCGTGAACGACGCGCACGCCGCCAGCTATCACGCCCGGCGGATGCCGACTCCGACCGAGGTCACCGACGGGGTCTGGGCGATCCCGGTCCCGCTGCGCGGCAGCGCGCTGCGCTACGTCACCGTCTTCCTGATCGACACCGGTGACGGCAGTGTCCTGATCGACGCCGGCTACGACCACCCGAGCTGCTGGGAGTCGTTCACCGGGTCGGTCACCGCGATCGGCCACCGGGTCGAGACGATCTCCACCGTCCTGCTCACCCACAACCACCCGGACCACATCGGCTTCGCCGCCCGGATCCGGGCGCTGTCCGGCGCCTCGGTGGTCATGGGGCAGGCCGACGACTTCGCCACCATGCGCCGGAGCAGGGGCGGTTTCCTCACCCAACTGCGCACCGCCCTCACGACGACCGGCGCCCCACCCGACGTCGTCGAGGCGATGTACGCCGACGCGGTGGCGGTCACCGCGCACCACGAGGACCTGCGGATCGACCTTGCCGTGGCCGACGAGACCGAGTTCCGGTTCGGCGACGTGACCATCCGCGCCGTGCCGGCCCCGGGGCACACCTACGGGCACACCGTCTACGTCGACACCCGCGGCCTGGTCTTCACCGGCGACACGATGATGTCCGAGGGGCCCACCCAGCTCGCGATCGTCAGCCGCGCCGACGACGACCCGACGGCGGACCTGTTCCGGACGCTGCAGCGCATCCGCGACCTCGGCGCGACGATCGCCTGCCCGGCCCACCAGTTCCCGTACCGCGACGTCGCGGCCCGCGCCGACGAGCTGGCCGCGCTGCACCGCGCCGAGGTCGCCGCCGTCAGCGCTCTGGCCGGGGCCGACGGGCAGGCCACCGCCTGGGACGTCGCCCGGCGGATGCGGTGGCGTAAGCCCTGGGACGAACTCGGCCGGGGCACCCAACGGTTCTCCCTCGTCCATGCCCAGGCCCTGCTGCGGCACACCGCGGGCGTCCACCGGTAGTCGTCAGTCCCGTCGCGACCGGTCGTACGTCCAGTCCGGCTGCGCCGACGACCGCAGCTCCCGCAGGCTCCGCTTCAGCACCTTGCCGGACGGATTCGTCGGAAACTCGTCCACGACGTAGATCTCCTTCGGGACTTTGAAACCACCGAGGCGCTGCCGGGCGTGCGCGATCAGCGACTCGGGTTCCAGGCCGGGTCGACCGATCACGAACGCCACCGGGACCTCCAGCCACACCGGATGCGGCGCAGCCACCACCGACGCGGCCAACACCAGCGGGTGGTCGGCCAGCACGTTCTCGATCTCGGCGCTGGACATGTTCTCCCCACCGCTGCGGATCATGTCCTTGAGCCGGTCGCGGATGTACAGGTAGCCGTCGGCGTCGAACCGACCGATGTCGCCGGTGTGGAACCACCCGTCGCGCCAGGCCGCCCTGGTCGCCTGCGGATCGTCGAGGTAGCCGGGGCTCACCTTCGGGCCGCGCGCAATCACCTCCCCGTCGTCGCCGACCAGCACGTCGTTGCCGTCCGCGTCGACCACCCGCACCCGGACCCACGGCACGGGCAGGCCGACCGACCCCTGCTTGGACCGCATGTGCGCCTCGTCCAGGTACGTCAGAGCGCCGCACGTCTCGGTGAGACCGTAACCCTCGATCAGCCGCGCGTCCGGAAAAAGCTCCCGCGCCACGGCGAACAACGCCGACGTGACCTGCGAGTAGATGACCCACCGCAATGAGGTCAGATCGACGGCGGCATCGGCCGCACGGCGGACCATGTCGAGCATCGTCGCCGCCATCACCATGCCGGTGATCCGCTCGGTCTCGATCGCCCGCAGCACCGCCGCCGGCTCGAACCGCCGTTGCAGCACCATCGTGCCGCCGACATGCCAGATGCCGAAGCCCGGCAGGTCGGTGCCGCCGACGTGGTACAGCGGTGCGAAGTTGAGGATCCGGTCGCTCGGCCGCAGCCCGAGCTCGACGATCTGGGCGTGCATGTTCATGTTCACGTTGCCGTGGGTGAGCAGCACGCCCTTGGGCAGCCCGGTCGTGCCGGAGGTGTAGACGATCCGGTGCAGGGCCGCGTCGTCGAGATCGACGTCCGCGACCCGGGCACCCCGGTGGGTCCAGATCAGCGCGCGCACGTCTACCCAGCCGTCGTCGTCGATCGGCTCCAGCGCGAACCGGCGCACGTCGGCCACGGGCTCACTCGATCCGGTGTCGGTCAACGCCGCGTCGGTCAACGCGGCGAACTCCGGGACCGTCGCGACCGCCCGGACCCGCGCGTGCCGCAGCAGCTGGGCCAGCTCGGCGGCGGTGAGCCGGTAGTTCAGTGGCACGAAGACCGCGCCGAGCTTCGACAACGCCAGCGACAGCAGCAGGAACTCGGGCACGTTGTTCGAGATGATCGCCACCCGGACGTCGCGGCGGATCCCCTCGGCGGCCAGCCCTGCGGCCAGGGCCTCGACGTCGACGGCGAGCTGGCGGTGGGTCCACCGCCGGCCCTCGAAGACCAACGCGTCGACGTCGGCGAACCTCCTGGCGTTGCCGGCCAGCATCGCGGCGACGTTCGCCGTACTCATCCGGTCACCGCCGTCTCGCGCAGCTGCTTCTTGAGCACCTTGCCGGAGTCGTTGCGCGGCAGCGACGTCACGATCTGCACGTACTTCGGCACCTTGTACCGGGCCAGCTCGGCCCGGCAGTGCTCGCGGATCTCCTCCGCCGTGGTGGTCGCGTCGGCGCGCAGGATCACGTACGCCTTCGGGACCTCGTCCCAGGTCTGGTCCGGCACCCCGATGACGGCGACCTCGCTGACGTCGGGATGCCCGGCGATGACCCGTTCGACCTCGGCGCTGGCGATGTTCTCCCCACCGGACTTGATCAGGTCGGCGCGGCGGTCGACGAACCACAGGTAGCCGTCGGCGTCGATCCGCCCGACGTCTCCGGTCAGGAACCAACCGTCCCGGCGGGTCCGCCGGTTGGCCTCGTCGTCGTTCCAGTAGCCGGGTGAGATCTTCTCGCCCCGGATGATGATCTCTCCTTCCACGCCGGGCGGCACCAGCTGGAAGTGCTCGTCGACGATCCGGATGTGCACCCCGGGAAACGGCGCGCCGAGCGCGCCGACCTTGCACTGTTCGTGGGCGGCATCCAGGTAGCAGACGCCGTTGCACAGCTCGGTCATGCCAAAGGTGTCCACCAGCCGGACGTGCGGCAGCCGACGTTTCACCTCGCGCCGCACGCTGGGCGCGACCCCGGCGAAGAGCAGGTAACGCAGCGACCCGAGATCCGACTGGTCGTCGCGGTCGAGTAGGCCGAAGAGGATCTGCGCGGCCAGGACCATGCCGGTGATCCGCTCCCGGGCCACGGTCCGGGCGATGTCCGCAGGCTTGAACGTCGGGGTCAGCACCATCGTCGCGCCCGCCACGAACGTCGCCAGGCCCGGCGCCTCCAGCCCACTGACGTGGAACAGCGGAGCGGAGACGAGGATCCGGTCGGCTGCGGTCAGCTCCAGTTCGAGCACCTGCGCCAGGTGGTTGGCGGTGAGGTTCCCGCAGGTGTGGATGACGCCCTTCGGCCGTGCGGTGGTGCCGGAGGTGTAGAGCAGCCGGTGTACGTCGGCAGCGGTCTTCTCGGCGTCCGGCACCCGTACCCCGGGCGGCGCCGCAGCGAGCAGATCGGCCAGCCGACGGGCGTCAACGACGACCCGGGCCCCGTTGGCCACGACCGTCCGCAGCCCGGTCGTGGCCGCCAGGGTGGCGGCGACGTCGGCGAAGTCGTCGTCGTAGATCAGCCCGGTGACACCGGCCTGGTCGAGGACGTACGCCTGCTCGTGGGGGTGCAGCCGCCAGTTGAGCGGAACCGAGATCGCACCGAGGCGGCTCAGCGCCAGCAGTTCGATGACGTAGGTGGCGGTGTTGCGCCCGAGCACCCCGACCAGGTCGCCGTCGACGATGCCGGCGTCGCGCAGTGCCGCAGCGTGCCGGTCGACGTCGGCGTCCAGTTCGGCATAGGTCCAGCGGGAATCCCCGTCGACCAGTGCCTCCCGCTCGGCGCGGCGCAGCGCCTGCCGGCGCAGCGTTTCGGTGAAGTTGCTGGTCGCCATCAGCTGCCGCCCTCCCGCCGCCGGGCCAGGATCTCCTCCCGGGACGGCAGCGCCACGAACTCCAGCAGGTTGCCGTCGAGGTCACGGGCCGCGAACGCGGTGATCAGCCCGTAGTTGTCGAGCATGACCTCATTCGGCGGGCTCAGACACTGCGCGCCCAGCTCGACCAGTCGTGCGTGCAGCTCGTCCATCTCCGCCAGCGGCACCGCGAAGCTGAGCAGGAAGGTGCCCAGCTCCAGATGTCCACCGGTCGCCGTCCGGGTCGCGGGGCCGTTCCACTCGATCAGCTCCAGCTGACCGATGCGGCTCGGCCCCTGCAGGTACTGGACCCGGCCGGTGGTGCCAGCGGGCAGTCCCAGCGACACCTCGATGCCGGGGCCGGCCACGTCGGCCCGCAGCGTCCGGCGGTAGCCCAGCGCCTTCTCGTAGAAATCCGCAGCCCGGTCGACGTCGGAAACGGTCACGGCCACATGGTGTACCTCGCTCACCGGCATGGTGGCTCCCTTCCTTGACGGCTCAGGCGGTTGGGCCGGCGGGTTTGGACAGGGCCCGCTGGATCAGCGTGACCTCGTCGGCGCCACTGTCGGGGACGATGAAGTCGTCGAGCCGGCAGATGTCGTCGATCGACGCGCTGATGTCGTCGGGCGAGACCGGCTCGGCCCCGCCGTACCAGCCGGGGGTGACGCCGATGAAGATTCGCCCGACCCGGCCACCGCCGACGGTGAGGATGTGCCGGTTCAGCTGGCACTGCCCGGAGGCGAGAAAGGTCGCCACCGCAGCGACGTGCTGCGGGTCGAACCGGTCGGCCAGCTCACCGAGGAGGTTCTCGGTCATCCGGGTCGCGGCGGTCGGTGCGATCGCGTTAACCAGGATGCCCCGGCGGGCACCCTCCAGCGCGAGCACGTTCATCAGACCGATCAGGCCGGCCTTGGCCGCCCCGTAGTTGGCCTGGCCGAAGTTGCCGAACAACCCGGACGACGAGCTGGTCAGCACGATTCGCCCGTACCCCCGATCGGCCATCTGCCCCCACGCGGGCCGCAACACGTGGAACGCACCGGCGAGATGCACGTCGAGGACCGCGGCGACGTCCTCCTCGCGCATCTTGGCCAGCGTGCCGTCCCGCAGGATGCCGGCGTTGTGGATCACCGCGTCGATCCGGCCGAACTCCTGCAGGGCCCGTGCGACGAGGTCGGCGCCACCCGCTGCGGTGGCGATCGAGTCCGTCGACGCGACCCCGACGCCGCCCGCGGCGCGGATCTCGTCGACCACCCGCTGCGCCGCACCGGAGGAACCCGAACCGTCCACCGCCCCGCCGAGATCGTTGACAACCACGCGGGCACCGCGTTCGGCCAGCAGCAGGGCGTGCGCCCGGCCGATCCCGTTGCCGGCGCCGGTGACGATCACGACCTGCCCGTCGAGGCGCACCTGGGCGTTCACCGCTGACTCCCCAGCACCGCGACGAACGCCACGCAGGAACCCGGCTGCCCACCGAGGTTCTGGGCGAGGGCCAACCGGGCGTCGGGCACCTGGCGGGCACCGGCCGCACCCCGCAGCTGGGTGAAGCACTCGAACACCATCCGTAGCCCGGTGGCGCCGATCGGGTGGCCGAACGACTTGAGACCTCCGTCGGTGTTCACCGGCAACGCGCCGCCGCGGTCGTACCGGCCGTCGAGGATGTCCCGCCAGGCCTTGCCCCGCTCGGAGAATCCCAGGTCCTCCATCAGCACCACCTCCGTCGGAGTGAAACAGTCGTGCACCTCGGCCAGCGAGATCTGTGTCGCCGGGTCGGTGACACCCGCCTGGTCGTAGGCCTGTCGCGCCGCCTGCACCACCTCCGGGAAGGTGGTGAAGTCGTAGCCGTCGGTGGCCAGACCCGAGCCCGAGCCCGCGACGAACCCCATCCCCCGCAGGAACACCGGCTTGTCGGTGTAACGGTAGGCGTCCTCGGCTCGGACCAGGATGGCCGCGGCGGCGCCGTCGGAGACGCCCGAGCAGTCCAGTACGCCGAGCTGCCCGGCGACGCGCGGCGCGTTCTCAACGGCCTCGGCGGAGACAGCCCTACGGAACTGGGCGCGCTCGTTCAACGCGCCGTTCTCGTGGTTCTTCGTCGCGACCTTGGTGAGCGCATCGCGCATGTCCCGCGCGCCGACGCCGTACGCCTGCTGATAGGCGGGGGCGAGCAGGGAGAATCCGGCGGGTGCGGTCCAGTCGACGTCGGTGCCGTCGGCGGGTGGGTAGACGGCGGCCAGACCGGAGTACGCCGAATCCTTCAGCTTCTCCACCCCGGTCGCCATGACCATGTCGTACGCCCCGGACGCGACCGCGAACGCCGCGTTGCGCAGCGACTCCGAGCCGGTGGCGCAGTAGTTCTCCACCCGGGTTACCGGCTTGCCGACCAGGCGCAACGGCCGGGCAAGAGTCTGCCCGGACATGCCGGAGCCCTGGGTACCCACCCAGAACGCGTCGATGTCGTCGAGGGTGGCACCGGGCAGCGACCCGACGCACTCGTGCACCGCGTCGACCAGCAGATCGTCGGCGGACCGGTGCCAGTGGTCGCGGAACGGGGTACAGCCCATCGCGACGATCGCGACGTCGTGGGCCATCCGCCTACTGGCCATCGGTGGTCTCCTTCCGTGGCCGGAGTTTCCAGAAGTAGTTGGGGATCGAATCGGTGGTCCACAGCCGCCGGAACGTCGGCGTCATCACCATGCCCACGGCCACGTCGCCCGGCGCGACGTCGGTCGCGTACGCGCTGAGTCGGCCGCCGCCGTCGATGTCGGCGACGACGACCGCGACCTCCGGTTCCGGCATGGTGGTCAGATGGTCCCTGGTCACCGAGACGACCCGGGCGCTCTTGTCCCGCAGCGGGACCGTCGCTGGCGTCTGTCCCGACGCGGCGCTGCCGCAGGAGGCGCAGACCCGGGCCGGCGGTGTGGTGACCTTCGCACAGGCGTCGCACCGGCTGCCCTCCAGGCGGAACTTCCAGCCGGACCGGCGGAACATCGGCGGCGACGCCGGTGCCGGCGACGCGGGCCGGGCCGGGCCCTGCACGTCCAGCAGTCCGCGCCAGCGCAGGTAGCGGCCGTAGCCGACGGGTTGCCGGGCGGCAAGCTGCTGCCGTACGGCCGGGCCGCCGCGCGCCTCCCGTACCCCGTCGCCGACCCGCCAGACGAAGGCGTCGGCGCCCTCGGTCGCCGACAGCAGCAGGATCGTCCGGCCGGGCCGCGCCTCGTCGAACGCGGCGGCGAGCAGCAGCGCGGGGTGGGCGGCACCGGTGAAACCGGTGGCCCGTTCGACCTTCGCGTCGGCCCCCGATCCGCCCAGCGTGCGCCGCAGCGCCGCGGCGGCGCGGGTATTCGACGACGACACGACGACCTCGTCGACGGCGTCCAGGCCGGCGAGGGCGAACGCGCGGCGGGCCGCGTCGAGGCCGGCGGTGACGAGGACGTCGGCGGTGAACCGTTCGTCCCAGACGCGGTCGTGCCGTTCCCCGGGCAGCCGCCACCGTTCCAGGATCTCGGTGGTGTGTCCGGCGCGGGCGAGCAGCGTCGCGGCGCGGGTGCCGCCGCCGACGAACGCCGCGGCGCCGTCGCCCTGGGCGAGCTCGTCCGGTGCCCCCGGTCGGGTGGTCCGCAGGTCGGCCAGCACCGCCGCGTCGCCGGAGCACGCGACGAGGTTGAGGGCGGTCGCGCCGCAGCGGTGCCCGCGCAGATCGACCGCGCTGACGGCCGGATCGAGCCCGAGCGCGGCGTGCACGACCCCGGCCGAGGTCTTCGCCTCGTACGGCGCACTGGTGGTGGCGAGCAGCAGCTGCCGACCGGCGTGGTCGGCGGCGGTGAGGTGCCGCATCGCTTCGACGGCCATGGTGACGGCGTCCTCGTCGAAGGCGGCGACGCCGCGCACCGGACCGCCCGGCCTGGGTGGTCCGGTCGCGTCGAGCCTGTTGTCGTGCAGGGCGTACGCCGGCAGGTGTACCGCGTAGCCGTCGATGCCGGGCTGATCGGGCATGTGTCGCGGTTCTCCTTCAACTCCACGAGGGGATGGCGGCGAGCAGTCGCCGGGTGTACTCCTGTTGCGGCTCGTCCAACACCTGCTTGGCCGCACCCTGCTCGACGACCCGGCCGCTGCTCATCACCGCGATCCGGTCACAGAGGTCGCTGGCGAGCATCAGGTCGTGGGTGACGAAGAGCAGGCCGATGCCGAGTTCGTCGACCAGGGTGCGGAACAGCTCGACGACCTTGGTCTGGGTGGTGACATCGAGGGCGGTGGTGCACTCGTCTGCGATCACCAGCGCCGGACGGGTGACGACGGCCAGCCCGATGGCGACCCGCTGGCGCAGCCCGCCGGAGAGCTGGTGCGGGTAGCTGCCCAGCACCCGGGCCGGGTCGGTGATGCGCATCTGCGCCAGCACCTCCACCGAGCGGCGCTCGACCTCGGCCCGGGTGATGCCCCGGACGTGGCGGCGCAGCACCTCGACGAGCTGTGTGCCGATCTTCATCAGCGGGTTCAACGACCGGGAGGCGTCCTGGAAGACCATGCCCACGGCGCTGCCCCGGACCCGGTCGGTGCGGTCCACGCCGGGGGCCACCACCTCGTCGCCGGCGAGGGTGACCCGGCCCTGTTCGACATCGACGTTGCGTTCGAGCAGCCCGACGACGGTGCGGGCCAGGGTGGTCTTGCCACTGCCGGACTCGCCGACGACGCCGACGATGCGGCCCCGTTCCACGTCGAGGTCGACGTCGTCGAGCAGTCGCAGGTCGCCGTCGGCGAGTCGGGCGACGACGGACAGGCCGCAGACGCTCAGCAGCGCGGTCATCGGCGCCTCTTCCGTGGGTCGTGGTGGGTGAGCAGCGCGTCGCCCAACAGGTTGACCAGCAGCACCAGCAGGGTGATGGCGAGCCCGGGGAACAGCGCGATCCACCAGGCCTGGCTCAGCTCGTCCTGGCCGGAGGCCAGCATCGACCCCCAGCTGACGCTCGGTGGCGGTACGCCGAGGCCGAGGAAGCTCAGCGCGCTCTCGATCAGGATCGCCGTGCCGACCTGGAGGGTGCCGAGCGCGACGACCGTGCCGGCGAGGTTGGGCAGGACGTGTCGGAAGACGATCCGCGCCTCCGACGCGCCGGCCGCCCGCAGGCCGGTGACGAACTGCCGCTCGCGGATCGCCAGGGTCGCCGACCGGGTGACCCGGGCGCAGACCGCCCACCCGGTCAGCGCCAGCACCAGGAACAGCACCGGCAGCGAACTGCCCCGGTTCGAGATGATCGCGAGGGCGACCAGGATGAACGGCAGGGCCAGCTGAGCGTCGATGAGCACCGAGATGACCCGGTCGACCCAGCCGCGGAAGTAGCCGGCCAGCACGCCGAGCAGGGTGCCGGGGCCGATCGCGACCAGCGCGCCGACCAGGCCGATCAGAATGGTCAGCCGGCCGGCGGAGACGAACTGTGTGAGGACGTCCTGGCCGAGCTTGTCGGTGCCGAGCGGGTGCGCCCAGGTTCCGCCGTCGAGGAAGGCGGGCGGTCGCCGGGTCGCCGCCAGGTCCTGCCCGGTGTCGGGCAGCAGTCCGGTCAGCGGCAACACCAGCACCAGGCCGGCGACGACCACCAGCGGCAGGGACAGCCAGAACACCGAGGTACGGGACCGCCGTGCCGGGCGTCGTGGCGGTTGCGCCGCCGGCGGCGCCGGGTGCAGATCGGATCGGCTCACGGCCGTCACCTCACCCTCGGGTCGACGACCGAATGGATCACGTCGACGAGCAGGTTCAGCAGGACGAACGTCAACGCGCCGAAGACGACGATCGCCTGGACGAGCGGGAAGTCACGGAACTGGATGGCCTGCAGCGCCAGCTGGCCGAGGCCGGGCCAGGAATAGACGTACTCGATCGCGACTGCGCCGGAGAGCAGGATCCCGGTCTGCAGCACGACGATGGTCAGGATCGGCATCATCGAGTTCTTGAACGCGTGCCGCCACACGACCCGCCGGCCGCGCAGCCCGCGGGCCCGGGCGGAGTCGATGTACGGCTCGGCCAACGTCTCGCTCATCGACGCCCGGGTGAGCCGGGCGATCTGCGCCATCGGGTACACCGCCATGGTGACGGCGGGAAGGACCAGATGCTGCGGGGTGCCGGACTGCCCGGCGGGCAGCCAGCCGAGGTTCACGGCGAACAGCGCCACCAGCATCATGCCGAACCAGAAGACGGGCACCGATTGGCCGAGCAGGGCGACGGTGGAGGCGGCGCGGTCCCACCAGGTGCCCTCGCGGGTCGCGGCCAGCACCCCGAGCGGCACTCCGACGAGTACGGCGAGTGCCATGCCGGCGGCGACCAGTTGCAGGGTGAACGGCAGTCGGTCGGCGATCAGGGTGGTGTTGGCCTGGTAGAACTGCAGCGACTGGCCAAGGTCACCGGTGAGGATGCCCTTCAGGTACTCGAGGTACTGGACGACCAGCGGCAGGTCGAGGCCGAGTTCGTGCCGCAGAGCGTCCCGCTGCTCCGGGGTGGCCATCGGTCCGAGGATGGCCACGGTCGGATCACCGGAAAGCCGGCCGAGCGCGAACGCCAGGCTCAGCGCGATGAGCAGGGACGCCAGCAGCGACGCCAGGCGGCTGCCGACCCGTCGGACGGTGCTGGCCTTCATCGGCGGGACCTCCAGCGGGCGCCGGGCATCGCGGCGAGCAGTTCGCGGGTGTAGTCGTCGCGGGGGGTGACGAAGACCGCCTCGCACGGCCCCGACTCGACCACCCGGCCCTGGTACATGACGTGTACGACATCGCAGATCGAGCGGACGACGGCGAGGTCGTGGCTGATCATCAGCAGGGCCGCGCCGGTGCTCTGCCGGATCTGGGTCAGCAGCGCCAGCACGTCGGCCTGCACCGACACGTCGAGACCGGAGGTCGGTTCGTCCGCCACGATCAGCCGCGGCCGCATCAGCAGGGCGCGGGCGATGCAGACCCGCTGGGCCTGGCCGCCGGAGAGCTGGTGCGGGTAGCGGTCCAGGATCTGCGGTGCCAGCCGGACCCGGTCGAGCAGTTCGGTGTCGCTGATCCAGGAGGTGCGCTCGGGTTGCAGCCGACGCAGTTCGCGCAGCCCGGAGCGGACCGACTGCCGGGGGTCGAGCGATCCGTGCGGATCCTGGAAGACCACCTGCACCTCGGGGCGCAGCCGCCGCAGCCGTGCCCGACTGATCGCGGAGAGCTGGTGCCCGAGCAGCCGGATTGCCCCGTCGCCACGGGTGCCCAGCCCGGTGGCCGCCATGGCGAGCGTCGTCTTGCCGGACCCCGACTCGCCGACGACGGCGACGCTCTCGCCGGCGCCGATACGCAGCGACACGTGGTCGACCGCGCGCAGCACCGCCCCCGTGCTCCGGTCGCGGTGCTCGACGACCAGATCGTCGACCACCAGCACGGCGGTGTCGGTGTCCGAGGTGCGGGGGTGCCCGGCGAGGTCGCCGGGCACCCCCGTCTGCGCTGCTCCGGTCATCGTCAGAGGGTCGTCTTCGTGAAGTCCACGGTATTCAGCGGACCGAACTCGACACCGGTGACACCGGGACCGGTCGCGTAGTTGAAGATCTGCCGGTAGAGCGGCACGTAGCAGTGCTTCTCGACCACTCCGATGGTGTTGAGCTGCTCGTAGATCGGGGCGGCCTGCTCGGCGCTGTCCTGTTCGAGCGCCTGCTGGGCGAGCTGGTCGATCTGCGGGTCAGGGCAGTTGCCGGTCAACGACGCGGTCTTCATGAAGCCGCTGACGAAGTAGTCCGGCACGGCGACGTTGGGCACTCCGGCGAAGATGGCGACACCGGGGACCTGGCGGCCGATGATCCGCTGAACCAGGGTGCCGTAGTCGAGCGGCTCGTAGCTGACCGTGAAGCCGGCCTGTTCGAGGCTGCCGCCCACCGCCTGGGCGACCTCTTCGATGTTGGTGTACTGCGCCGCCGGATAGGTGATCTGTACGGCCGGGGTGGCGTCACCGACGAGTTGCGCGGCCTTCGCCGGGTCGGCGGTGACACTGTCCTGCGGTTGCTGGCCGGGCCGGACGTTGAGCAGTCCGGCGTCGGCAGCGGCCTGGCCGTCGAAGATGCCGCTGACGATCGCGTCCCGGTCGATGGCCAGGGCCGCGGCCTCACGCAGCTGCGGGTCGTCGAACGGCGCCTTGGTCGAGTCGAGGAAGGCGATGATCTTTATGGCGGTCTCGGTGCGTACCACGTCGACCCCGGCCGCTTCGGCCGCCTGCGCCTGGGCCGGCGGTAGGTCGAAGGAGACGTCGACGGTCCCGCTCTGGATCAACGCGAGCCGCTGCGCGGCCTCGTTTGCCCAGGTGAAGGTCACACCGTCGTTCGTCGGTTCGTCGCCCCAGTAGTCGGGGTTCTTGGTGACCGAGATGTCACGACCGGCGTTGGCGCCGGCCCACACGTACGGGCCGGTGCCGACCGGGGCCGCAGCGAAGCCTTCGGACCCCTGCTCCTGGTAGTAGGCCGGTGGGACCAGATAGACCGTGGTGAGCAGGTCGGGAATGTTGTACTGCGGCGTGCCGGTGGTGACCACGACGGTGGCGTCGTCGGTGGCCTCGATCGAGGTGACGTTGCCGAAGTAGGACTTCAGCGGTGACCCCTCAGTGTCGCGGGTGAGCGTGATGGTGTTCGCGACGGCGGCGGCGTCGGCAGCTTCCCCGTTGCTGAAGGTGATGTCGGGGCGGACGGTGAACGTCCAGGTCGTGGCGTCGGTACGGGTCCAGTTGGTGATGAGACCGGTGTCGGTGGGCGCGAGGTCGTCGCCGGTGTCGATCAGCGGTTCGAGCATCGTCGCCCAGACGACCTGGGCGGAGCGCGCACCGACGATTGGATCGAGGGTGGCGGGCTGGGCCGCGAGCAGCGCACGGATGACAGTCGGGCCGGACGAACCGGTGTCGTCGGGTTCGGTGCCACCGCAGGCGGTCAGGCCGACGCTGGCGACAGTGATGGCGGCGGCGGCCACGAGGGGCCGCCGGGAACGCAGGATTTTCATGATCATCAGGGGTGTCCTTCACAGCGATGGACCCGTTCACGTCGCCGCGTTGCGCGCCGGTGACGCTCGCCACAAAGTACCGACCAGCCGGTATCAAGTCAACGGTTCAAGCAGGTATCTCGACTATGACATTCGCGTGACAAAGGCCAGCCAACCAGCGGCGTTGTGAACATACCGACCGGTATGTATGATACCCCGGTGGCCCCTACCCTCACCCCTCGGCACGACGGACGCCTCATCCGGGTGCGCTATGACAACGCGGCCCGCGGCAACTGCTTCGACGACACCGCGCTGCATGAACTCGTCCACGCACTGGAGACCGCTGCGGCCATCGACAGCTGCGCGGTCGTCGAGCTCGAGATGGCCGGCCGGAACTTCTGCGGCGGCTGGGACACCACGGCGTTCACCGAGCTGGCCGGCAGTTCGTCGGAGACGGTGGCGGACAGTCTGCGCGCCAGCGACGCCGCACTGCGGCGGATCCGGCGACTCCCGGTGCCGGTGGTCGCCGCGGTACGGGGCCGGGTGATCGGCTTCGGTGCCGGCCTGCTCGACGCCGTGCACCTGCCGATCGCCGCGACCAGTGCCCGCCTGTCGTTACCCGAGGCCCGGTTCGGTTTCGCCCCCGCCGGAGTCGGCTACGCGATCGCCCGGGCGCTACCCCGCCCGCAGGCCTACCACCTGCTGACCGGGGCCACGACCGCGTCCGCCGATCAGATGCTCGCCTGGGGCCTGGTCGCCGAGGTCGTCGCCGACGACGACCTCGACCGCGCGGCCGGGGCTCTGGTCGAGACGCTGCTCGCCGTACCCGGCCGCACGCTGCGAGCGGTGGTCGAGGTGGTCGAGTCGAGCCGGGCCACCGGACGGCCGGATCATGTCTACGACGTCTCGGCGCGCACCATCGTCGCCGGTGTCACCGCGCGCGGAGCGGACCGATGAGCGGTCGGTTCCAGGCTGGCGAGGCCGTCTGGGTGGAGCTGGCCACCCCCGATCCGGACCAGGTCGAACCTTTCTACCGGGCACTACTCGGCTGGACGGTGCGTGCCGAACGGCTCGGTGCCACCACCTACCGGATGTGTGGCATCGACGGACGCGATGTGGCCGGCATCTCCGACGCCGCCGCGCTGCACGCCGGCCGGCCCCGGGGGTGGATCGTCTACTTCGCGGTCGACGACGTGAGTCGGAGCGCCTCCCGGGCGGTCCAGCTCGGCGGCGAGCTGGTCACCCCACCGCGATATCTGCCGGCCGCCGGAACCGGCGCCGTCGTCATCGACCCGTTCGGTGCCGCGTTCGGCCTCTACCAGGGCGAGTCACGCACCGGTGCGCAACTGCTCAACTCGGTCGGCGCACTGTGCTGGAACGAACTGAACACCGGGGAGCCCGCCGCCTCGGTGAGCTACTACCGGTCCCTGTTCGGCTACGCCACCCGGCGGACGGCAGACACGCCCACCGCCCGCCCGTACACCCTGCTGATGCTCGGCGACGTCGCGGTCGCCGGTGTGCTGGCACTCGACAACGAATGGCCGAACCTGATCCCGGCGAAGTGGATCACCTACTTCGCTGTGGACTGCCTGGACGACGCGCTGCGGCGGGTCTGCGCGCTCGGCGGGACGCCGACCGTCGGCCCGGTCCGGAGCCCGTACGGACGCCTTCACCTGGTGAAGGATCCCGGCGGCCATTCACTTTGCCTCATCCAGCTCGACGGCGGTCTGCGCCCCGGGCACGACTCCTCCCCCAGGTGGTGACCTCCCTTGACGGCCGAGCCGCTGTTCGATTCGACGGAGTTCCGTCAGGTGTGTGGTCACTTCCCCACCGGCGTCACCGCGATCACCGCGATCACCGCCCAGAGCGGCGTCGCCGCGCTGACCGTGAACTCGTTCACCTCGGTCTCGCTGCAGCCAGCGAAGGTGTTGTTCTGCGTGACCAGTTCCTCGTCCAGCTTCCCGACTTTGGTCGGATCCAGACGGATCGCCATCCACATCCTCAGCCGGGACCAGGAGGACGTGGCCCGCCGGTTCGCCACATCCGGGCTGACCGGCGCGGAGAAACTCGCCGGGGTGTCCTGGCTGCCCGGCCCCGACGGGGTTCCGCTGCTGCCCGGCACACCGGCGGTGCTCGCCGGACGACGTGACGAGGTGATCACCAGCGGCGACCACGTCATCTTCCTGCTCGACATCGACCACGTGCACCTGAAGCCGACGAACGTGCCGGCGTTGTCGTTCTACCGGGGGCGGTTCGTCAGTCCGTCGGCCACCACGACCGAGTGAGCGGGTGACGCCCCGCCGTCGCCGATCGTCGACGTGGATCAGCTGTAGTACCGGAACAGGATCTCGGCCACGCAGCAGGGCGTCGGCCCATCGGCGAACTCCACCGTCACCGAAGCCTTGGCCTGCACACCGTCCCCGGTACCAGGGACGGCGGTGATCGGCTGGGCCGACACCAACGTCGCGGTGCCCTGGATCGGCACACCGGGCGGCAAGGGTCGGACGAACCGGACCCGATCCAGCCCGTAGTTGATACCCATGGCGAAGGTCTGCACCTCGAGGATGTCCGCGAGCAGGCGCGGGACGAGTGCCAAGGTCAGGAATCCGTGCACGACGGTGGTACCGAACGGGCCGGTCCGCGCCCGCTCGACGTCGACGTGGATCCATTGGTGGTCCCCGGTGACGTCGGCGAACTGGTCGATCTGCCGCTGAGTCACCACCTGTGGTGCGCTGGCCCCCAGCTCCGCGCCGACCAGGTCGAGCAGGTCACCCGGGTTACGCACGATCGTCCGTGATGCGGTTCGCATGGTCACTCCAACGGAGAACGGCCATCGGCGGCCTTCTTCATTCCGACCGGATGGTATCATCAGCTTCGGATAACTGAGCAGGGAGGTTCCGTGGTGTTCGAGGCGTACCAGCTGCCCGAGGAGCACGCAGCAGTGCGGCAGGCCGTACGAGAGGTGTGCGACGACAAGGTCGCGCCACATGCGGCGGCCGCCGACGAGAACGCCGAGTTTCCGCAGGCCTCCTACGATGCGCTGCGCGCCGCCGACTTCCACGCCCCGCACATCCCCGTCGAGTACGGCGGTGCCGGCGCGGACGCCCTCGCCACCGCGATCGTCATCGAGGAGGTGGCACGGGCATGTGCCACCTCCTCGCTGATCCCGGCTGGCAACAAGCTCGGCACCATGCCGCTACTGCTCGCTGCCGGCGGGCACCTCAAGCAGCGGTATCTACCACCGGTCGCCCGGGGCGAGGCGATGTTCTCGTACTGCCTGTCCGAGCCCGACGCCGGCAGCGACGCGGCCGGCATGCGGACCCGCGCCGAACGCGACGGCGACGTCTGGGTACTAAACGGGGTCAAGCGCTGGATCACCAACGCCGGACTGAGCGACTACTACACGGTCTTCGCCGTCACCGACCCGGCGGCACGCACGCGCGGCATCTCCGCCTTCGTGGTGGAAAGGTCCGATCCCGGCGTCAGCTTCGGCGCACCGGAGCGCAAACTCGGCATCAAGGGATCCCCGACCCGCGAGGTGTACCTCGACAACGTCCGCGTCCCGGCGGACCGGATCATCGGTGCGCCGGGAACCGGCTTCGCGACGGCGATGCGGACACTGGATCACACCCGCGTCACCATCGCCGCTCAGGCCCTGGGCATCGCCCAGGGCGCGCTGGACTACGCCCTGGGTTACGTACGGCAACGACAACAGTTCGGCCGGGCCATCGCCGACTTCCAAGGCGTCCAGTTCCTCCTAGCGGACATGGGCATGACCCTGGAGGCGGCACGGCAGCTCACCTACGCGGCCGCCGGCAGGTCCGAGCGGGGCGGGCCGGACCTGACCTACTTCGGCGCGGCGGCGAAGTGCTTCGCCTCAGATGCGGCGATGAGGATCACCACCGATGCCGTCCAGCTGCTCGGCGGCTACGGGTACACCCGTGACTTCCCGGTGGAACGGATGATGCGCGACGCCAAGATCACCCAGATCTACGAGGGCACCAACCAGGTGCAACGCGTCGTCATGGCCCGCCAACTGCTCGCCGGCTGACCGGCCCCGCACGGTTCAGCGGAGCCCTTCGAGCACCATCGCGCTGAACTGGCGCGCCACCTCGTCGATGCTGAGCGGACCGTCGACGTTGAGCCACTGGTACGCCCAGGCACACATGCCCACCAGCCCGAAGGTGACGATCCGCGGGTCCATGTCCGTGCGGAGGACACCACGGGCGATACCGTCGGAGATCATGCCGGCGAAGGCCGCCTCCACCGCGTCACGCTTGCGCGTCACCTCGGCGAACATGTCTCCGGCGAGGTACCGCCGCTCCTGGTAGAAGATCGTCACGTGTGCCCGGTACTCGGCCACGCTGGTCAGGCTGAACCGGATGAGCTCCGCCACCCGCACCGCCGGGTCGTCGCTGCCGGACTCGATCTGCTGGATTGCGGCCAGTTGCGCTTCCAGGTACTCCTCCTGGATGTGCCGCAGCAGGTCGTCCTTGCTCTCGAAGTGGTGGTAGAAGGCACCCTTGGTCAGCCCGGCCTGGTCGGCGATCTCCTGCACCGACGTCCGGTCGAAACCCCGACGCCCGAACAGTTCCAGCGCGCTGGCGATCAACGACTTGCGGGTGTTCTCCGGGTCGTATCCGTCGGCCCAGCGTTGCCTGCGCCGGGTCGCCGCCGGGCGGTTCGACGTCGCACGAGCCATCGGTGGCCTCCACTTCCCGCTCCACTCAGAGCCCGACAATCCTACCGCCCGGTCGGAAGGTTCGCTGTCACCGCCCCTCCCGCAGCCGGGATTCGATGGTGGCGATGATCCGCGGGCGCAGCTCGGCTGCGCTGATGACGGCATCCACCGAGCCGACCTCGACGGCGCGCCGGATGTCGTGGATCCGGTCGAACTCGGTGGCCACCTCGCCCAGCTTCTCCGCCCGTACCGACGACCGCAGCTCGTCGAGCTCGGCGGCCAACGCGGCGCGATCGGTGCCCGACGACGCGGCCACCCGGCCCTCCAGTTCTCGGATCCGCGAATCGCGCGCGGTACGGGCGTCCACCTCGCCGGAGAACACCACTGCAGCGGCGGGAGCGCCACCGAGTACCGAGGCGAACGAACCTTCCAGCGCGAGCACCGTCATGGCGGGGTTCAACGCCTTCGAGAAGACCACGAACGCGCCACCGTGGTACCGCGAGATCACACAGAACACGATCGGCCCACGGAAGTTCACGATCGCCCGGCCGATCTCGGCGCCGTACTCCAGCTGCAGCTTGCGCATCGACTCGGGCGAGCCGTCAAAGCCCGACAGGTTGGCCAGCACCACCAGCGGCCGGTTGCCGCTGGCCGCGTTGATCGCCCGCGCGGCCTTCTTCGACGACTGCGGGAACAGCGTGCCCGCGGTGTAGGTGTCCGGGCCGTCGGTGGGCGGGAAACCACGCCGCGGCACGGTCCGCGACTCGATACCGAGCAGGCATGCGGGGATGCCGCCGAGGTGCACGTCCTGCACCACGGCGGTGTCGGCGTCGGCCATGCCCGCCCAGCGTTCCAGCATCGGGTGGTCCTGGTCGGCCAGCGCCTGCATCACGGTCCGGATGTCGAACGGCTTCTTGCGGTCCGGATTGGCCTCGGCCGAGAAAATCTCCCCTACGGTGGTGAAGTCACTGCCAGCCAGCGTGTGCGGGAAGGTGGAGACGTCGCGGTCGGTTGGGTCGGTGGTGGCCGCCCGGCGCGGTCCGGTCTCTCCCGGTACGACGTACGTGTGGTCGTAGTGGGCCAGCAGCACGTCCCGCGCGGCGGTCAGGCTCGGCGCCCAGTACTGCGCCTGCCCGTTCGGACCCATCACCCGGTCGTAGCCGCCGATGCCGAAATTGTCCTCGGCGGACACCCCGCCGGAGAAGTCCAGCGACTGCTTGCCGGTGAGCACCATCGCCGAGTCCGGCGTCATCACCAGGATGCCCTTGGTGTGCATGAGCATCGTCGCCTCGGCGTTCCAGTACGGCTGCGCGCCGACGTTGATGCCCGCGACCACGATGTTGATCTCACCGCCGGCCTGGGTGAACTCGACGATCCGTTTGAGCGCGGCGGCCACCCAGTCCATGTTCTCGGTGCCCGACTCCATGGAGATCCGGGCTCCGGCGGACAACGCGTACCACTCCACCGGCACCCGCATCCGCTCGGCCAGGTCCAGGGCCGCGATGATCCGGCGGCACTCCGGCTCGGACAGTGCGCCGAGCGACTTCGTCGGATCGCCGAACAGCGCGACCCGGGTGACCCCCTCGGGGTGGCGGGGGGTGACCGTGCTGACCACACCGGCGACGATTGCCGCGCGGTTGCTCCCCTTCGGCCGGTCGACCGGCGCCAACGCGTTGTGTTCGTCGAGGTCGTGCTCGACGAAGTCGCCGAGCCGGCCGGTGAGTTCGTACGGGTACACCGTGTTGCGGCTGCTCGCCCGCAGCACCTTCAGTCGGTAGTCGTCCAACGGCTCGACCGGCTCGGCCGGCGGCTCGCCGACGACCAGTTCGGCCCCGCCGGTGGCGTCGAAGGCGATCCGTACGGCCATCTTCGTCAGCTCGCCGGTCACCCGGTCGCGTCGGCGCCCGATGAACAGGATCTCCTCCAACCCGGCACCCGCAGTCGTCGGGCGCATCCGCCCGGCGATCATCTCCATCTCCTGGCGGGTGAGGTCGTTCGGCGGCCAGACGTAGATCACGATCCGGTTGGTGGTGAAGCGGGTCTTCGACGGTCTGCGCGACTGTGCCCGGCGGATCGAGTCGAGGCAGGCCGCGACGGTGTCCTCGGTGGTCGGCAGCGACACCAGGCGTCCATCATGGTCACGCAGCCGGGTCAGGTCACGTACCTGCGCGAACGCGACGAGACGCTGGTCGGACGGGTTCTCCCGGGCGACGCACTGGAACAGGTAGACCTCCTCGTCCAGCGAGGGCAGCCGGGTCAGGTCGAACTTGCGCAGCCGCTCCAGCTGCATGCGCTGCGCGATGTACGGGTGCAGGCCGCGGATCAGCCGCTCCTCGACCATTCCCCCGCTCGACGGGCGGAACGTGAAATGGTGGTGCATCACCGCGCCAGCGCGGCCCGCGATGGTGGTGGTCACCCGGCGGACCTGGGGCGGCAGCGGATGCGCGGCGACGACGTCGAGCAGCGCCGCCGCCATGGCGTCGAAGTCCTCCGGCTGGTTCTCCCAGGCGAGATAGACGTCGGCGTCGATGGACTCCCGGCCACCGGCCAGCTCTGCGAGCCCGCCGAGGGCGGACCCCAGGGCGTCGATGGCCACGGCGGTGGTGACCACGCTCGAGTCCGCCCGCTCGGCGACCACGAAGGTGCAGCCGGCGACCTGGTGGGCGTGGACCGCGGTGAGTCCCTTGTTGCCGTAGTACCGGCGGGTCAGCACCTCCAGCATGACCGCGTTGTCGAGGTGGTCACGGACGATCCGCTGGCCTAGCAGCCGGACCAGCGGTTCGGTGCTGCGGACCATGTCGGCGATCCGCTCGGCGCGCTCCGGCGTCTCCGGATGGGCGTCCAGGTGACGCAGGTGCGCGCGGACCCGGGCGTAGACGGTGGCCCGGTTGCGGCGCAGCAACGGCTGCGCGAACCAGGCGAACACCACACCTCGGGCGAGGTCGGCGATCACCGGGAAGCGGACCTGGGTGGCGGCGACCAGTCGCTCCAGGGCGAGACCGGCGGGCTCGTGCAACGACTGGCCGGGTGGCGGCTCCCGCAGCCACGCGCGAAGCAGTGTCGCGACGACGGTGGCGTCGGCGGCGGCACGCTGCAGAGCGAGGAAGATCCGGAAGACGGCGGCTTCGAGATCGGCGGAGCGCTCCAGATCGGTGACGCCGTAGTGACTGAGCGCCTTGGCGAGCTTGGTCTGGAAGGCGTCCGGCAGGCCGGCCCGTTCGACATCGAGGCTCTGCAGGTAGGTGTGGAAGTACTCGCGGTCGCTGTGCACGTGCCCGTCGCCGTCGGCGTCGGTCGGTCGGTTGCGGCTCAGCTCGGCGAGGTCGGCGAAGACCTCGATGAGATCGATCTCAGCGGCCAACGGCCGGTCGCCGTCCTCGGCAGCGGCCCGGCGCGCGACGAGATAGTCGTCGAGGACGCGGCGGTCGTCGTGCGGGTCGACGTCGAAGCCGAGGAGCAGTCCGCGCAGGCCTTCCTGACCCTGTCGGCACCGTTCGGCCGGCGGGAGCGCCCCGGACGCGGCGGGCATCTCCAGCTCGACGGGCGCGACCGGGCCGGACGCCGGGCCGGCGGCGGCGTCGTCCGCGACCGGTTCCAGCCTCAGCAGCGGTGCGCCCGCCTCGACCTGGTTCCCGACCGACACGCCGGATTCCTTCAGCCGGGCCTTGAACGGTGCCCGCAGCACCGTTTCCATCTTCATGGCCTCGAGCACCAGCACCGGTGCTCCCGCCTCCACCTCGGCACCGACCGGCACCGGGGTAGCGACGATCAGGGCGGGCATCGGCGCGCGGAGCACGCCGCCCTCGTCGCGGCTGACCCGGTGGGTCACCCCGTCGACCTCGACCAGGTGGACCGGCCCGTGCGTTGCGGTGACCAGACGATGGCGGCTGCCGTTGACGACGATCTGCCCGGTGTGCCGGTCGAAGCGGTCCAACTCGACGTCGGCGCTGTGCACGACGTCTGCCACCTCAATGCCGACGCGGAACCGGTACGCCCCGGTCCGCGCCACCCGTACCCGGTAGCCGACGCCCCGCAGCTTGAGGTCCACCGGGCGGCCGCTGGCGTGCTGCACCTGCGGGCGGCCGCCGGACGCGGTGGACAGCAGTCGCTGCCGTTCGACGCGCTCGTCGGCCTCGTAGCCCTCGATCGCGGCCGCGGCGAGGGCGACGGCGACGTGCCGGTGGGCGACGAGCCGGCCCGCACCGCGGACCCGGTCGATCCACCCGGTGTCCGCGCTGGCGTCGATCACCTCGGGTTGATCGAGCAGGTCGATCACGAAACTCTTGTTCGTCGCGCCACCCTCGATGATCACGGTGGTGTTCGCCATCGCCCGGCGCAGCCGGCCGAGCGCCTCCTGACGGTCCCGTCCGTACGCGATGATCTTGGCGATCATGGAGTCGAAGGCGGCGGGGATGGTGTCGCCCTCGCTGACCCCGGTGTCCACCCGGATCCCGGGCCCGGAGGGCAGGTCCAGCCGGGCGATCCAACCGGGCGACGGCGCGAAGTCGCGGTCCGGATCCTCGGCGTTGAGCCGGGCCTCGACGGCGTGCCCGCGCTCGGACGGCGGCGCGCCCTCCAGCCGCCCGCCCGACGCCACGTGCAGCTGCGCCTTGACTAGATCGAACCCGGTGGTGGACTCGGTGATCGGGTGCTCCACCTGCAGCCGGGTGTTGACCTCGAGGAACGCGAACATGCGGTCACCCGGGTGATAGAGAAACTCGACGGTCGCCGCGCCCCGGTAGCCGACCGCGACGGCGAGCCGTTCGGCCGCGGCCTTGAGGTCGGCGGCCTGCGCCGGGCTGAGCACCGGCGACGCCGACTCCTCGATCACCTTTTGGTTACGCCGCTGCACTGAGCAGTCACGCACGCCGAGTGCCCAGGCGGTGCCCTGGCCGTCGGCGATCACCTGGACCTCGACGTGCCGGGCACCGGTGACCAGCCGTTCCAGGAACACGACGCCGCTACCGAACGCGCGGGCGGCTTCCTGACTGGTGCGTTCGTACGCGTCGACGAGCTCGGCCTCGTTGGTGATCACCCGGATGCCGCGCCCGCCGCCACCGGCGGTCGCCTTCAACATCAGCGGGTAGCCGATGCCGCTCGCCGCCGCCACGGCGGCCTCCAGGGTCTCGACCGCGCCCCGGCTCCACGGGGCGACCGGTACGCCGACCTCCTCGGCAATCAGCTTTGCGCCGATCTTGTCGCCGAGCTGACGCATCGCGTGCGCGCTCGGTCCGACGAAGGTGACGCCGGTCTTCTCGCACAGCTCCGCGAACGCCGGGGACTCGGCGACGAAGCCCCAGCCGACCCACGCCGCGTCGGCGCCGGTGGCCACCAGGGCGCGTTCCAGGACCGTCAGATCGAGGTACGGCCGGGCGGACGCCGGCCCGAGGTCGTAGGCGATGTCCGCCTCACGGACGAACGTCGCGGTACGGTCGACGTCGGTGTACAGGGCGACGGTCTCGATCCGCGCCCCGGTCTCGGCGGCCAGCTCCCGGGCGGCGTGGATGAGCCGCATCGCGGCCTCACCACGGTTGACGATGGCAATGCGGCTGAACACCCGATCGGCCCTCCGGTACGCCTACGATCCACGCGTCGCTGATGCGACTCCGACAGGATCACCCTTACGCCTGCCGGCTGGAAACACCATAGGGCGTCCGACTAAGTAACGACCATGTCACTCGATGCGGTTGCCGCCACCGGTGCCGGTCGGCTCTCGCCGGATTCCTCAGGCCAGCGTGCTCGGCGCGCCGGTAGGTGCCGGCGCGATAGGTCCGACCTGGGCGGATGCCGGTACCATGACCGCCTGGTAGGGCTCGACGACGACGGCGTCGCCGCAGTCGCGCAGCTGGGTGACGAACGGCTCCGGCACCCACGCCGCCTCGATGTTGCCGGCTTCGAGCTGGGCCGGGACGTCGGGGAAGGCGACCTCGCCGAACGGCTGACCGATGGCGAAGTCGATGTCTCCGTTGATCAGGGCGGGGATGGCCTGGGCGCCACCCTGTGCGGGCAGCACCTCCACCTCGATCCCCCGCTCGGCGAAGATGCCGGCTCCGATGCCGCCCCACAGGGCGGCGGTTTCCGTACTCGGCAGCGCCGCGACCCTGACCTGACGCAGCTCGCCGTCCGTCCGGTCGTCGGTCGGGGTCGCGTCCGAGTCGGTGCAGGCGGTAAGGGCGAACGCCATGGTGGCAATCAGCCCGAAGGTAAGTGTCTTCTTCGCTGACGAGGCCTTCCGGAGCGGAGGTCGTGGGGTGCGTCGATCCCGGCAGTAGGCCCACCCCGCGAAAATGCGAACTGATGTGAGCGGAGTCACCCTGCCGTGGTGGCCATGCTCGACTACGAGGTCGCCAGATATCAACAAAGGTCTGACGAACGTCACGGAAAAGCTGAGTATCGCTGCCTGACCGGTGGCACCACGAAGGCCGCGCCGGACCGGGATTCCCGGTCCGGCGCGGCCTTCGTACCTGGCTCAGCTCAGCGGCTCGACCCAGATGTTGCGGTACTGCACGGTGTTCTGGTGGTCCTGCAGCCGGATCGATCCGGTCGCCGGCCCCTCGGGGATGTTCCCGCCGGTCGGGCCGGTGATGGCGACGTCGTCGTGCACCGTCACGCCGTTCCAGACCAGGGTGACCCTGGCGTCGGAGGTCTTCTCACCGGCGCTGTCGTAGCGGGCCGCAAGGTAGGTGATGTCGTAGGTCTGCCAGGTCTCCGGCGGCCTCGCGACGTTGACATCCGGTGCCTTCTGCAGATAGATCGCACCCGCCTCGTTGTTGTCGAGGGTCGGGTCCCCGTACGAGTCGAGGATCTGGATCTCGTACCGCTCCTGCAGGTAGACGCCGCTGTTGCCGCGGTTCTGCCCGGTGACCTCCGGCGGCAGCTGCGGCACTTTGAACTCGACGTGCAGCCGGAAGTCGCCGAACGCCTGCCGGGTGCGCAGATCGCCGCAGCAGGCCTCCATCGCCCCGTCACCGACCACCGGCCAGCTCGCCGAGCGCCCGTCGGTGTGCTGCCACTCCGACAGGTTGCCGCCGTCGAACAGCACGATCCGTTCACCCGGCTTACGGACGGTGACCAGGTCCAGGTTGACGTGACCGGTGTCGGTGGCATCCACCCGGTACTGGATCGCGTTGGTGCCCCGACGCAGGGTGAGCAGTTCGGTCTTGGTGGCCCATTCCTGCCAGGTGACGGTGCTGGGCAGGACGGTCTGCCGGACCTTCTCGCCGTTGACATAGATGCTGACCGTCTTGTCCCCTTGGAACGGGTTCGGACCGTTGCTGTAGCGCAGCCCCACCTCGTACTCGCCGTTGCGCTTCACCTCGACGTGCACGGTGTTGGCGGCGTTCAACTCGCCGAACCCGGCCACAAAGCCGACGCCCGAGTGGCCGGCGTGCTCGGTGTCGTACCGGGCACTGCCCTGCTGGTAGCCCTCCTCGGCCTCATAGAAGATCCGGTCCGGCTGGGCACCGGGAATGGCGTTGAGGGTGTACCAGGCCTCGGTGCTCCACAGCTCCTCGCCGTTGGAGGCGGTGAACGAGCGCGGCGAGCGCAGGTGCACCACCCGGCCCTGCTGCAGGCCGTCGACCATCAACCGGACGGTACGCCGGTCGTTGGAGACGATGACCTCGCGGACGGTCAGCGTCTCCTCGTCGACCTTCGGTCCGCCGTACGTGGGGGTCGGCGCGTAGCGCCACTGCTTGATCTGGAAGCGCTCGGCGATGTCCTGGATGGTGTCAGTTGACAGCGGCCGGGTGTATTCGATCTTGAAGCCGTTCGGGGTGGCGCTCATCGACTTCATGTCGAACGTCCGGTTGCCGTTCGGCGTCAGCTTCTGCAGTCCGTACCGCAGCTTGCCGGCCTGACCCCAGTTGCCGTCGGCACCGAGCCCACCCACGTAGATCGACCCGTCCGGGCCGATCGAGACCTCGTTGACGCCGGCCTCCAGCCCCTGGGTGTGCCGGAACACCGCGCCCTGGTACTCGCCGTGCACCTCCTCCAGGTACGCGCGCTGCAGGCCACCGTAGGTGACGTCACCGATCAGGAACTGGTCCCGGTACGGGCCCTTCTTGATCCGCACCGGGGTGCTCGGCGAGTTGGCGATCTCGTTCTGCGGCAGCCAGAGCGCCGGTTGGCTGACCGGGTTGGCGTCGAACGGACCGTCCGGGTTGGTGTAGTGGTTGAAGAACCGGTCCTGCTCGATGTGCACCAGCTTGGAGGCGGGCAGCCAGCCACCCTGGTTGTCGGTGACGAAGAGCTCCTGGTCCCGGCCCCAACCGATGCCGTTCGGGGTCCGCAGACCACCGGCGATGTAGCTGACCTCGCCGGTGCGCCGGTTCACCTTGATGCTGGTGCCCCGGTTGCCGATCGGCTGCGGGTCGGTGGTGGCGCCGCCGTAGTCGATCGCCACCGAGAGGTTGAGGTAGAAGTGGCCGCCCCGGTAGAGCAGGCCAAAGGCGAACTCGTGGAAGTTGCCCCCGTACGGCCAGCTGGCCACCGTCCGGTACTCGTCGGCGACCTCGTCGCCGTCGATGTCGTGCAGCTCGGTCAGCTCGTGCTTCTGTGCGACGTAGATGGTGCCGTCGACCACCGCCAGGCCCATCGGCTCCCGCAGGCCGCTGGCGACCTTCTTGTACGTGACCTGTTCGGCACTGGTCGGCCCGGTGACGTTCTCGACGATGTAGACCTCGCCGAGAACTTCCTCACTGCCGCCCCAGGTGGCGATGACCAGTCGACCGTCCTCGGTCCAGTCCATACCCGAGACCTGCGGCTCGAACCCGTCCGGCCGTAGGTCGGTCAGGGTGTAGTCGGGGTGCACCGCGTCCAGCGGAAGCCCGTCGCCGGGGGTGTCGGTGACCCCCTGGCATGCCTTGCGGCCGGGCGCGGTCACCCGGACCACGCCGGCGGCGGTACTCAGTACGGAGTTGGGCACGACGGCGAACTCCTCGGCGCCCGGCGGTTGCCAGGACAGGGTGAGCTCCTGCCCACCGCCGGCCTCGAAGTACTCGACCCGCAACGCGTGGTAACCCTCGGTCAGGGTCACCGCGCCGTCCATCAAGGTCGCCCCGTGCAGCCCGTCGTGGTCGATGACCACCGCGTCGTCGATGTAGAGACGGGAGCCGTCGTCGCTGACCAGCCGGAACGTGTACGTGCCTGCGGCGGCGACGTGCAGGTTCGCGAGGGCGTGCGTGACGAAGTTGTCCTCCTGCCCGAAGTCGTCCGCCGTGGACCAGTCGACGATCGGCATCAACTTGTCGACGTTCGGGGTCTGCCCGGGTTTGAGGGTGCAGATCTCGGTCAGCGGTACGCCGATGTCATACGTACGCAGGGTGACACCCGGCTCCTGCGGCGGCAGGTCAGCGACCTGGGCAGCGGCCGGTGACGAACTGACGGCGGTCAGTGAGACGAGCAGGGCGGTGACAACGAATATTGCCGGGCCACGTGTTCTTGGCGGGCGTGGAGACATTCCTCCCCCTTCGAGGGTGCTGATGAATGCCGCGATCGCAACCATCGCCGAGGGGTTGCCTGCCCGGTGGACGAGATCATCTCGAAGCACGGCTGCGGCACATCATGGGTTACATTCGCTGAAGTGGCAAGATCTTCTGAGGAATCGGATCAAACTTTTGCTCTTGACAGACAAAAGATCCTGCAGTGGCCGCGACGTCCGTCGAAGGACCGGCCGTCAGGGCGGTCGGCGGAATGTGTGTCCACCCGGCACACCGGCACGAGACGGTAGAGTCGGCGGGCCGACCTGCGCCCATCAGAAGGAGTGCCGATGGCCGCGCGTTTCGAGGAACTTGACTGGCGGCAGACCCCGATGGGTGAGATCAGCCTGCGGCGGCGGCGGGACCCCGTCGTGGACCGCGACGTGTACGAGGTCAAACTGGGCGACGAGTACCTGATGTCGAGCCTGTTCACCGTCGCCGAGGTCGAGCTTGCCCGGCTCGCCCTGGCGGACCTGGTCGGCGAAGAACTCGACGTCGTCGTCGGTGGGCTCGGCCTTGGCTACACCGCCCACGCCGTGCTGCGGGACCCACGGGTCCGGTCGTTGATCGTCGTCGAGGCGCTGGCCGACGTCATCGGGTGGCACCAGCGGGGTCTGGTGCCGGGCGGAGAAGCGCTCGTCGGGGATCCCCGGTGCCGGCTGGTGTCCGGCGACTTCTTCGCCCTGACCGCGGCGCAGGGCCCCGACCCGGCTGCACCTGGGCGACGGTTCGACGCCGTCCTCGTCGACATCGACCACTCCCCCGGGCATCTCCTGCACCCGTCGCACGCCGCCTTCTACCGGCCGGAGGGTCTACGGCACCTGGCCGGCCATCTGCGGCCCGGCAGCGTGTTCGCGCTGTGGTCCGACGACCCACCGGAAGCCGGGTTCACCGCAGCGCTCGGACGGGTGTTCCCACAGGTCCGCACTGAAGTGGTGACGTTTCGCAACCCGCTGCTCGGCACCGACTCGGCCAACACCGTGTACCTGGCGCAGACCCAGGCAGGGCAGCCGGGGGACCCGGGTCAGCCTCCGTCCGGCTGAGCGGCGACCGGCGGAGCCGCCACCGGAACACGCAGGTCGCGAATCTGCAGCGCGGTTGGTGTGCCGACCGGGTCGGGACGGGCACACGGGGTCGCCGCGGTGGCCAACGCGGATCGGTCGTCCGCGCTGCTGATCTCGACGGCCACCTCGACGCACCCCTCGGTGGTCCGCAGGACGTTGCCGTACACGCTGTACACCTGGCTCGGCACCAGGTAGGGATAGTCGAACCGACTGACGGCCCCGTCGGACGGGCGGCTGATGGACAGCCGGATGGTGACCCCGGTCGGCACCCGCTCGGTGGAGACGAAGAGTGGCCAGGCCGCCTGGCATCGCTGGGAGTAGCGCAGGGTGAGGCTGCCGTAGGGCGGCTGGGCCGGATCCCGGTCGGGAACCTGCACGGTGTGGGTGCTCACCGCGTCGAGGTGGCACTGTTCCTGCTGCGGATCCGCGCCGTCCGCCGCCGGTGACACGGCGGCCGAGGTAGCCACGGGTTCCTGCGCCGCGCCGCCGAGCCGGTCGAGTACCGACGTCGGCACCAGGATAACCGCGGCGACGACAGCCGCGATCCCCCCGGTCGCCGCCAGCGCCCGGCGGGAGACGTGCGGCTCCCGTACGGCGGTCCGGTCGGCCGGTTGCGCGGCACCGTTGACGAGTGCGTCGACCTGGCCCCACCGCTGCCGCCAGGTGTCCTCGTCGCCGTCACAGGCACGGACGAACGCCAAGGTCAGCTCCAGAGAGGGCAGCCGGGTTCCGGACAGCACGCTGGACAGCGCGGTGTGCGAGTAGTGGGCCCGCTCCGCCATCTTGCGCAACGAGGGCTGCCCGGCGTCGCGTCGAAGCTGTTCGAGATCGGCGACGAAGGCACCGATCGGGCCGGCGGCGGAACCACGAGCGCCGGCGTGTCCATTTTCATCCGTCATGGCCTCTCCTGAACGCGTAAACCTGGTGTCAACAGCGGTCAAGCCAGTGCTTTACGAGCAGGTCCGCGCCAGTATCAGCCTCGACGCAGCTGCCCGTTGGATAGACGCCAGCGAACAGCGTCTCACAGTCCGTACTGGACCACGTACGCGTCCGCATCCTGACCGGCCGGCGCATTCGGGCGACGAGAGCCGCCCGCAACGTCGTCCGGCATGGACGCGGTATCGGGTGGACGGGCAGTCCGCTCTACGACAGGAGGACCACGTGCACCACCTCAAGGAATCCGAACCCGCCCACCGACCGGTGTCCAGAACTTTCCACCGGCTCGTACGGGGCGTCCTGGCGTCCCTCGCCGCGCTGGTGATGGTGCTGGTCGGAGCCACCGCACCGGCGATCGCCGGGATCACCGGCTACCGGATTACCGGCACCGGTGGCGCCGGGCTGATCGTGCGGACCAACCCGCACGATGCCTCGGCACCGGCGGTCACCGTCCTCGCCGACGGCACGTACTTCACCGCCGAGTGCGCGGTACGCGGCCGCAACATCTACGGCAACAACGTCTGGCACCAGATCAGCGCGCCGGTGAACGGCTGGATCAGCGACTACTACACCACCACGCCCGGCTTCAACCAGTACCTGCCGGGCGAGCCGGAGTGCGGCTCCGGCACCCCGCCGCCGACCGGCACCCGGGAGCAGCGCGCCCTCGCCTGGGCCCGGTCGGTCCTCGGACACACGCACACCAACGGCGACCTCGGCGACAGCAACCATCCGTGGGACGGCTGGTGCGACAACTTCGTCGGGCACGCGTACGGACGCGCCGCCAGTGGCTACGCCACCGCACTGGTCCACTACAACGCGTTGTACCAGCGCGGCCTCATCCACACCACCGGCACGCCGCCGCCCGGCGCCCTGGTCTTCTTCGCCGGAGCGCAGATCAACGGCTACGCCGGTCACGTGATGCTCTCCGAGGGCAACGGCAGTTACATCACCACCGCCCCCACTATCCGGCGTGTCTCGCTCAGTTGGCCCGGCGCGCCGTACCTCGGCTGGTCGTACGCGGACCCGGAGTGGCCGGGACGTTGACCACCGCGTCACCCGACCTCCGCTTCACCCGTCGTAACTCAGTCACTGCTCGTCGTTTCCAGGAAGGAACGTGATGGATCCCGATCGTCTCCCGCCCGCCTCCGACAGCCGCCGTCGGCGCCGTCCCCGACTTACGCTGGGCCTCGCCCTGCTTTCCGTCGTCGGCGTGCTCGCTCTCGCGGTGCCCGGCACGGCCAGCGCCGCACCGGCCAGCGGTGCCGTCGACGGAGCCGTCCCGGCCAGCGTCGGCGAGCCGGCCGCCACGCCGGCACCGGACACCGTCAACGTCAACGCCGTCGGTATCGACCTGTGCGCCCAGGTGGGGTACGCCGCCGGGTTCCGGGGCAGCCCACTGGTCACTGCGGTCGCGGTGGCCATGGCGGAGTCCTCGTGCAACCCGTCGGCGGTCGGCAGCAACGGCCCCACCGCCGGATGTCCCAATGGATCACTGGACCGCGGACTCTGGCAGATCAACAACTGTTACCACCCCACCGTGACCGACACCTGCGCCTACGACGCCCAGTGCAACGCGAACGCCGCGTACAACATCTCCAGCGGCGGCAGCAACTGGCAGCCGTGGTCGACCTACAACAGCGGCGTGTACGCCAACCACCTGTCCGCCGCGCAGGCGGCGGTGAACCGGCTCGGTGGCGGCGGGACGCCGGGCGGCGTGACCGGGACGATCCTGGCCAGCCCGTGGCTCAACGTCCGGGCCGGTCCCAGCACCACGTCCGCCGTCGTCGGATACACCTACTACGGCAGTACGGTGACCATCTCCTGCTACACCTTCGGTGAGTACGTCGGCGGCGGATACTGGCCGTCATCGACGTGGGACCGGATCACCGATCCGGCCACCGGTGTCACCGGATTCGCCGCAGACACCTGGATCAACACGACCCACGACGTCAAGAGCATGGTCCCGTCCTGCTGATCCGCGTCGGCGGAGGGCAGCGGTGATGACCTGGCGTGCTGTCCCGTGCCAGGGGCACGGGACAGCACGGCGGCCGGCATCTGTGGAACGCCGGTGTGTCTAGTGCCCGACCTTGAGCTGCCCGGCGAGGGTGCCGTGGATCCGGGCGCTGGGCTGGTTCAGCTCGATGATCTCGACGCTCTTGCCGCGGCTGGCGTACTTGGTGGTGATGGCGTCGAGCGCGGCCACCGACGAGGCGTCCCAGATGTGCGCATGCGTCATGTCGATGATCACCCGGTCCGGGTCGCCGGCGTAGTCGAACTGGTAGACGAGGTCGTTGCTGGAGGCGAAGAACAGTTCGCCGTGCACCGAGTAGATCCGGGTGCTGCCGTCGGGGTCGAGCACGCTGGTGACCTCCACCATGTGTGCGACCCGGCGGGCGAAGATCACCATGGCGGCCAGGACACCGATGATCACGCCGATGGCCAGGTTGTGGGTGATCAGCACCGCGGCGACGGTGGAAACCATCACTGCGAGTTCCCCCCACGGCATCCGCTTCACGGTGGCGGGGGCGACGCTGTGCCAGTCGAACGTCGACACCGCGACGATGATCATCACGGCGACCAGGGCGGCCATCGGGATCCGGGCGACGACGTCGCCCAGGGAGACGACCAGGATCAGCAGGAACACCCCGGACAGGAAGGTCGACAGCCGGGTACGGGCACCGGCCACCTTGACGTTGATCATCGTCTGGCCGATCATCGCGCAGCCGCCCATGCCGCCGAAGAAGCCGGTGACGATGTTCGCCACGCCCTGACCCCACGACTCGCGGGTCTTGTTCGAGTGGGTGTCGGTGATGTCGTCGACCAGCTTGGCGGTCATCAACGACTCCATCAACCCGACCAGCGCGATCCCGACCGCGTACGGTGCGATCACCTGCAGGGTCGCCCAGGTGTACGGGATCTGCGGCACACCGAGCACGGGCAGGCTGTCCGGCAGGGATCCCTGGTCACCGACGGTCGGCACGGCGAAGCCGGCGACGACCGTGACGACGGTCAGCACGACGATCGCGACCAGCGGTGCCGGCACCGCCTTCGTCAGCCGGGGCAGCCCGACAATGATCACCAGCGCGACGACGACCATCGGATAGACCAGCCACGGCACCCCGATCAGGTAGGGCACCTGCGCGGCGAAGATCAGGATCGCGAGGGCGTTGACGAAGCCGACCATCACACTGCGCGGGACGAACCGCATCAGTCGGGCGACGCCGAGCACGGCGAGCAGCACCTGCAGCACCCCGCCGAGGATCACCGCCGCCAGCAGATAGCCGAGCCCGTGGTCGCGGGCCAACGGGGCGACGATCAACGCGATCGCGCCGGTCGCTGCGGAGATCATCGCCGGCCGGCCACCGCAGACCGCGATGGTCACCGCCATGGTGAACGACGCGAACAGCCCGACCCGTGGGTCGACCCCGGCGAGGATGGAGAACGAGATCGCCTCCGGGATCAACGCGAGCGCGACCACCAGGCCGGCGAGGACCTCGGTACGGAACACCTTCGGGGACAACCACGACGGGCGGGACAGACGCGGCCGCAACACCGCAGGCGAGAACGACGACATACAGCCTTTTCCGATCAGGGCGCGCGGCAACGCGCAGGGTCTCGCGGACGTGCCTCGGAGACAGTACCGTCGCGCGAGGGTAGACACGGGTGGTAAGTGTTCATCGTCACGACCCGACGGTTGACGTGGGCTGACACCGCACCGACCGAGAAACAAGCGCCTCGCACGTTAGAGTTCGGTCGTCGACCTGCTGCTGGGCAACGGGTGGCGAGAGGAGGACCTCAGGTGCCAGGAGTAGTGGAAGTCATACAACAAGTCACCACGGAGGCGGCACGACGGCGTACCTTCGCGGTGATCTCCCACCCGGACGCCGGCAAGTCCACCATCACCGAGGCCCTCGCGTTGCACGCTCGGGCGATCAACTCCGCCGGTGCCGTGCACGGCAAGGGCGACCGCCGTGGCGTGGTCTCCGACTGGATGGCCCTGGAGCAGCAGCGCGGCATCTCGATCACCTCGGCGGCACTGCAGTTCACCTACCGCGACACGGTGGTGAACCTGCTCGACACGCCAGGGCACGCGGACTTCTCCGAGGACACCTACCGGGTGCTGACCGCCGTCGACTGCGCGGTGATGCTGCTCGACGCCGCCAAGGGACTGGAACCGCAGACGCTGAAGCTGTTCGAGGTGTGTCGCCACCGCCGGGTGCCGGTGATCACCTTCATCAACAAGTGGGACCGCCCTGGGCTGGAGCCGCTCGAACTGCTCGACGAGATCGAGCAACGGATCGGGCTGCGGTGCACCCCACTGACCTGGCCGGTCGGTGTCGCGGGGCAGTTCCACGGGGTGGCCGACCGGCGCAGCGGCGGCATGGTCGCGTTCACCCGTACCCCTGGCGGAGCCACCGCCGTCATCGAGGAACCACTCACCGCCGCCGAGGCCGCCCGACGCTACGGCGCCGACTGGACTCAGGCGATCGAGGAGCTGGACCTGCTCGCCGCCACCGGCGCCGAGCACGAACAGGCCGGCTTCGTCGCTGCGACCACCACACCCGTGCTGTTCGGCGCCGCAGTCACCAACGCTGGCGTACGCCAGCTCCTCGACGTGCTGGTGGACACCGCCCCCGCGCCGACGGCCCGACCGGACACCACCGGCACCCTCCGCGAGCTGGACGCTCCGTTCGCCGGATTCGTCTTCAAGACCCAGGCGAACATGAACCCGGCCCACCGCGACCAGGTGGCGTTCGTCCGGGTCTGCTCCGGCCGGTTCGAACGCGGCATGGTCGTCACCCATGCCGGCACCGGCCGCCCGTTCGCCACCAAGTACGCCCAGCAGGTCTTCGGCCGCGACCGGGACACCATCGACGAGGCGTACCCGGGCGACGTGGTCGGCCTGGTCAACGCCACCGCGCTGAGCATCGGCGACAGCCTCTACGCGCCCGGGCCGGCGGTGACGTTCCCGCCACTGCCGTCGTTCGCCCCCGAACACTTCGTCGCCGTCCGAGCCACCGACGCGTCGAAGTTCAAACGGTTCCGCCGCGGCGTCGAACAACTCGACGGCGAAGGCGTGGTCCAGGTACTGCGATCGGACCGCCGGGGCGAGCAGTCCCCGGTGCTCGCCGCCGTCGGGCCGATGCAGTTCGAGGTCGCCACCCACCGGCTGGCGACCGAGTTCGGGGTACCGACCGCGGTCGACCATCTGCCGTACACCCTGGCCCGGCGCACCGACGCGGCGAGTGTGGCCGGGTTGAACGCGGCACCCGGGGTCGAGGTGATGACCCGGGTGCGCGACGGTGAACTGCTCGCCCTGTTCCCCGACAAGTGGCGACTGTCCACCGTGCGCAATCGCGACCCCGACCTGGTGCTGGAACCGTTGCTCGCCGATGCCGAGGGCTGACCTCCCGTGTCGCGTCAAGCGGCGGGCCGGGCCATGGACCGTCGCGCGGGGACCAGGTACGTGCGGACCTCGGGGTAGCCGAGTGGCGCGGGGTTGAACTCGCACCCGAAGCCCTGGGACGCGAGGACAGCGAGCGGTGAGGTTCACCGGTCGGTACTGCTCGGCCACGTCCCAGTCAGGGCGTCTGCGGGCCACCACCGCCTTCTGGAGTTCCTTGTCCTCCGGATACCGGGTGGAGTTTCCCGGCATGTTCGGATAGTGCACAAAACTGGCGTTGCCAGCGGGCTGGTCGCCGAGGGCCTGCTGGATGACGGTAACGTCGGTCAGCTGGTGCCGCGCGATGTTGCGGCGCAGGTAGTCAGCGGTAGGGGGCACCGGTTCAAGGGCCCGGACCGTCGCGTCGGGTCAGCGTCGTTTGGTGAACAACGTGAACAGGCCGATGTTCGCGCCGATGTCGAAGACGCAGGGCCGGGCCGGCAGGACGAACAGAGGGCCGGCCGGTGGCCGGGCGACGGCCGCCGGTATCGGACCGTCGAAATTGTCCTGTCAACGACTTCCGGAGATGCCCTGGAAACCTCCGGAACCCGTGGGCCCAACCCCGTACCGCTGGTATTGGCTGTTCTCCGCCAGTCGGTGGGTGCGAACGAGCCGGATGTCAAGAACCGGGGTGGGTGCCGCCGCGCCGCTGGCGACCGGGATGATCGAGCAGGTTTCCGGAGATCTCTCGGACCGCTGCTCAGCCAATGCCCGGTCGACGCAGCCCGGCGACGCTCGTTGGCCGCTGGTCGGTCCACTCCCGCTCGACCCAGGCCAGAGCGTCGGCGTGGCCGACGGGCCCCTGCACGACACGCCAACCGGAGGGCACGGCGAAGAACTCCGGTCACAGCGAATGCTGGCCCCTGTCGTTGATCAGGACCACGAAGCAGCCACTCTCGTCGTCGAGAGGATTCGTCATCGGGCTCCTCCTCGGCGCGGCCGACAGCCTTCCACCGTCACTCGCAGCGCCTGCTCGACCCGCTCGGCACCGACCGCGACCGAGAACACCTTGTCGTAATAGGACCGGCCAGCCTGCCCGAGCAGCTCGAGCTTCTCGCGGCCCAGGTCGCACACTTCGCGCAGCGCGGTTCCGATCGATTCCGGGTCGCCCGCCCGGGCGACGAAGCCCGCGCCGCTGTCCAAGGCGACCGTCGCGGCGTCGCCCTCGGCCGCGACGAGCAGCGCCCGACCTGCCGCAAGGATCGCCTGCACCTTGCTCGGCATCGTGTACGCCGACATCCCACCGGGGCGCAGGCTCACGTAGTGCACGTCGGCCGCGGCCATCAGTGCGGGCATCCGGTCGCGGGGCAGTCGGCCGAGAAACCGGACGTTGGTGGCACCTGCCCGCGCCGCGCGGACACGCAGCCGGTCCTCGGTAGTGCCCGACCCGGCGATGAGACAGACCAGCCTCGGATCGTCGATCCGGACGCACGCGTCGATCAACGGGTCGAGGCCCTGTGCCTCACCGAGCGCGCCGGCGTACGACAGCACCACCTGATCGGGACGGATCCCGAGCTCGGCGCGCAGATCGGGGCGGCGGACCGGCACCGCCTCGTCGGCCCACATCGGAATGTGGATCAGCTTCTCCTGCGGTACGCCTCGCCCGGCGAGCAGCCCACCCGCACCGGGCGAGACGTAGGCCACCCGATCCGCGCTGCGGTACATCGCCGCGCACCAACGGGTCATCCCCCGCGCGAGACCCTGTGACAGGGGACCGTTGCCGAGGAATCCGCTCGCCACCGCACTGTCCGGCCAGATGTCCAGGACATGCAGCAGGACCGGTACCCGGTGGACGTACCGGGCATACCACATCGGAATTGCCACCGAGATCGGCGAGTTGCCGACCCAGAGTGCGTCGAGACCGCGCAGCGCGTCGGCGCCGGAGACCAGCGCCGAACCGGCGAACGAGCCGTAGTTGACCAGTCGCCGTGCGGCGGACCGGTCATGGCTGGGGTAGAGCGCCACCCGGCGGATCCGCACGTCGCCGTCCGTCTCATCGAGCCGGCGCGCCATCCGGTAGCCGGGAGCGAGCCGGCCGGTCGGATAGTTCGGGAATCCGGTGACCACCCGCACCTCGTGCCCCCGTCGAGCGAGAGCGTGAGCGAGCCGGCCAGGCAACGCGGCCGGCCCGGGCTCGGGATCGAACCACTGGGTGAGCAGACCGATCAGCATGCAATACAACTACCAGTCGCTACGGGCTGTTTTGCCCCTTTTGCGGTTAATGACGACTTTGCGGTTAATGACGACTCGGCCCGGGATCGCGGGCCACCGGATCATCCGAGCCTTCCTCACCTTGCCGGAAAATGACCTCTACGCCAGTTATGTGACTATATCGTCACGTACGACGACATCCACCGTCCCCCGGGGGGTGGCCCGACGGGAGAAGCAAGACAGGGGCAGATGTGGTTTCCTCGCTATCGGACCGGCGCTTCTTGATCACCGGTGGCACTGGGTCCTTCGGCCAGACGATGGTTTCCCGGTTGCTGGACGCCGGCGCCCAGGAGGTCCGGGTATTCAGCCGCGACGAGTCCAAGCAGGACGCCATGCGGCACCGACTCGCCGACGAGCGCGTCCGCTACTACGTCGGCGACATCCGGGACTACGACAGTGTGCTCAAAGCCGTACGGGGCATGGATTTCGTCTTCCACGCCGCCGCGCTCAAGCAGGTGCCGTCGTGCGAGTTCTTCCCACTCGAAGCGGTCCGGACCAACGTCCTCGGCAGCGCCCACCTGGTGGACGCGTGTGAACGGGTCGGGGTCGAGGCGCTGGTGCTGTTGAGCACCGACAAAGCCGTCTATCCGGTCAACGCGATGGGCATGACCAAGGCGTTGATGGAGAAGGTGGCACAGGCACACGCCCGGGACAACCTGACAGCCCGGACCCGGGTCTGCTGCGTGCGGTACGGCAACGTCATGTACTCGCGCGGCTCGGTCATCCCGCTGTTCATCGACCAGATCCGCCAGGGCAGCCTGCCGACCGTCACCGAGCCGTCGATGACCCGGTTCCTGATGTCCCTCGCCCAGTCGGTCGACCTGGTGGAACATGCGTTCCACCACGGCCGGCAGGGCGACGTCTTCATCCGTAAGGCCGACGCCTGCACCATCGGCGACCTTGCCACCGCGTTGTGCAACCTGTTCGGCGTACCGGCCAAGTTCGACGTGCTCGGCATCCGGCACGGCGAGAAGATGTACGAGACGTTGGCCAGCCGCGAGGAGTTGTCCCACGCCGAAGACCTGGGTGAGTTCCTCCGGGTCCCGGTGGACAGCCGCGATCTCAACTACGCCCTCTACGTCGACGAGGGCGACGTCGACAGCGGCGGGCTCACCGACTTCAATTCGCACAATGCCCGGCGGCTGACCGTGCCGCAGGTCGAGTCGCTGCTGCTCACCCTGCCGGAGGTGCGGGCACACCTCGATGCCGCCGCGAGCCCGGTCGACGCGAGCCTGGTCGGCGCGGCATGAGCGCCCTCGCCGACGCTGGCGGGCACCTGGATCGGGTGCCGCGGCGGCGGACCGACCGACCGGGTCCCGCTCGACAGCGGGTCCTCGTCGCCGGAGCCACCGGGATGCTCGGTCACACCCTGTTGCGGGAACTCAGCGCCGACCCGACGCTCGACGTTCACGGCACCGCCCGCGACCTGGCCGACCGCGCACCCCACTTCCCCGCGCCACTGGTCGGGCGGATCGCCAGCGACATCGACGCCTCCCGGTTCGACCAGGTCCGCCGGATCGTCGACGAGCTCCGGCCGGACGTGGTCGTCAACTGTGTCGGGGTGATCAAGCAACGCCCCGACGTGCAGGACGCCACGCACACCGTCACCCTGAACGCTCTCTTCCCGCATATGTTGGCGCAGACCTGCGGCCAGATCGGCAGCCGGCTGGTCCACGTCAGCACCGACTGTGTCTTCTCCGGACGCCAGGGCGGCTACGTCGAGGAGGACCTGCCCGACCCACCGGACCTCTACGGACGGTCCAAGCTGCTGGGCGAGGTCACCGGCGAAGGAACGCTCACACTGCGTACCTCGATCATCGGTCACGAGCTGACCAGCAACCGGTCGTTGGTGGACTGGTTTCTGTCTCGCCCCGGTGGCGTCAAGGGCTGGACCAGGGCGATCTACACCGGCGTGACGACCGTCGAGTTCGCCCGGCTGCTGCGGACCGTGGTGCTGCCCCGGACCGATCTCACCGGGTTGTACCACCTGGCCGCCGAGCCGATCTCAAAGTACGACCTGCTCCGGTTGATCGCCGAGGTGTACCGGTGGCCAGGTGACATCGTGCCGGACGACGGGTTCGCCTGTGACCGGTCGATGCGCGCCGACCGGCTGGCCGACGTCACCGGGTACCGTCCGCCCTCCTGGCCGGAGATGGTCCGGTCGCTGTACGCCGCCCGGGCCCGCTGGGCCGGCGCCCCGGCCGAGGTGGACCGGCGACACCTCGTGGTCTGACGTGCCGGACCGACAGACAGACCGCTCGGGTTCACCCCGGCCCACCGCAAGCCGAAGGACGACACGTGGTAGACCGAATGAGCCGGCTGACCGTGCTGGTCGGCGCGGCGGCCCTGCTGGGGGTCACGACCATTCTTGCGGTACGGAATCCGCTGGTCGCCTCGGCCGCCGTCGCGCTGCTCGTCATGCTCATCTGCGCATCCCAGATGGACGGCTGGCGATGGCTCCTGGCGCTGACGATGGCGCTGCTGATCGGCGCGTCGTCCGATGTCGAGACGCTGGCCGACGCCAGCTTCTATCCACGGTACGTGGCCGTCGGCGGCCTGGTCGTCTGGGCGCTGTGCCAGCGCCGACCCGCCGCTGCCGCGCCGACGAGTCCGGCTACCGGTGTCCTGATCGGGTCGCTCTGGGTACTCGCCGGTCTCGCCACGCTCAGCGCGGTCTGGTCGATCGCTCCGTTCGAGTCCTTCCAACGTGGTCTGGCCCTGCTGCTGCTGGCCGGGCTGGTCCACGGGTTGGCTCGGCGGCGGTGGCCGGACCGGGCGGTCATGATGGCCGACCTGCGGGTGGTCTACCTGGTGCTGGCCGTATCCGTCGTGGTCAGCATCGGCTACGGAGCGGCCAACGGCACGTTGGCCCCCGCGTTGTCCGGCAGTTCCCGGTTCCAAGGGCTGTTCAGCAACCCCAACATGCTCGGCATGGTCTGTGCGTTGGCCGTGCCGCTCGGCTGGGCGGTCTACCGGGAGACCGGGCGACGTGCCGAACTGCTCGGCATCCTGCCGGTGGCTGGCGCCCTCGTGTTGTCCCAGTCCCGCACCGGACTGGGCGCCGTGCTCGTCGGGGTGCTCTGGGTGATGCTACGACATGGGATCGGTACCCTGACCCGGGTCGCCGTCGGCGCGACCGCGGCCCTGCTGGCCGGGTACCTGTCCGGCCTGTTGCCGTCCGTCTTCGCCGCGTCCTGGATGCAGCAGTTCGTCAGCCGGTTCACTCAGAGCGACCTGTCCAACGGCCGGATCCGGCTGTGGCACATGACGGTCGACCTGTGGTGGGAGAACCATCCGGCGCTCGGTTACGGGTACGCGTCCCGCGACCACCTCTACGAACTGGCCAACTACGACGAACTGCGCGGCTTCAACGTCGGGCTGGTGCACAACAGCTACCTGCAGATGATGCTGGAGCTCGGGCTGGTGGCCGCGGTGCCGCTGCTGCTCACCGTGCTCGCCGCCGGATGGGCCGCTGTCCGGGCTCCGGTGAACGGGGCGAACTCGGGTCTGGTCTGGCTCATCGTCACCGGCCTGCTGATCCAGGTCACCGAGTCGGCGATGTTCGGTACCGGGCAGACGTACCCGTACGTGTTCTGGCTCGCTGTGGTCGCCGTCCTGCTGCACCTGCCCGCCCGACGACGGGCCGGACACCACCGGGCGGCGGCGGACGTCCCACCGCCGTCGCCCCGACCGGACGCGTCGCCACAGCCAGCTGCCTCGCCGCAGCCAGCACCGTCGGCCGAGCCGGGCAGGTCGCCCAACCGGGGGCGGACCCCGGTCCTGCGGTAGTCGTCAGTTCCGGCCCTCGGCCGGGACGACGAACGTACTGACCCGCTGCGACCAGGCCCGGTGGTCAAACGAACGGCGGGCCCGCGACCGGGCCGCCTGGCTCATCGCCGTCCACTGCTCGTCGCGCAGCCGCAACGCGCGCTGCACCGCCCGGCGGACGTCGTCCGGACCGCTGCCGTCGAGCACCAGCCCTTCGGTACCGTCACGCACGTATTCGGCCAGGTCACTGGTGTGGTTGAGCAGCACCGGGCACCCCGCGGCGAGACTCTCCGGCACCTTGGACGGAAAGCCGTTCGCCGCGTAGCCGCCGGTGGGCCGCACCAGCATGGCGAAGTGCGACTCGGCCAGCAGTTCCAACACGGTCTCCCGGGGTACCCGGCCGAGGAACACCACCTCGGCGTGGACGGACTCGAGCACCGCCGGGTCCAGGTCGGACAGGTTCGCCGCGTCGTCGCGGGTGATCCCGGCGATGGTCAGCCGGACCCGCCGCTGGTCCTGCGGTGCCAGTCGGCCGATCCCCGCGACGATCACGTGAAGCAGGTCCTTGCGCCCCGGCGTGCCCGCGTACAGCAGACGCAGACCGGCGTCGAGCGACGGCGGCCCTGGCGGCGCGAACTCGTCGCAGTCCACCTGCGGAGGCACCACCAGCACGGCCCCGCCGCGGCGCTCGAAGTACCCGGCCAGGGTGGTGGACACCGCGGTGAACCGGTCGACGAGCCTGGTCGCCAGAAACGTCGACCACCGGTGGCGCAGGAAGTAGGGGTCGGACCAGCCACGCCGGAACTGTCGCCGGTCGTGGCGTTCGCTGGCGTCGACCACGACCGGGCAGCGCAGCCCGAGACGCAGCACCGCCCAGTTGCCGAACGTCATCATCGCCATCGGCAGCAGGACCACGGAGACGTCGCCGCGGCCGACGCCACGGCGCCGCAACGCCCGCAGCACGCGGACCGGACGGGCCAGACGGGCCGACATCCGGCTGACGTGGTTGGCTCCCCGGATCCGCAAGGTGATCAGTTCGACGCCGCTGGCCCGTGGCCCGTCCGGCGGAAACGGCAGTTCGCAAGGCCAGTCGTTGACCACCAGCGTCGGCCCGCCCTCACCGGCGGCGCAGCGGGCGAGTTGCAGCAGCCGGTTCGAGGTGGCGTCACCGTGCGGAAACGCGTACGCGCCGATCAGCAGCGGCCGTGGCCGACGCTGCCGGTCTGCCGGCCGGTGACCGGCTCGTGGTCCAACCTCGACTGTCGTGGTCTGCTCGGTCATCAGACTCCTTCGGTGCAGGTCCGGACGCGGCCCGGACGCCGCCGGTAGATCGCCAGATGGGTTTCGGCCGCAGCATCGATCGCGAACGGGCTGTGGGCGAATCGATCGCTCGCGGCCGAGGGGGTGGTCGCGGCGGTGTACGCGGCCGCGACGAGCGCAGCCTCCGCCCAGTCCGCCGCCGACGCCCCGGGATCGACGATCACGACGCCGGGTAGCCGCTCGTCGATGAACCGCACGCCGGGCAGGTCGCAGGCCACCGTGCCGATACCCAGCGCGACCGGTTCCAGCACCCCGCCGGGCAACCCTTCCAGGCTGGACGGGTGGACGACCAGGTCGGCCTGTGCCAGCAGGCCGCCCACGTCGCCTCGGGGGCCGAGCAGATGCACCCGGCCGGTCACCCCGACGGCGTCCGCCGCGGCACGCACCCGGGCGTCGTCGGCAGGATCACCCGGCCCGACGAGTACGGCATGCGCGGTGACCCCCCGGTCACGCAACGCGGCCAGGATCGGCGGCAGCAGCCAGCGGCGCTTCTCCGGCGAGGCCCGTCCCACGCTGACGCAGACGAGATCGGCGACGCCCGCTCCGATCATCGCCCGCAGGTCATCGACAGACGGTTGACGCAGGCGGTCCAGGTCGAGCCCGTTGAGCACCACCTGGCAGCGTGGATCGTCCCGCCAGGCCCGGTGGAAGCCGAAGGTGAGCGAGCCGGGCGACACGCCCAGGACGTCGGTGGCGAAGGTCCGCAGCAGCCGCCCGCCGAGCCACCGGAGGATCCGACGGCGCGGGCTCCTCGGCGCGTTGTCGTCCCCTCGGAAGTGCGCGACGCGGCCGGGCACCCCGGCGACCGCAGCGAGGGCGAGCAGCACGCCGGAAAAGTTGGCGCAGTCGACGTGCACCACGTCGGGCCGCAGCTGGCGCAGCAGACGGTGGAACCGGACCGGAAACCGCGCACCGAGCGGTACGGCGGTCACCGAGCCACCGTACCGCTCGACCGTCCCGGCCAGCGGTCCCGGTCCAACGTGGTCGCTGAGAGTGAGCAGATGTATCACGGTGCCGCCACGGACGAGCCGTGGCAGCAGTTCCGCGGTACGCGTCTCGGTGCCGCCGTAGTTCAGTTCGCCCACCACCCGCAGGACACGGCGACGGGCCCCGCCCGGCGGTGGGGCGGTCGCCCCACCGCCGGGCGGGGCCGGATGGTCACGGACGTCGTCCGGGTCAACCGCCAACTCGGACACCGGTCCCCCTTCCGTCGACTGTCGGCCGGACCGCCGTGCCACCGCCAGCGCCCGGGTCGGGCGCTGCATTGTCGGGCGCTGCGGGAGACGGGCCGGCGCCGTGGCCGGCCCGGTCCATTGCCTGCCGGTAGCCGATCACCGCAGCGGGCCAGATGGTGAGCAGGTAAGCCACGCAGGCCGCCAACGGCACGGCCACCAGACCGAGATGGTGCAGGCCCCAGATCTTCAGGCCGGTCGCCAGGACCAGGAACGCGGCCCAGCCGACGGCCTGCGGCCGGAGCAGCCCGGCGCTGTTCTGCACCAGGATCAGCGGCGAGCTGACGGCGACCAGCAAGCTCCAGCAGGCGAGTCCGGCGAGGACCGGGACCGGCACCACGGCAGGGTCGATGCCGCCGACCCACAACTCGATCAACGGGTGCCCCCAGCCGGCCAGCGCCGCGCCCGCCACCCCGACCACCGCCCCGTAGAGCAACACCAACCGTCGGGTGTGCCGGCGTACCCAGGCCACCTCGCCACGGGCCAACGCCGCACCGTTCACGGGCCAGACCGCCATGCCGACCAGGCCGACGAAGATGGACAGCACACCGAAGAGCTTCACCACGACGGCGTAGTGCGCCGCCACGGCGAGTCCGAGGATGTTCGCCACCAGCGGGCTGTCGACGTTGACAGCGATCGACGACATCACGGTGAGCGCGAAGAACCGCAGGCCGAGCCGGAGCAGGCCGGCCGCAGTCGCCCGGTCGACCAACCTGGGGCCGGGGCGCTTGGCCGGCTGCTGCACGCCGAAGTAGACCACGGTGTTGACCAGGTTGACGGCGGGCACCGCCAGTACCGCACAAGCGATCACCGCCAGCGGGTCCCATCCACCGACGATGGCGCACAGCACCGCCACCATGGCGGCCAGCGAGCCGGCCGACTGCCAGACGCTGCTCTGCACGACCTGACCGTCGGCGTACTGGATCCGTTGGATCAGCGACAGCGGGATGTTGACGGCGAACGCTCCGAACGACAGCAGGACCACCGTCGACGTCTCGGCGGCGATGTGCGGATCGGTCACCCCGAACAGTCGTTCCCAGGGCACCAGCGGATTGATCGCGAACAGGCCGCAGAGCAGGGCGACGGCGACCGTGCCGACCGTGGCGAACGCGCTGGAGATCTCCCTGGCCTGCTGCCCGACGTCGGTACCGAGCCGGCTGAGCCGGGTCAGCAGTCCGTTGCCCAGCCCCAGGTCGGCGAACCAGGCCATCCCGGTGAGCGCGGTGACCGCCATCCACAGCCCGTACCGCTGGTCACCGAGGTACTGGAAGCAGGCCGGGGTGATGACCAGCGGGGCCGCCATGCCGGTCGCCTTCGCCGCCATTGCCGCAGCGATGCCGGACCGTACGGCACGGTCACGGTCACGGCCGTCCGGTCCGGTCCGGTCGGCGGCCCCTGTCACCGGCTCGCGACGGGCTCGACGGCCAGCCGACGGGCCATCCACTCGACGGTCGCCCGCAGGCCGTCCCGACGGTCGACCGGGCTGATGCCAGGGAAGAGCGCCTGCAACGTGGCGGTGTCGGCGAGGGAGTGCGCGACGTCGCCGGGACGCGGCGGCGCGTGCTCGCGGTCGACGCGCCGGCCAAGCAGTCCGGCGAGGTCGTCGAGGACCTCCAGCAGGCTGGCCCGGGCGCCGAAGGCAAGGTTGACCGGGTGCGGGTGGTGCACGCGGCGCCGCAGCGCGTCCAGAATGACCGCGCACACCGTACCGACGTAGGTGAAGTCCCGGGACTGGGTGCCGTCGCCGTGCACCAGGGCCGGCTCGCCCCGCAGCGCGGCGTGGACGAACCGGGGGATGACCGCAGCGTAGGCGTGGTCGTGCCGTTGCCCGGGGCCGTACACGTTGAAGAACCGCAACGCCAGCGTGGGCAGCCCGAACGACGCCTGGTGGGCCAGGGCGTACGCCTCGGTGGCGAGCTTGCTCGCCGCGTACGGGCTCATCGGCCGGGTCCAGGTCAGCTCGGTCTTCGGCAGCGTCGGGTTCATGCCGTACACCGACGAGGAGGAGGCGACCAGCAGGTGGGCAACGTCGTGCCGGCGGGCCGCCTCCAGCACCAGCAGGGTTCCGGTCGCGTTCGCGTGATGGGAGGCCACCGGGTCGCGTAGCGACCGGGGCACACTGGGCAGGGCGGCGAGGTGGACCACGGCCTCCCGGCCGGCCATCGCGGCGTCCAGTGCGGCCGGATCCAGGATCGACCCCTCGACCACCTCGACGTCCAGCCGGGTGAGGTTGTCGCGCAGTCCGACCGACAGGTCGTCCAGGACGGTGACCTCCTTCACCGCCGGCTCGACCAGTGCGGCACGGGCCAGGTTGGAGCCGATGAAGCCGGCTCCGCCGGTGATCAGAATGCGCATGGGACAACTCCTCGCAGTGCCGCCCGGTCACCTGTACATCGAGCCGACCGAGGAGCGGGTAACGGGTTCATAACATCTTTTGTCAGAGATATCGCCTCACATTGTCTATACCGCCCGCAAGGATCGCCGAACGGCCGGCAGCGTTGTCATGTCACCGACCGAAAACCGTCCTGAACTGCGAAAAGGCGCACAGTGACAGCAGGTCGCGCGGCTCGCCATGGAGGTGCCGAGATGCCTGGACTGACGGTCTACCGGTCGAACGCCCTGATGTCGATCAGGTCAAGGTTCGACGGCACCCGGGACCTGGTGATGCCGGCCAACCTGGCCTACGCCGAGTCCATGGTCGGCATGTGGCACGCGGGCCTGCCCCAGGTCACCCTCGTGCCGTCGACCGCCACCGACGCCCAGGTCTGGCCGGTCATGTCGGCGGTGGGCACCCGGATCCACGACACCTCGGACGACAACTGCCCGATCCACACCGGCTGGTCGTACATCGGCGGCAACCACGGCTACAACATCGGCACCCAGGTCGCGCTCACCAACCACGGTAAGACCACCGCCGACCTGGGCTCCCGGTGGACCGACGGAATCCGGACCTTCACCCTGCTCGCCGTGCCGAACGGCAACAGCCTGCTGTTCGGCAACCCGTACACGATCGTCGACGGGGTCACCCAGGGCGTGCGGGTGCGGCCGGCGGCGGCACTCACCCACGTCGCCGGGGCGACGAACCGGACCTCGGTACCGATCACCTGGTTGACCCCGGACGTCCAGATCCGCCCGGCCACCCACTCGCACACCGTGGTCGTCGACCTCGACGGCCGGCCGGTGCCCGACGGCCGGTCCACCGGTGAGCAGCTGCGGATCCGGGAGTCCTACGTGATCCCCTCGTACCGGGGGATGATCGACACCGCCCAGGCCAACATCGGCACACCGCTCGCCACCATCATGACCCGGATCCCGCCGATGTGTCGCATCGACAACGACTACCGCTGGTCGCCGGGGGGCCTGCTGGTCACCCAGCGGGTGACCGCCATGGACCGGTTCACCCTGAGTACCGGGGTCACCCAGTGCTCGGCGCTGACCGTGCCGGCGGGCGGCAGCCGCCTGCAGTTCATGCCGAACGTCGAGGCGGCCGGGACACTGAACTGGTCGTCCTGGGCGCGGATCGACACGATCACCGCGATCACCGATATCACCCCGGCGAGTCTGCGGGACCCGACTATGCCGGCGACCGGCATGACCCAGTGGGCGGTCAGCGGCGGCGGGGTCCAGCTGTGGGGAATCGCCGCCGGTCTGCTGCCGGTCGACGACGGAGAGCCGGCGACCAGGGTGCGGCACACCACAGCGAAGAGCTGGTTCGTCTCGTCCAGCCTGAAGAAGAACTACCCGCAGCTGGTGTGGGGTCGCGAGCTCTGGCCGGGACAGACGGTCACCGGTACCGCGTACCGACGCTATCTGGCACCGCCGTCGGCCGCGACCGAGCTGGTCGTCTCGGACGGCAGCAGCGACTTCGTGATCATCGAGCGGGTGGGTACCGTCGCCGCCGCCCGGATGGCCGTGTCGGAACTGTTCCACCGCCGGCTGGTCCCGGTCGGACCGACGAACCTCGCCGTCGCGGAGCGGGTCGCGGCCGAAGGCATCGCCTACCAGGTGCCGGTCTCCCCCGGGTACGGCATGTGGCGGGCGGACCCCGACCAGGCCAGCCCGCAGCCGCTGCCCGGAGCCACCTCCGGGATCGGCAGCTACTTCCTGCCGTTGGCCGGCCCTACCGGGACCACCACCTGCACCGACGCGTTCCAGCGGCTGCTGCTGCACCCGATGTACCTGGCCGAGGCCACCCGGGTCGACCGGGTGTGTGTGGAGATTACGGCGACCGGTAGCGGCTGGTTGCGCCATGGCGTGTACGCCCACGACCCGACGACCGGTCGACCGGCGTCGCAGGGACCGATCGCCGACTTCGGCGCGCTCAGTGTGGCCACCGCCGGTATCCGGGAGTACGTGCTGACCACGCCGGTGACGCTGCCCGCCAGCTGGCACTGGTACGCCGTCGTGTGGCAGGGCTCCGCCACCACCCCGCCCACCCTGCGGACCAGCCAGGTCGGCGGTGCCACGGCGTTGAACATCGGTTCCGGCCCGGCGGCGATGACCGGTAACCGATTCGGCTACCAGATGTCCGGCGTGGCCGGCCTGCTCGGGCCGGTCGCGGTCGCCGGTGTGCACCAGTTCCCGCCGCCGCGGATCGCCTACCGCCGGGCCTGATCACCGCGCCGGTACGCCGTAGATCCGCTTCATCTCCGCATGCTTGGCGGCCACCGGAAGGTGGCCGATACCCAGCGACTTGGCCTGCAGACTGCGCAGATAGTCGTCGGTCGTGCGCAGCGGTCGGGCCGGCACCCCCGCAGCCACCGTGTTGTCCGGGATGTCGCGGGTGACGACCGAACCCGCGCCGATGACGCACCGGTTGCCGATGGTCACCCCGGCCAGGATCATCGCCCGCATCCCGATGTAGACGTCGTCACCGATGACGATCGGAGCCGTCCAGTCCAGTTCGGGATGCTCCTTGCGGAGGATCAGGGTTCCCCCGTCGTGGGTGACGAACTGCACCCCGGAGGTGATGTAGACGTTGTCGCCGATCGTGATCAGCCACGGTTCCGAGCCGAACATCGCCCGGTTCACGCCGTAGAAGCGCACCCGGCCGGTCAGGTTGACTCCCAACGATCTGACGAACGCCTCGGGATCCCGGCTGGCCGCCAGATGGTCCCGCACCCGCCGGACGATCGTACGAAGACGACTGGACACACCCAGTCCAACGAGCCTGGCAGCACACCGGTGACGGCGGGTCACCGGCAGAAGTGGCGGGCGTGGTCGAGGACGTTGAGTTCGCGCGCCTGCCGCCGCCATAGCCGGTACCGCCGCCCCGCCGTCACCTTCGCCGCGGCCCGCTCACCCGCCGACCGGCCAGCCAGCTCGTTCACCGCCTCGGCCAGCGCCGACACCGTCAGCGGCCGGACCACCACCCCGCCGGCGCTGGAGATCAACTCACTGAACGGGGTCCGGTCGGAACAGACGACCGGGCAGCCGGCCGCCAGGCTCTCCAGGATGACGTGTCCGAAGTTCTCGCCCAGCGTCGGGAACAGGAATGCGTCGTACCGGGCGAAGGTCGACAGCACCTCGGCGGCCGGCAGTTCGCCGTGGTACCGCACCCGGACATGGCCGGGCACCGTCGCGATGAGCTGACCGCACCGCGCCCAGTACGGCTCGTCCTCATCGGGCCCGAAGATGTCGAAGTCGACCGGCCGGGTTGCCTGGGCCACCGCTGCCAACGCCGTGTCCAGGTTCTTCATCGGTGAGATCCGGCCGATGAAGACCAGCCGCAACGGACCGTCGTGCGCCACGACCGGTGGCGGCGGACGATCCGGGATCGGACACTCGTTGCCGTTGACCATCACCCGTGCCCAGGGCAGCGCCGCCGCGATCTGATCCGCCTCCAGCTGGCTGCACGCCTGCCACCGCACACCGAGGCGACGCAGCACCGGTGCCCACACCGCAAGGAAGAGCCGCTTCTTGCCGCCCTTGATGGCCAGAGCGGCGGGGGCCAGTTCGCCGCGTGGGGCGATCATGATCGCCGGTATCCGCAGCAGCCGCAGGGCCACCGCCAGGATCGGGACCACCGAGTACATCGACCACAGGCTGTTGACGTACAGCAGATCAACCGGCCGCGACCGGATCTGCCGCAGCAGCCGCAGCCACTGCCGGGGGCGCACCGGGTCGAGATAGAACACCGCGCAGCGGCGGTCGCGGTGGACCAGTTCGCCGGACAGCCCCGGGTACCGGTCGCTCGCGTGCAGGTCCCGGTCGCGGGTGACCAGGGTGACGTCGAGGTCGTCAGGCAGGGTGTCCAGGATGAAGCGCAGCGACCGGATCGGGCCGCCGCCACGGAACCCCGGCTCAAACACCGCAGCGGTGGCGAGGATCCGGAAGGTCCCGGTCGCCGCGTCGGCGGTGGTCTGCCGGGTCGCCACCCCGCCGGCGGCGGGTCGGACCCGGGTCGTCGTTTCACACACTGTCGGCTCAGCCTTCGATTCGTACGGTTGCCGCGCTCAGCGACGCAGCCCGGCCCACTCGTGGTGGCGCCGCACGGTGGACAGGATGAAGTCGACGACCCGCCGTGAGGTGTCGGGCACCTGGTAGTCCGCCGGGCAGGGTACCCCGGCCGAGGCGACCTGCTCGACGGTTGCCCGGACGGCTTCCACCACGCCGGCCGGGTCCAGCCCGGTCATGATGATGCCACCGACGTCCAAGGCCTCCGGCCGTTCGATCGACTCCCGCAGCGTCACCGCTGGAAAGCCCAGGATCGCCGCTTCCTCGCTGATCGTGCCGCTGTCCGACAGCGTGCAGCGGGCGGCGCACTGCAGGCGTACGTAGTCGAACAGCCCGAACGGCTCGTGGAAGGTGATCCGGTCGAGGCTGGTCGGGTCGGTGGCCAGCACCTCCAGCCGTTTGCGGGTACGCGGATGGGTGGAGACCAGCACCGGTAGCGCCCACTCGTCGCGTACCGCCCGCAGACAGTCGAGCAGCTGGTGCAGCCGGTCCGGCCGGTCGACGTTCTCCTCACGGTGGGCGCTGACCACGAAGTACCCGCCGGCGGTCAGCCCGAGTTGGTCGAGCACGGTGGACCTGGCGATATCCGCCCGATGGTGCTCCAGCACCTCCCGCATCGGTGAGCCGGTGTGCAGGATGCGGCGCGGATGGAGGCCTTCGGCGATCAGGTTGCGGCGGGCGTGCTCGCTGTAGACGAGATTGAAGTCGGAGACGTGGTCGACCAGGCGCCGGTTGGTCTCCTCGGGCACGTTCAGGTCGAAGCACCGGTTGCCGGCCTCCATGTGGTAGACCGGCACCCGCATCCGGCGGGCCATCAGGGCGGCGATGGCACTGTTGGTGTCCCCGAGCACCAGCAGGGCGTCCGGCCGGCAGTCGTCGAGGGCGGCCTCGATGCCGACCAGGACGCCGCCGAGCACCCGACCGAGCGAGGTGGTGTCCACGCCCAGCGACCGGTCCGGCGGGCGCAGCCGCAGCTCGGTGAAGAAGACCTCGGAGAGGACCGGATCCCAGTTCTGCCCGGTGTGTACCAGGACATGGTCGACGGTGCGGTCCAGCCGGTCCATCACCCGGGACAGCCGGATGATCTCCGGCCGGGTGCCGACAACCGTCATCACGCGGGTCATGACCGACTCCTTCATTGCCGATTCGGGACGCCTGGGGCACCACCACCCACGCAAAGCGGGCAATCTCCTCATATACCAACGAAGCATCGCACTACCGGTAACGACAGCGTTGATCGGTCAGCCGGACCATCGAGAGGAGCAGCAAACCATGAGATCCGAATCCGTACGCGGCACGGGAAGCCGCGTACTCGCCGCTCTGGTGATCGCGGCGACACGGTGGAGCAGGTGGCCAGCAACCGTGCCTGTGTGCGGCACTACGCGGGCACGGAGGCCGACGACGGCGCCGACCCGGACGACGTCGCGCAGTGGCAGGCCGAGGACACCGATCTCGGCACCACCTGGTACGCCAACGCCACCGCGGCCGCGGCCGAGTTCTGGGACTCCGACCTGGTCTGCTCGATCGGTGACCCGCACTACAGCACCCACGGCTACACCATCCTGGGCGCGGCGTTGGAGGGCGCGACCGGCACCCCGGTGGGCGAGCTGACCGAATCGGAGCTGACTGCCGCGTTCAACCTGGGCACCCTGCGGCCCGAGAACCTGTCGGACACCTCGGTGCGGCGCAGCACCTTCTACGACGGCGCCAACGACGAGTACGGCGGCGACGAGGTGAGCTGGAAGGTCCTCGGCGGCGGGATGGAGTCCTCGGTCGCCGACCTGGCCCGCTTCGGCGACAAGCTGATCGGCGGCGAGATCGTCGGCCCGGACTCGCTCGACCCCATGTGGGTCGACACCGGGTGGAGCTACGCGTACGGGTGGTCGATCAGCACCGAGGACGGGCACCGCCGGATCGGCAAGACCGGTGGCGCCGACGGTTCCACCGCGTATCTACAGATGTACCCGGACGACGGGATCGTGGTGGCGGTACTGATGAACCGGGCCGACGGGGTGGCCGGCGAGAACCGGGCCGGTGTGCTCGGCTCCGAGATCGGCACGCTGGTGCTGAACACCCTGCCCTGACCGGTGCCGGATCCCCGGTCCGCGGGATGCCCGAGCGGCGTCCTGCGGCCGGGGATCCGGCGTCGCCGCCGGTACGCCGGGCGGCCGGTGCCCGGCGACTTTGCCTCGATCAACGTTTAGGGTAGCCTCACCTAACATGATCGCGACGGCGTTGCACGGCGACGACCTGGTGCTCGGATACCAGCGCACCACGGTCGTCCACGGCGTGTCCGTCGCCATCCACCCCGGCGTGGTGACCGCCCTGATCGGCCCCAACGGCAGTGGCAAGTCCACCGTGCTGCGTTCGCTCGCCCGACTGCACCGGGCATCGTCCGGCCGGATCATGCTCAGCAGCGGCAACGGCGACCTCGAGGACGCGGCACCGCTGTCCGCCCGCGACTTCGCCCGCCGGGTGACCCTGCTGTCCCAGTCGCGACCGCACCCGTCCGGCCTGCGGGTCCGCGACGTCGTCGCCTTCGGGCGCCACCCGCACCGGCGCCGGTTCAGCCCGCTCACCGACACCGACCAGGCGATGGTCGACCACGCCATGGAGCTGACCGGGACCACGCCGATGGCCCACCGCGCGGTCGACCAGCTCTCCGGCGGTGAGCTGCAACGGGTGTGGCTGGCCGCCTGTCTCGCCCAGGACACCGGCGTGCTGCTGCTCGACGAGCCGACCAACCATCTCGACCTGCGCTACCAGGTCGAGATCCTCGACCTGGTCCGTGACCTCGCGGACCGGCACCAGACGGCGCTCGGCGTCGTCCTGCACGACCTGAACCAGGCCGCCGACGTGGCCGACCAGATCGTGCTGCTGAGCCAGGGCCGGGTGCGGGCCGCCGGCCCGGCGGCCGAGGTACTGACCACGGAGCACCTCTCCGAGGTCTACGGGTTGCCGATCGACACCACCGTGGACCCGGCCACCGGTCTGGTGCGGGTCGAGCCCCGAGGGCGACACCACCGGCGCCGCTGATCGCCCGGTCAACCAACGAGTGAGGAACCCATGAGAACCCGATCGATGACGGCTGCCCTGGCCGCCGTCCTGTTTATCCCGTCGGCGCTGGCCGCCTGCGGCACCAGCGACCCGCAGACCGCAGACGAGACGCCCACGGCCAACGCCTCCGGTGATTGCGCCGACGACACCACCGTGACCTCTACCGGACCGGTGGAGGTCACCGACGCGCTCGGGCGCACCGTGACGTTGGACGAGCCGGCACAGCGGGTGGCCGTACTGGAATGGCAGCAGATCGAGGACGTCCTCACCCTGTGCCTCACCCCGGTGGCGGTGGCCGACCCGGACGGCTACCGCACCTGGGACACCGCCGAGGAGCTGCCGGACGGCGTCGCCGACGTGGGACTGCGCGGCGAGCCCAACCTCGACGCGCTGTTCGCCGCCGACCCGGACCTGGTGATCGTCGAGGCCACCGCCGAGGACGACCCGGTCATCGCGCAGCTCGCCGAGTACGACGTCCCGGTGCTGGCCACCCGGGGGGCGGATGCCGCCGACCCGGTCCAGAACATGCTGGACACCTTCGCGATGATCGCCGAGACCCTCGGCCGCTCCGATCGGGCCGACCTCGTCGCCGACGAGTTCCAGGCCAGCCTGGACGAGGCGAAGCAGCAGATCGCCGGCGCTGAGCTCACGAGCACCGAGTTCGTCTACTTCGACGGCTGGGTCCAGGGCGGCAACGTCGCTATCCGGCCGTTCGGCCAGGGATCGCTGGTCGGTGAACTCGGCGAGGCGATCGGCCTGACGAACGCCTGGACCGGCGAGGTCGACCCGGCGTACGGCCTTGGTCAGACCGACATCGAGGGGATGACCACCGTCGGCGACGCCACCCTGTTGTACACCGGCACCACCGACCCCGCCGGCAGCGTCCTGACCGAGCTGGAGAAGAACGAGATCTGGGCGTCGCTGCCGGCGGTCGAGCAGGGGCGGGCGTACGCCTTCCCGGCCGGCATCTGGACCTTCGGCGGCCCCCGCTCGTCGCAGCAGGTGCTCGACGCCTACGTCGACGTCCTGGCCAGCTGACCATCGTGAACGACGGTCCACGGGTGCCCACGGGGCTCCGTCCGACGCCGGGCACCGTCGCCACCAGACCGGTGGCGGCGTCCGGTGCGGACCGCCGGGCCGTGGTCGGCGGGTTGGGCACCCTGCTGTCGCTCGGGCTGGCCCTGGTGGTCGCCGCCGGCTGGCACCTGACCCAGGGCACCTCGGGGGTGGGGCTCGCCGACCTGCTCGCGGCGGCGGGCGGCGGGGACACAGGTGCCGACGAGGCGGTCCGGGAGATCCTGCTCGGCTCCCGGCTCCCGCGGCTGGCGGCCGGAATCGCGGTCGGCTTCGCCCTCGGCGTCGCCGGCGCGCTGTTCCAGTCGCTGGCCCGCAACACACTCGCCTCACCGGACACCCTCGCGGTGACCGCGGGGGCGTACTTCGCCGTCAGTGCGGTCGCGGCGTTCGGCCTCGGTGTGCCGCTCTGGGCGTCGGGCGTCGTCGCCTTCGTCGGCGGGCTGCTGGCCGCCGGTCTCGTTCTGGGTCTCGCCGGCGGCGCGGGCAGCTCGACGACTCGTCTCGTGCTGGCCGGCTCCGTCGTCGCGATGGCGTTGCAGTCGGCCACGGCCGCGGTGCTGATCGGCTTCCAGCAGGAAACGACCGGGCTGTTCGCCTGGGGCAGCGGATCGCTGAGCCAGCTCGGGCTGACCGCCTTCGGGCAGGCCGCGCCGGTCGTGGTCGGCGCCACGGCTGTGGCCGGGCTGCTGGCCCGCCGACTCGACCTGCTGGGTCTCGGCGACGACACGGCCGGGGCGCTGGGCGTACCGGTCCGGGCGACCCGGGCGGTCGGGACGGTGCTCGCGGTGCTGCTCACCGCGGCGGCGGTGACCCTGGCCGGCCCGATCGGGTTCGTCGGTCTCTGCGCGCCGGCGGTGACCCGGATGTCGGCACGGTTCGTACCGGCGCTGCACCGGCACGCCGTACTGGTGCCGGCGGCGGGTCTGGTCGGCGCGCTGACGGTCGTCCTGGCCGACGGGGTGATCCGCGCCCTGCTCGGCGCGGACCGGGCCGGTCAGGTGCCGACCGGGGTGGCCACCACCCTGGTCGGTGCCGTCCTGCTCATCGTGCTGGCCCGCCGGGTACGCGACTTCGGCCCGACCCGGCAACCGCCGGGCAGCCGGATGGGGCCCCGGAGCCGCCGCCGGTACCGGACGGTCCTGGCGGTCGTCAGCGCGACCGCCGCCGGCGCCGGGCTGCTCGGCCTGCTCGCCGGCAACACCTGGCTGCTCACCGGCGACATCGCGCTCTGGCTGTCCGGTGAAGGACCGCCCGTCATCCGCTTCGCACTGGACGAACGGGCACCACGGGTGGCGGCGGCGCTGGCCGCCGGGGGTGCCCTCGCGTTGTCCGGTTCCCTGGTCCAGGCGACCTGCCGCAATCCGCTCGCCGAGCCGGGAATCCTCGGCATCACCGGTGGGGCCGGGCTGGCCGCAGTGATCGTGGTGACCGGCGGCGTCGGCGGCAACGCGACGATGATCGCCGCCGCCACCGGCGCCGCGCTGGCCGCCTTCGGTCTGGTCTACTCCGTGGCCTGGCGGGGCGGGCTGCACACCGACCGGCTGGTCCTGATCGGTGTCGGGGTCTGGTACGCGGCGACCGCCCTGACGACCTATCTGCTGGTGCGGTCGAATCCGTGGGACACGCCGAAGATCTACACGTGGCTGTCCGGCACGACGTACGGCCGCAGTTGGACCCAGGTGGTCCCGGTGGTGGTCGCCCTGCTGGTGGCGCTGCCGGTCGCCCTGGCCGCCCACCGCGAGCTGGACCTGATCGCGATCGACGAGGACTCGCCCCGGATCGTCGGTGTCGGTCTGGAACGGATCCGTCTCCTGGTGCTGGCGGTCGCCGCCGTGCTGGCCGCGTTGAGCGTGACCGCGATCGGTGTCGTCGGCTTCGTCGGACTGGTCGCGCCGCACGCCGCACGGGCGCTCGTCGGCGGCCGGCACGCGCGGATCATCCCGGTCGCGGTGCTGCTCGGTGCGGTCCTGCTCGGACTGGCCGACACCGTGGGCCGTACCGTCGTCGCGCCGGCCCAACTGCCGGCCGGCCTGGCGGTGGCGTTGATCGGTGCCCCGTACTTCGTCTACCTACTGGCCCGGTCCCGGGCCTGATCCCGGCGGCTCCGGACAGCTTCAGCCAACACTGTGGTCACTGCTCGTGACCTAACGCCCTTCCACACCTTCTGTCGACACTGGCGAAAGTCTGGGATGAACCACCGAAAGATGTAGACACCTCGATCCCAAGTCCGATAGCCTCCAGATCACCGAGGCATTCGGTTAGGTAACCAAACAGTTTGGCTGCCCCGACCGGACGCCGTCGGGCGGGCACGGCACCCGCCCGACGGCGACGACCTCGCCGGGGCCGTGGCACCCCCCGGAAACACTGGACGCATCCGATCGGCGCGGCGGCGCGCGCCCGCACCCCCGTCGCCCTACTCATTCCCTGGCCGCCAGGGCAGTCGTCACCTGTCGGACCCGCCCAACGTTTCCCGTCACCTACCTACCCGCACACCCGGTATCACCACCGCACCCGCCCGGCGTCGGCCGCCTGCCCCGGGTGCCGGTGAAGCGTGGCCGCACCCGTGCCCCCACTGGTGCAGTTTCCGCGCGCCCGGATCACCCCCGGCCGGTGGCCGACCATGCACCGAGTCTGTCCGAAACGGACCGGCCTGTGATGAAAGGTACGCTGAGATGGCAGTCAACCCTGACCAACACGGCGGAGCTGTCCGCCCGAGCAGAGCACCGACCCGACCGCGACGGTCGCTGACCGCGCTGGCGGCCGTGGTCGGCATGGTCCTCACCACCACATTGGCCGCGGCGCCGGTCAACGCCCGCCCGACCCACGGCGGTCCACCGGAGTACCGGGCCGCCCAGGTACTGACCTGGACCACGGGCAACGACGTCACCGCGTACACCTCGGCGCCGACCACCGCCGAGCCCGGCCCGGCGACGCTGGTCTTCGAGAACAGCGCAGCGACCGGCAACACCAGCGGCATGCAGCACACGCTCACCTTCGAGACCGCTGACCCGACCTACAACCAGGACGTGAACGTCAACATCCTGGCCGACCCGTACGACGCCAACGGCGGCCTGTGGACCGTCGACGTGGTACTCACTCCGGGGACGTACCGGTACTTCTGCGCCATCCCCGGCCACGGTCTGATGAACGGGCTACTGGTGGTCAGCGACGACAACACCGAAGACACCACCGCGCCCCAGGTGACCGCGGCGCTGGCCGGGCCGCGCGACGACGACGGGGGCTACCTCGGTGCCGCCACCGTCACCCTCACCGCCACCGACGACATGTCCGGTGTCGACACCATCGAACACTCCCTCGACGGCGACGAGTTCAGCGAGTACACCGCCCCGGTCACCGTCAACGAGCCGGGCCAGCACACGCTGACCTACCGGGCGACCGACATCGCCGGAAACACCTCGGACCCGCGGTCGGTCACCTTCACCGTCACCACGCCCCCGGACCCGGACACCACCGCACCCACGGTGACCTCGTCCGTCTCCGGTGCCCGGACGCCGGACGGCGGCTACCTCGACACCGCGACGGTGACCCTGATCGCGACCGACGACGACTCCGGGGTCGCCAGTGTCGAGTACTCCCTCGACAGCGGTGCCTACACCGGCTACACCGCCCCGGTCACGGTGAACAGCCCGGGTACGCACACGGTCAGCTACCGCGCCACCGACGAAGCCGGCAACACCTCCGATCCCGGATCGGTCACCTTCACCGTGGTCGCCGGCGGCGGCGATCCGCAGTGCCCGGTGCTGGACACCCGCCCGACGGTCTGGCTGGGCACCCGCAACAGTGCGGTGCCCAACCGGCAGGTGGGTCCCGGCTGCACCATCAACAACCTGATCGCCAGCGAACGGATCTGGCGTAACCACAACGAGTTCATGCAGCACGTCCGCGCGGTGGTCAAGAACCTGCGCGAACAGGGTGTCATCAGCCAGGCCGAGCGGGTCACCCTGATCGACACGGCCAAGCTGTCGGCAGTCGGCAAGTCGGACGCCCACACCGGCTACCAGCCGATCCTCAACCGGTCGGGCGCGTCGTTCGATCAGTGGGAGCAGGTCGGCGCGGGCGGGTTCACCCGCAACGCCGACGGTTCGATCACCAGCCGGCCGGTCGCCGGACTCGGCCTGCTCTGGTTCCCGATCCGCAGCTACGGCGACTTCTCGGTGAAGCTGCAGTGGCGCGACGACGCCCCGGGTGACGCCCGGGCCAACAGCGGCGTCTTCGTCCGGTTTCCCGGCGTGCACCAGCATCCGCAGGAGCCCCGGCCGGAATGGGTGGCCATCAAGTACGGCCACGAGGTGCAGATCTTCGACGGCCCGGTCGGCGACCGCTACAAGACCGGTTCGGTGTACGGGTTCGACGGCGTCGACGTTGACGCCGCCGGGGTCACCCCGAAGGGCACCTGGAACGACTACGAGATCCGGGTGGTCGGGCAGCACTACTCGATCTTCCGCAACGGGGAGCTGGTCAACGAGTTCGTCAACACCCCTGACCTGGTGTTCGACCCGCCTCGGGCCGACGACCCGGGCGGTGCCGGTCGGCAGCGGACCGAAGGTTACCTCGGCCTGCAGGTGCACGGCGCGGACGACATCGTCAGCTTCCGCAACGTCCGGATCGCCCCGCTGACGCCGTGAGCGGCCCGGGACCCCGACGGACAGACCACCACCCCCGACCGGCGATGACCGACGCGACGAACAGGAACGGACGTTGAACGAGACGACAGAGTTGAGCACCGGCCCGATCGACCGATCGGCCAGACCGGGTGGCCCGCCTGATAACGGCGTGGGCCGGGCCCTGGTGGTCCTGGCGGTCCTGGCGGTCACCTTCGCCAGCGCGGGTGCCGCGTACGCGGTCAACCACCGCGCCACCGACCCGGTGGCCGCAGTCGAACCAGCCGACGGCGTGGTGCCCGGGGGCTGCGTGGCTCCGGACCGGGAGCTGCAGCTGTACGCCGTGGAGCTGCCCCGCGACCCGGTGACCAACCAGATCCGGCTGGGCTACGGCCTGACCCCGCAGACCGCCTCCTACCCGGGCCCGACGATGGAGATGATCGAAGGCGAGTGCCTGGCGATCACCCTGCACAACCAGGTGACCGCCGAGACGCTGGGTCAACTGCGGACCGATCCGGAGCACCCGCTCGGCGTCTCGTTGCACGCACACGGGGTGAAGTACACCCAGGACTCCGACGGGACCGTACACAGTGGCTCCTATGTCGGGCCGGGTGAGTCCCGGACCTACACCTGGTACGCGAAGCCGCGCAGTTCCCGGACCGGCTCGCCGGGCACCGCCGGCTACTGGTGGTACCACGACCACGTGGTCGGCGGCCCGCACGGCACCCAGGGCATCGGCTCGGGCCTGTTCGGCGGCCTGGTGGTACGCCGGCAGGGCGACCCCCGGCCGGACCGGACCTACGTGACGGTCTTCGGCGACCGCCAGTCGATCAACCTGCGTCGCGGGGCCGCGACCGACGACTGCGACCTGGACAACCCGGTGCCCGGCCCGGCCTGCTTCGTCGCGAAGGTCGGCGAGCGGGTCGAGTTCATCGTGGTCGGCACCGGCGACGACATGCACACCTGGCACGTCCACGGCCACTCCTGGGCGGACACCCGCACCGGCGTGGTCGCCGGCGACAACAAGGCGATCGTCGACTCCATCCCGGTTATCGACAACAAGACCCTCGGTCCCGGTGACTCGTTCGGCGTGACCATCGTCGCCGGCGACTCGGTCGGACCGGGCCACTGGATGCTGCACTGCCACATGCAGTTCCACTCCGACCTGGGCATGGCCACCACCCTGCACGTCCTCGACGAGAACGGACAGATGCCGCCCGGCGGTCACCAGCACCGTGCGGTGCTCGCCCAGTCGGGTGTCGACGTCGGCGGCGAGCCGGCCGCCGACATCCAGGCCGGTGCCGGACACGACGGCCACCAGAACTGAACCGTCCCAGCCACCCCACCCCGGCGCATCCCGCGCCGGCCGCTGTAAGGAGCAGGAATGGCCGACAGACGCCATTTCAGATTCCCCCGACTGCGCCACCGATCAGCCGCCGCGGCCGCGGCCGTCACCCTGCTGGGCGGTCTGCTGACCGCGCCGGTCTCCCCCGCCCAGGCTGACCCCACGCCACCCACCTGGGGCAACCGGGTCGTCAACGTGCTGGTCTTCCACGGCCCCGAGGCCGAACAGAGCGACCCGGTCCGCCGGGCCACCAACGTCATCCGGCGGCTCGGCAACGAGCACGGCTTCTATGTGCACTCGTCCGACGATCCGAGCGTGTTCAACCCCGACAACCTGGCCCGCTACCGCAGCGTGGTCTTCCTCTCCACTGCCGGCGTCACCCTCGACGACGCGCAGGAGGCGGCGTTCCAGGCGTACGTCAAGGGCGGCGGCGGCTTCGTCGGCGTGCACGACGCGGCGTACACCCAGCCCGGATCGGAATGGTTCACCGGTCTGCTCGGCACCCGGCCGGCACCCACCCTGCCGCCGGCGGAGACGGTGGTCGAGTCGAGCGCCAGCGGCAACAACCCGCCGAACGAGACCGCCAGCCACGCGTTCGACCGCGCCACCGGCACCAAGTGGCTGACCCGCTCCCCGACCGGCTGGCTGGCCGGTGAGCTGGCTGAGCCGACCGTGGTCAACCGGTACGCGCTCACCTCGGCCAACGACTTCCCCGGCCGCGACCCGCGGGACTGGACGCTGCAGGGGTCCAACGACGGCGAGAACTGGACCGATCTGGACCGCCGGACCGGGCAGAGCTTCCCACAGCGGTTCCTCACCCGGCAGTTCGCGTTCGACAACACCGAGGCCTACCGGCACTACCGGCTGGACATCACCGCGAACAGCGGCGAGCCGCTGACCCAGCTCGCCGAGCTCTGGCTGATCGGTGCCGACGCCGGCGCGGCACCGGAGACCCAGATCCAGCAGGCAGAGGTCGACGTCACCGACCGCAACCACCCGGCGACCCGCGACCTGCCGATGAACTGGACCCGCGACGACCAGTGGATCAGCTGGGACCCGAACCCGGTTGGTCGGGTGCACGTCGTCGCCCAGGTCGACGAGACCAGCTACGACGCAGGGCTCAGCGGCAACGGACCGTTCCACCCGGTGGCCTGGTGCCACGACTACGACGGTGGCCGGTCGTTCTACACCGGAATGGGCCGCACCGAGGCAAGCTGGGCCAAGGACCTCCAGTTCCGCGACCACATCCTCGGCGCGATCCAGTGGACCGCCGGCACGGTACGCGGTGACTGCCAGGCGACGATAGCCGCCAACTACCGGATCGAGCGGCTCACCGGCACCAACCAGCAGGGTGAACTGGATCAGGTCGGTGAGCCGCACGGCCTGACCATCGCGCCGGACGGCACGGTCTTCTACATCGGCCGCGCCGCCTGCCCCTCCGGGGCGATCCCCGACTGGTCGAACCCGGACATCGGCAAGGGCTGCGGCACCATCCACCAGTGGGATCCGCGGACTCGGGAGGTGAAGCTGCTCACCACTCTGGAGGTGATGGGCAACCGGGGCAGCGGCAGCGAGCTGGTCAAGAGCGAGGAGGGTCTGCTGGGCATGACCCTGGATCCGGCGTTTACCGACAACGGCTGGTTCTACGTGTACTGGATGCCCCACGAGTCGATTGACCGGGAGAACCGGATCGGCCAGCGGACCGTGTCCCGGTTCACCTACGACCACGACAACGCCAGCATCGACCAGGCCACCCGTGAAGACCTGCTCAGCTGGGACACCCAGATCCACAGCTGCTGCCACGCCGGGGGTGGGATGACCTTCGACGACGCGGGCAACCTGTACGTCAGCACCGGTGACGCCAACTCGTCCGGTGGCTCCAGCGGCTACTCCGGCAACAACTGGACCCAGGAGTACGCCGGCGTCTCGTTCCAGGACGCCCGCCGTACCGCCGGCAATACCAACAACCTCAACGGCAAGATCCTGCGGATCACACCGAAACCGGACGGCACGTACAGCATCCCGGACGGCAACCTGTTCACCGGCGAGGAGGAAGGCGGCGGCAAGACCCGCCCGGAGATCTACGTCATGGGGGTACGCAACCCGTCGCGCATCGCCTGGGACCCGGTCAACGACTGGCTGACCGCTGCCTGGGTCGGCCCGGACGCCACCAACCCGGATCCGGAACTCGGTCCGGCGAAGTACGAACACGCCACGATCATCACCTCCGCCGGTAACCAGGGCTGGCCGTACTGCATGGGCAACCGGCAGCCGTACCGGGACCGCAGCAACACCGACGCGTCGGTACTGACCGGCTGGTACGACTGCGACAATCCGCGAAACACCTCGCCGCGGAACACCGGGCTGGTGAATCTGCCGCCGGTGCGCGACAACATGATCTGGTACTCGCCGCAGGGCGGCGGCCCGGTCTTCCCGACCCGTGCCGGTGGCAGCGGGTTGCCCACGTACGAGCCGGGCGAAGAGACCTTCACCCGGCCCTACCTGCGCGGTGGCGGCCAGGCCGTGATGAACGGCCCGACGTACCACCGCTCACAGGTCGACACCGACAGCGGTGTGGCCTGGCCGGTGCACTGGGACGGCAAGTGGTTCATCGGTGACCAGTCCAACGCGGACAACCGGGTGGCGGTCACCGTCGACCCGGCGGTGGTGCCCGACCAGGGCGCCCCCGCCTACGCGGAGGACCTTCGGGCGATCATTCCCGGTGGCAACGGCGGCACCCAGTTGCAGCACTGGATGGACGCCAAGTTCGGCCCGGACGGCGCGCTCTACCTGCTGGACTACGGCGGCGGATTCTTCACCCTGCACGGCAATCAGAAGCTGATCCGGATCGTCTACGACGGCGGCGCGCCGACCCCGGGACCGGAGTACGCCTCGGCCCGGGTCCCGGATCCGAGCGACCCGCGTACGGTGACCTTCTCCAGCCACCGGGTGGGCGGGGTGGCCTGGGAGTGGACCTTCGGTGAGGGCAACCGGGTGTCGCACCTGCCGCACCCGACCCACACCTACCGCAAGCACGGGCGGTTCGAGGCGACGGTGAAGGTGACCTACGCCGACGGCGAGGTGGCCGAGCACACCATCGTGGTCGACACCGGCTGCGACGCACCGGACGCCCGGGAGACGGTCTGGCTGCTGGACACCGACACCGGGGTGACGAACCACGACGCCGGTGCCGGGTGCACGGTCAACGACCTGATCGACGATGAACGGCAGTGGCCGAACCAGGGCTCGTTCACCAGCCACCTCGACGAGGTGCTGGCGCAGCTCACCGACGCCGAGGTGCTCGACGAGCAGGAGGCGACGACGCTGCGGGCCGCCCGTGCCGACTCCCCCGTCGGTCGGACCGCCGGCTACCGGACGCTGTTCGACGGCACCAGCCATTCGCTGTCAGGGTGGCGGCAGGCCCCCGGAGGCACGTTCCGGCTGCTACCGGATGGGTCGATCAGCAGCTCCGGCGGGCTGGGCATGCTCTGGTACGGCGAGGAGGAGTTCGCCGACTACTCGCTACGGCTGCGGTTCAAGGACGTGTCACCGGGTGACACCCGGGCCAACAGCGGGGTGTTCGTCCGGTTCCCGGATCCACGAGTGCCGGTGGACGAGCGGCCGGAGGGCAGCTGTGGCACGGTCGGCTCCGCCCGCAGTTCCCAGGCCTGGGTGGCGATCTTCTGCGGCCATGAGATCCAACTCTACGACGGAACGGGCGGAGAACCGCAGAAGACCGGGTCGATCTACAATTTCCAGCCCAACGACCTGGACCAGGCGCTGCCCGCACCGAAGGGCGAGTGGAACGACTACGAGATCCGGGTAGTCGGACAGCACTACACGATCATCCGTAACGGGGTGACGATCAGCGAGTTCGACAACGTGCCGGGCAAGCAGTCGTCCCGGGCGGGTGACCCGCCCACCGATCTGCGCCAGTTCGTCAGCGGATTCATCGGTCTGCAAAACCACGGTAACAGCGACGTGATGGAGTTCCGCGACGTACGACTACGGACTCTCTGACCGGTGACGTGCCGGGCCCGGACAATGCGTCCGGGCCCGGCACGTCAGGTCGTCCGGCCGGCGACCTTCGCCCACAGCTCAGTGACGACGACCCGCCGCAACGACGGCACCAGCACCGTGTAGCCCGACCAGATCAGGCCGATCGCGCTGCATGAGGCGGCTGTGTGGAGCAGTCCGTCCCCGGCCAGCGCCCAACCGACGACGGCCGTGGCTGCCACCGCTGGCGCCAGCAGCGACAGCAGCCGGACCAGTTGGCGCAGCAGCTGCAGCGACAACGCCGAGCCGACCAGCATCACGAGGCTGGCGACCGTCGCGGCGACACCGATGGTGACCGGACCCCAGTAGCGCCACTTGACAATCCTCCCCGCCCTGAAGGACTCCGTTGGGGAACGGCCAAGACATGATGTACCGCCTGTCAGCCGGCGAGGTCGAGTTGGGTGAGGTGACTGGTTCTGGTGCGGCCGAGGGGCGTGTCGGTGAGCCATGCGTCGATGCGGATGACGTTGACGGCGGTCGCGGCGAGGAGGTGACCGAGGTGTGTCTTGTCCATGCCGAGGTAGCGGGTGCGTCGGATGCCGGTGCGTCGGGTCGTCTGGGAGATGGTGGCCTCGACACCAGCGCGGATGTGGTAGCTCTGTTGCCAGGCTTCGGTGGTCTGTTCGCGACGTCGGCTGTCCAGGATCTGCTGCTGGGCTGCGGGAAGCAGGGTGAGACTGCGTCCCCGTTCGCTGTTGACCGCGGCAGTGGTGCAGGCCGCGCGGACGGGGCAGCCGGTGCAGTCGGTGGCGGCGAAGTGGACCCGGGCCAGCTCGGTGCCGCTGTTCTTGCGCTGGGTGGACCAGCTGATGCTGGCCTTGCCCTGCGGACAGGTCACGGTCCTGGCCTGCCAGTCGACGCGGAACGCCGACTGCGGGAGACGTTCACCCTGGTGGGTATCGGGCCCGACGGGTCCGAGCAGGTCAACCCGGTGCTCATCGCGGGCGGTCAGAACATGCGCGGCGGTGACGTAGCCCGCATCGACCACATGCTGTTCGGGCATCAGCCTGCGCGTCGCCAGGTTCTGGTGTAGGAGTCGACCCGGGCGCCGTAGCGTTCGACCCGGCCGGCGTCGATCAGCGGCGTCAGCCACCCCGGTACGGTTGCGGCCAGGACCTCCAGGGCCGCCCGCAGGGTCTCCCCGACGAACTCCATCCGGTTCAGCGTGCGCACCGCCGCGAGGACATGCGTGGAGTCCGTCCGCTGTCGACCGCCAGCGCGCAGCAGTCCCTGCCGCGCGCACCGGTCCAGGACCACATCCAGTATCTTCTCCTCGATGCCGTGCTTGACCAGCCGGGCACGGAAGTCGCTGAGCACCGTGAAGTCGAACCCGGGATCGTCGAGTTCCAGGCCGAGCAGATACTTCCAGTCCATCCTCGCCCGGACCTGGTCGGCGGCCTGACGGTCGCTGAGCCCTTCGGCGTACCGCAGCACCGACACCAGCGCCAACGCCCCCGGCGACGCCGCCGGACGGCCTCCCGCCGGGAACGCCTCCGCGAACATGTCATCGGTGAACACCGGGCCCAGCGCGTCACGGATCCGCATGGCCAGGGTGCCCTTCGGGAACGACGCCCTGACCACCCGCGCGGTCCACTCCGGCACCCCACGGTCGTCCCACGACTGCAGCGACATACTGAATCCTTTCCACCCGATCAACCCGGTAATCATGCCAACGGACAAATCCAACGGGTTTGGCCGTTCCCCAACGGAGTCCTGAAGGCCGGAGTATCCACAGAAGGAATCCGATGACCGCCGGACGGCGCTCGGCCGCCGGGCGGCTGCCCCGCTGGAACACCGTGGTGTCGGCAACGTTCTCCAATAGCTCGATCCGGGAGAAACCGGATGATGCCAGGTGTACGCGTACCGCGTCACTGGTCGCGATCGCCACCACGTCGGGCCGGACGGCGAGGTCGCGCTCGCCGTTCGCCACGGCCCCCGGGTCGACGCCGGGGAATCTGGCCAGCAGGTCGACGCAGTGGTAGACGACCACGTCCGCCGCGGCCTCGAGGCCGTAGGTCACCGGGGTGAAGGTCCACAGCACCCGCGGCCGGTCACTGGTGAGCCAGGTCGCCGTCGCCCGGCGCAGGACGGCCCGGTTCAATGGTCGCGTCGGTGCCCGGTGCACCGGTACCACCAGCGGCGAGACGATCGTGGTGTTCGCCGGCCTCGCTCTGGCCGGCTGGCGGGTGGACGGACCGGCCGACGCGCCGAAGGCCCGCCGGACGCGGCCGACCATCCGGGCGAGGTCGTCGGGACGCAGTGTCGGTCGACGTAGACCGAGCGACTCCACGAAGGTGACCTGCGCACCGACCGCCAACTCACGGGTGACGTAGTGCTGGTTGGTGGCGACAGCCGAATCCCATTCGGCCGTGCCCAGGATCAGCACGCTGACCGCGGATTCTGTCGCACCGCCCAGTGTACTCAGCATCGTCCATCCCAACGAGTCCGCCGGGCAGAGGAATCGACAGTTACTCGACCCACTGACGGCCTTCGTCGCACCACGGCCCGCCGACTGCGACAATCGCGCCATGGGTGACAGCGATGAGAGCCTCGACCGTGCCTCGGCGAGCGCGGACTTCCTGGAATGGAGCTTCTCCCTGAAAGGAGGAAGTTCCCCGTGGTCGGTAGAGCAGAGCATGACCCAGTTACTCGCCCACGAGAGCGCCGAAGGGATCAGCCTGCCACTCGCCGACGCCGTACAGGCCGACGCCGCGGTCATTCACGAACTTGGCCGGCGGCGGACCCCGACGGCGGTCGCCGCGCTACGCGGTCTCCAGGCGATGAGCACCATCGACACCCAACGGGAACTCGCCCGGCTCAACGCCGACCGGCTCGTCGGGCACGGGCTGCCGGAACCGCCCTGGACCGGCAGCATCGGCCGGGTCGACGTCGACTGCTGCCGGTGGGCGCACGACCCGTACGGTGAGACGGCGGTGCTGCTCTGCGGCTTCTCCTACGGCGGCACCGACGAACACGGCATCCTCACCGTGATCGACCAGGCGATCGGCGGTGGACGGATCCGGGAGATCCTGCTCGGCACCCGGGTCGACTCGCTGCGGCAACTGCTCGACCGGACACACGGGGGCGAGGACGGTTTCGTGACCGAACCGCTCGATCCGGCGCTGGCCCGACGGCTGATCGAGGACGCCGTCGCCACGTCGGACGAGCTGATGGAGAACCCGGAGTACAAACTGCGACCGATGCCCGACGCGTACCGGAAGATGCGGGCGTTGACGCTGGCCCGGGCCCGCGCGCTCAGTGACGTCGCGGCCCCGCCGGATCCGTTTCCGACCACCGTGGAGATCGAGCTGCTGAAGCGGGCGTTCCTGGCCTCCGAGGCGGCGGCCGGGTTCCCGACCGACGGCACCGCCAGCCGCGCGGTCGACCTGCTCGTCGAGCAGTTCGTCGAGCAGGCCGCCTGCCATCCGCTGCAGCTGGGTCCACGCCGGGTGCTCGCCGTGCTCGGCCTGCCGGCGCTCGCCGCCGAAGCCGGTGCCGATCCGGTGGCCGGACCGGTGCTTCCCGACGTCGCCGCCGCCTGGGTCGGCTGGACCGCCACCGAGCGCGGATTGAGCCCCGACGCGAGTGAGCGACTCACGCGTACGGCGGACCAGGCCTGCGCTCAGCTGCGGTCGGCGATCGCCGGCGGCAATCCGCCGGTCTGACCGCCGGCGCGCCGCACCGGCAGGTCGTTGACAGAGCACACCGCTGCCGGCCAGGATGATCGAATCCGTACTGGTCGATCCTTCTCGCCTACCCGTGGCGGTGCCGTACGGTGCGTCGTCGCGGGTCGTTCCGGCCGTCGCCCTGCTCCCACCCATGGATCAGCGGCACCGCGAGTGAAAGGTCCCACATGGTTCCCTCACCTGCATCCCAGTGGCGACGGCAACTCGCGGCGGCCGTGGCCGCCGCCGGTGCCGTCGTCCTGTTGGCCGGGCCGGCCACCGCCGTGCCGGCCACTGCGCCGTCCGTCGACCGTCCGCAGGCTACCGAGCGGCCGCGGATCCAGGCCCCGCTCGAACGGCTGGCCGACGAGCAGGCCAGCGTCGTAGAGGTCGTCGTGACCGACCGCGACGAGCTCGACGCTCTCGTCGCCACCGGAGTCGACCTGGATCACCACGTGTCGCAGACCGCCGCCGGGATCGTCGTCCACGCCGTCGTCACCCCGACCGAGATCGACGCTTTGCGGGCCGGTGGCTTCCGGATCGGCAAACTGCTACACGAGCCGGCCGACGCCCGGGCACGCGTCGCCGAGCGGGAGGCGACGATAGCCCGCCACCGCGCCGACAACCAGACGTTCACCGCGCGGGTGCGGCAGGACGCCGCGGTGGCCGACATCAGGATCATCCGGGCCGACTACTACACCTCCGGCACCGACCAGGTGCTGTCGGTGGAGGCGAAGTGGGCCCAGGGGCAGAGCTCACCGAGCACGTTGACCGTGTCCCGGGACAGCGGCCCGGGCACCGCCATGGGTTCCGGTGGCACACAGGTCATCACACGGTTCGTCGACGCCGGCGTCTATCTCTACCACCGGGGCGCCGGCACAGTCGGCGTACGGCCGGACCGGATCCAGATCGTCAGCCCGACCGGCGACGTGGCGGTGGCCGAGGTCGAGCAGTGGCTGCCGATCCCGGACGACTCCCCCGAGGGACCCGGATACCAAAAGGACTTCGTCACCAGCTACCTCACCCCGACCGAACTGTACGACCGGATCCAGCGGCTGGCCGACGAGTTCCCCCACCTCGCCGAGGTCGTCGAACTGCCGTACCGGACCAACGGGTACCGGCGCAAGGCACAGGTCGTGCTGGGTGACACCACGGCGAGCCGGGTCGCCGTCGACTCGCACGCGTGGGGGCACCAGGGCGGCAACGACATCACCGTCGAACTGGTCGACCCCGGTGCCGGCGACCGGCCCCTGTCGGTCACCGTCGACGGCAGCGCCATCCGGGTCGACCTGGGCACCGACGGTGGCGGCACGGTGGTCAGCACCGCCGCGCAGGTCACCGCCGCGATCAATGCCTCGGCGGGCGACCTGGTCAGCGCCTACACCTACCGGGGCGGCGCTGGCGACGGCGTGGTCACCCCGGCCCCGGTGACCCCGTTGAGCGACAACCTGACCGCGCCGGCCACCGTCTCCCGCGACCCGCACCCGGTGTACGCGCTGCGGATCGGCAAATACCGGGACGGCTCGCGCACCGGGGTGCTCGCCTACGCGCAGGAGCACGCCCGCGAATGGGTTCCCCCGCTGGTCGCGATCGAGACCGCCGAACGCCTGCTCCGCAACCACCGTGCCGACGAGAACACCAAGCAGCTGCTCCGTACGCTGGACATCTGGATCGCACCGTCGATCAACCCCGACGGCGGCCACTACTCCTTCTACGATTACGGATTCCAGCGCCGCAACATGACGAACCACTGCGCCGCCGGTGGGGCGACCGACGCGCTGGCCCGCAACTCGTGGGGTGTGGACAACAACCGCAACTACACCGAGTACAGCCTTTTCGACGGGTACTCCGGCGCGTCAACCAGCTGCACCAGCGACGTGTACGCCGGCCCGAGCGAACTGTCCGAGCCGGAGAACCGGAACCTGGACTGGCTGGCCAGCCGGCCGAACATCAAGTTCTCGATGAACCTGCACTCGTCGGGCAACTACTTCATGTGGTCGCCGGGTGCATACGTCACCCCGGGCCGGGTCACCGCACCACGGCCGACCCTGGCGGAGGAGTCCTTTTTCTGGGGCGCGTCGTCGCGAATCCTCACCGCGATCAAGCGGCACCGCAACCTGGCGGTGACCCCGGCCAGGACCGGTCCCATCTCCGACGTGCTCTACTCCGCTGCCGGCAACTCCGGCGACATGCTGTGGTACAGGTACGGCATCTACGCGTGGAACTTCGAGGTCGGTACCTCGTTCCAGCCGGCCTGGGACGAGGCACACCAGCAGACCATGGAGTACGCCAACGGTCTCGTGGAGCTGATGCGGGTGGCCCGTGACCACGACAAGGACCGCAGACGGCCGACGAGTTCCCTGGTCACCTCGCCCGGTCCGGACGACACCCTGGTCGACGTCCGGTTCGAGGTCAGCGAACCGGCGGCGATCTTCTACACGTTGGACGGTAGTCAGCCGACCTTCGGGTCGACGCTCTACACCGCTGGCGGCGTACGGGAGGGCGGCGAGACCCTGACCGTGCCGTACGGGACGAAGGTCTTCTGGTTCTCGGTGGACGCGGCGGGCAACATCGAGAACAACTACAAGCCGGACACCGACGCCAAGAACTGGCGGCGTGGGTTCGCCACCGTTTCCGACAGTTGACCTGCCCGGCCGGCGGCGGTCACCAGCGCTTGCGCCGGTAGTGGCGGTGGTAGCCGTGGTGACCGCTGCCGTAGTGACCGTAGTGACCACCACGGTGCCGGCGGTTGAGCCGGTGGTCGACCTCACGGAGCAGGCTGTCGACCGGCGAGCCGTGCCCCCGCCGCCGGGCGTGCCGGCTCAGCTTCGACGCGAGCATCGACAGCAGAGAACGTTTGACGAAGCTGCTCATCGTAGGCTCCTCCAGCCCTGGGTCCCGACGCCCGCCACGGTAGCTCGCGGTGTCCAGCTCCACCTGGACGAAAGCTGACGGTCAACTGGCAGTACGACGGCCCACCTCCTGGCACGGTGCCGACGTCTGCCATGCTCGCAAGTGTGACCACCGGGTTTCCTACCGGCCGGCGTCGCGGCCGACGTCGCGGCCGGACCCTGCGTACCCTGCTGATCCTCGTCGCCGTCGCGACGGTACCGGCCGTCGTCGCGCTGGGTGTGGTCGTGGTGCCGTGGCTGCGGGAGCCGGGGCCGCGGCCGTTGTTCCAGCTCCCGGTCGCCTGCGGCGAGACCTGGCAGCTGGGCACCTACCCCGGCCACGACGACTACGACGTCGACCTGTTCCCGACCGAGGGCGACCCGTGGGGTAGGCCGGTGCTCGCCTCCTACGACGGTGTCGTCACCGTGGCCGGCGTCAACGGCTCGGTCGGCGGTCGTAACCCGGAGGATCCGGACGGGCCCCGGGGGCGCGGTGGCGGCTACTGGGTCAAGATCGACCACGGCGGCCGTTGGGAGACGCAGTACCTGCATCTACTCGAACCGCCGATGGTCCGGGAAGGTCAGCGGGTGGCGCGCGGCGAGCAGATCGGGCTGCTCGGCAGCACCGGCAACTCGGGCGCGCCACACCTGCACTACGAGCAACGGCGCGGCTGGCAGAAGGTGGAGACCTACTTCGACGGCCTGCCGTCGGGCATCACCCACGACGACTACGAGTACACCGTACGGCTGACCAGCAACAACTGCTGACCCCCACACGGCCCGGCGAGCCGGGCCCTCGACGTACCCGCTCCGCCCGGCTAACATTTCCGCCGTCTGGATCTGCTGGCGCGATTCACCAGGCACCGACCACACGTACGTACGTCCGTGCAGGAGCCTTCATGCGCCTCAGATACCACCCACCCCGTCCACCTGCGCGACTGGCCGCCCTCGCCGCGGCCGTCGCGACCGCGCTGGTCGCCACGATCGCGACCGCCCCGTCCGCGACGGCGGACACCACGCTGCTCGCCAATGATTTCGAGTCCGGCTCGTACGCACCGTGGGGCCCCCGCGGTGACGTGACGTTGGCAATCGCCGAGGAAGGCCGGGACAGCGCGGCAAGCCTGTCGGTCACCGGCCGTACCGCCGACTGGCAGGGCCCCGCGACCAGCGCGACCGACCTGTTCTCGCCCGGCGTCGTCCACTCGGTCACCGGCTGGGTGAAGCTGCCGGCCGGCACAGAGGGCGCGGCCGGTGTCCACTTCACCGTCGCAGCCACCCCGGCCGACGGCGGCGACGACACCTACACCTGGATCGGCGACGCCGCCGAGACCACCGCCGACACCTGGGTCCAGATCGGCGGTGAGTACACCATGCCGACGGGCCTGACCTCGGCGACGCTGTACGTCGAAGCCGCCGGAACCACTCCCTTCCTGCTCGACGACGTCCTCGTCACCAGCCCCGACGAGACACCCGGCGTAGTCACGGTGAGCGCGGTCGACTTCGAGGACGGCACCACCGGCACCTGGTCCGCCAGCGGTGGACCCACCCTGACCGTCGTGGACACCGAGAACGGCCGGGCGCTGCGGGTCAGCGACCGTGTCGAAGGGTTCGACGGGCTGCAGAGCCCGGCCGGAATCTTCACCGCCGGCGTCACCCACACGTTCTCGGCGCGCGTCCGGCTGGCCCCGGACGGGCCGGCGTCGTCCGGATTCCGGTTCGTCATGAAGCCGGACTACAACTGGATCGGCAACACCACGGTCACCGCCGACGACTGGACCACGGTGACCGGCGAGTTCACCGTGCCGACCGACGCCGACCCGGCCACACACCAGGTCTACCTGGAAGCCGCCGAGGCCACCGCCACGTACCTGGTCGACGACATCCTGATCACCGCGCCGGACACCGGACCCGGCGGGCCGCCGCCGGGCACCGTCGTCATCGACAGCGACTTCGAGGACGGCCTCGACGGATGGGGGCCGCGCGACGGTGGCCCGGGAGCACCGACGGTCGAGCTGACCGACGTCGCGCACGGCGGCGAGGCGGCCGCGCTCGTCACCGACCGGGTCAACCAGGGCGCCGGGATCGGACGCGACGTCACCACCGCGTTCGAGCCGGGCGTCGGCTACGAACTGTCCGGGTGGCTGCGGTTCGCGCAGGGTCAGCCGACCGACGCCATCTGGTTGAGCATCGCCGCCACCACCGCCGACGGCAGCGAGTCGTTCAGCACCCTCGCCCAGTTCGACACCGTCACCGACGACGGGTGGACCGAGGTGACCGCGAGCTTCACCGCACCGACCTTCGTCAGCGCGTTCCTCTACTTCGAGACCAGCTGGCAGGGCGCGGACGTCACCGGCAACACCAGCGACTTCCTGCTCGACGACGTCGTGGTGCGGGTGCCCGAGCCACCGGTCGTCGAGGACCTCACCGGGATACACGAGACCACTGACTTCCCGGTCGGCGTCGCGATCGACAGCCGGGAGACCGTCGGGTCCGCCGCCGAACTGCTGACCCGGCACTTCACCAACATCACGCCGGAGAACCACATGAAGCCGGAGGCGTGGTACGACCCGGACCGCAACTTCCGGCCGCACGAGCAGGCGATCGCAATGATGGACTTCGCGCAGACCAACGAGCTCGGCGTGTACGGGCACGTGCTGGTCTGGCACAGTCAGACCCCCGACTGGATGTTCCAGGACGCCGACGGCGAGCCGTTGAGTTCGTCGGCCGCCGACCAGCAGGTGCTGCGCGACCGGCTGCGCGGGCACATCTTCGCGGTGGCCGAGTCGCTGAGCGACCGGTACGGCCGGTTCGGCTCCGACACCAACCCACTGGACGCGTTCGACGTGGTCAACGAGGTGGTCAACGACAGCGGCGAGTACTCCGACGGCCTGCGCCGCAGCGAGTGGTACCGGATCCTCGGCGAGGAGTTCATCGACCTGTCGTTCCAGTACGCCGACGAGGCGTTCAACGACATGTACGCGGTGGCGGACACCGATCCGGTCGCCTTGTTCATCAACGACTACAACACCGAACAGAGCGGCAAGCAGGCGCGCTACCACGCGCTCGTGGAGCGGCTGCTCGACCGGGGGGTGCCGCTGGACGGGGTGGGACACCAGTTCCACGTGTCGCTGTCGACACCGGTCGGCAGCCTCGAAACCACGTTGGAGAGGTTCGCCGGTCTGCCGGTGGTCCAGGCGGTCACCGAGCTCGACGTCACGATCGGGACCCCGGTGACCCAGGCCAACCTGATCGAGCAGGGCTACTTCCTGCGGGACGCGTTCCGGATCTTCCGGGCGTACAGCGAGGAGCTGGCCGTCGTCACCGTGTGGGGGCTGACCGACGGCCGGTCGTGGCGATCCGACAGCGGCGCCCCGCTGCTGTTCAACGACGGGTACCAGGCCAAGCCGGCGTACTACGGCGCGGTCGACGCGGAGCTGCCGGCCCGGCTGCGCACCGCGAACGTCTTCGCCGGCGACGTCGCGTTGTCCGCCGGGGTCACCTCGGATCTCACCTGGCGCAAGCTGCCCCTGCATCAGGTGGAGGAGACGGCGGGGTTCCAGCTGCGCTGGTCGGCCGACCGGCTGACCGCGTACGTCTCGGTCACCGACGCTGACCCGTCGTCGGACGACCGGGTCGAGTTCGTGCTCGACGGCGAGACGTACCCGGTGTTCCGGGACGGATCGGGGGACGTACCGGCGGTGGCGGCCGAGCGGGACGGCGGTTACGCCGTCGTCGCGCAGCTGCCGCTGTCCGACCCGGCCGAAGGTGGCACCGTCCCCTTCGACGTGCGGGTCACCGACGACGGAGGCACCACCGGCTGGGCCACGGCCGGCACCGTCGGCACCCTCACCCTGGTCGAGGAGCTGTCCTACCTGGAGGTGGTACGGACGCCGAGCGCACCGGCCATCGACGGTACGGTCGACCCGGGCTGGTCGCACGCGAACCAGGTCACCACCGCCAAGCAGGTGTCCGGCACCGACGGAGCGGTGGCCACCGTCCGGACCCTGTGGCAGGACCAGACGTTGTACGTGCTGGCCGAGGTGGCCGACCCGGTGGTCGACGTCACCGGCTCCGATCCGTGGACGCAGGACTCGGTGGAGATCTACGTCGACGCCGGCAACGCGAAGAACGGCCCCTACCGCTACGACGACACACAGATCCGGATCAACGCCGACAACGTCGTCTCGTTCGGCACCGGGGACGAGGCGTTCCAGGCCGGCCGGTTGACCAGCGCGGTGGTGCGTACCGACACGGGCTACACCGTCGAGGCGGCGATCAGTCTGCTCGAGTACGGCGGCCTGGGCACCTTCCACGGGCTGGACTTCCAGGTCAATGACGCCGCCGATGGTGCCCGTACGGCGATCCGCAACTGGGCCGAGCAGAACGGTGTCGGCTACCAGACGACCGCGCGGTGGGGGGTCGGCCGGCTGGTCGACGGCACCAACGTCGACGTGGCGTTCGAGCCGATCACGCAGTGGAACTCGGACGGCGGCGGCGGGTACTGCACGGAGATCGTCGCCAGCAACGCCACCGATCAGCCGGTCGGCTGGCGGGCGGCGGTCGAGCTGCCCGGCGACATCTACACCGCGTGGAACTTCGAGCGGGAGTCGTTCGGCGACGGGACCTGGCGGATCACCGGCGTGGACTGGAACCGGACGTTGAAGCCGGGTGCCCGGACGTTCAGCGTCGGGTACTGCGCCACCTGGTGACCACCGCCCGGGGGTGCGCCTACGGTCGTCGGCGCACCCCCGGGTCGCCCCCCGGAGCTCCGATGGCCCGCAGCTACCTCGGTCACGTCCTACCCGACCGCCTCGACCTGAAGATCGAACCGACCCGGACGGCGCTGCTCGTCGTGGACATGCAGAACGACTTCGTGCACGACGACGGATACTGCGCGAAGGCCTTCGGCACGGCGATGGTGGCCGGCTTTCAGAGCGTGGTGACGCCGATCGCCCGGCTCGCCGCCGCAGCCCGCACCGCCGGCGTCGCGGTGCTCTACTGCCGGGTGGTGCAGCATCCCGACGGGTCGCTGGCCTCGCCGGTCTGGCTCGCCGACAACCTGCGGCACGGCTTCGAACCGCTGCACTGCATGCGTGGCACCTGGGGTTGGGAGATCGTGGACGAGCTCGCCCCGCAGCCGGGCGAGGTGGTGTTCGAAAAGCTGCGGCGCAGCGCGTTCGTCGGCACCCAGCTGGAGAACCTGCTCCGCAGCCGGGACATCCGCAGCCTGGTGGTGGCCGGTGTCGCCGGCACCGGATGTGTCGAGTCCACCGTCCGCGACGCGATCGAACGGGACTACTTCACCGTCGTGCCGGCCGACTGCGTCGCCAACAACAACGCCGAGCTCACCGCCGCCTGCGAACCGGCGTTCCGGGCCCTGCTCGCCTCGGAGGACTGGACCACCAGCGATCAGGTCGTCGCGGTCTGGACCGGCTCCTGACCCCGCCGTACGGGGACCGTCGTCGGTCTCGCACCGGACGCCGACGCCTGCTGATTCGCACCGGCTCCACCGGTGACGTTACGCACCGACCGGCGAACGCAGCATCACTGTCGCGAGACGGGGCACCGGCCGGTCAGCCGAATTGGTTCGCGGCGTCGGCCCGCAACCGGGCCTTGTCCGCCTTGCCGCCCGTGCGCATTACCAGATGACCGCCGCCGTGTGGATCCGCGGCATCCTGGCCGAACACCACGGGCTGCCGGTCGACGCGGTCAGCTACCGCACCGGCGGTCTGCACCACGCCGCCGGCGGGAGAAGCTGCTGGACCCGGCGGAACTGTTCGCCCCGGAGACCCTCGCCGACACCCTCGTCTGAACCCGACACCCGACATGCTGGCCTCAGTCCGGGCCGGCTACGACACGGCGGACCGGCGCAGCAGGGCCCGCAGGGCCGGCTCCTCCACCGGCCGGGACAGGCCGAACCCCTGCCCGAACTCGCAGCCCATAGCGGTCAGCTCGGCCCGCTGGTCGTCGTTCTCAATCCCCTCGGCCACCGTGCTGAGCCGTAGCCCTCGACTCATCGCCAGGATGGCCTGGACCACCGGCAGGCAGGTCGGATCCTCGGCGCCGATCCGGCTCACGAAAATCTTGTCGATCTTCAACTCGTCGATCGGATAGCGGTGCAGGTGGCCGAGGGAGCTGAATCCGGTGCCGAAGTCGTCGAGTGCGATCCGCACGCCGAGTCGACGCAGCGCGGACAGCTGCGACTCGATCGCGTCGTGCTCGGTGGCCAGGACGCTCTCGGTCATCTCCAGGGTCAGCGTGGCCGGCGGCAGGCCGGAGCGTTCCAACGCGGCGAGCACGTCCGCGACCACGTCGCCCAGCATGAACTGGCGCACACTGACATTGACGTTGATCTGCAGCGGTCGGCCGCTGAGCCGCTGCCATCCAGCACCGGTGACACAGGCCTCGCGGAGAATCCAGCGGCCTAGTGAAACGATCAGCCCACTGCCCTCGACCAGCGGGATGAACTGGTCCGGCCGGACCATGCCGCGCTGCGGGTGACGCCATCGGACCAGCGCCTCCACGCCGCGTACCGCACCGTCGGACAGCGCGTGGATCGGCTGGTAGTGCAGGACGAACTCGCGCCGCGACAACGCGTCCTGCGCCTCCACCTGCAGGCGCACCCGGTCGACCGCAGCCTGGTGCAGTTCGGTGCGGTACCGCACCCGACGGGCCCGGGGCGCGGCCTTGGCGATCTGCAACGCGATGTCGGCCTCGCGCATCAGCCGGTCGGCGTCGGCGTCGCCGTCGCTGACCGCGATGCCGACCCGGGCGCCGATCAGCCGCAGGTGGCCGGCCACCTCGATCGGCCGGTCGAAGACCGCCAACAGGTCGTCGGCGATCCGCTCGGTGTCGCGGGCAGCGGCCCGCTCGGCAGTCAGCAGCACCGCGAACTCGTCACCGCCGAGGGCGGCCAGCAGGTCGGTGGCCGCCAACCGGCGCCGCAGCAAGCCGGCGACCTCGACCAGCAGGTCGTCACCGGCCTGGTGGCCGAGAGCGTCATTGACCACCTTGAACGAGTCGATGTCGACCAGCAGCAGCGCGACGTCGGTGGTGCTGCCGAGCGCTGTGGCCAGGCGTTCCCGCAGCAGGGCCCGGTTGGCCAGGCCGGTCAGCGGATCATGGTACGCCTGATGGCGCAGCCGCTCGGTGAGCCGCACCCGCTCGGTGACGTCACGGACGGCGAACAACAGCCCGTGGACGTTCGGATCGTGCAGCAGGTTCTGCCCGCTGATCTCGACGGTGGCCGGCTCCTCGGCCTCCGGGGTCAAGACCCGGCACTGCAGGGCCTCCGCCGCGCCGGCGTCGCCGAGCAACCGCGAAATCCAGGCGTCGGCCGCCGGCCGGTCCGCCGGGACGATCCAGGACAGCAGCCGGTCGCCGGGCAGCCCGTCGGCGAGCCGGAACACGTCCGCCGCCGCCGGGCTCAGGTAGCTGACCGTGGTATCCCGGTCGGTCAGCACGATCACGTCGCGCGACGACCGGACGACCGCCTCGAACCGGGCCGCCGTGCCGGCCTCGTACCGGCGGACCGCGAGCAGCACCAGGCGCAGCGCCAACGACGACAGCAGCAGGCCGGGGCCGTACTGGCCGAGCTGCACCTCAGCCAGGGTGCCACCAGCGGCGAGCACGCCGGTGGTCATCGCCGCGAGGGTGAACCCGACCGACAGCAGAGCGGCGGGCAGGCCGCCGTAGAGTGCGCGCAGCGCGGTGCCGACGAACAGCACCCCGCCGGCCGGTAGCGCCCCGACCCCCCAGATCACCACGCCGACGGCGACGGCGGCGAGCAGGTCATGGCCGATCGTCGGTTGTTCCCGCCGGTACAGCCGCACGGCGAGCACCGCCAGGACGGCGACGGCCGGCAGCACCGGCCAGGACCGGCTCGGCTCGACCACAGGCGAGATTAGCCACTGTGGAACTACCGTAGCCAGGCATGCCAGCAGGAACGCCAGGAAGGCCCGGCGTACCACCGGCAGCAACGGCTGGTTCGTCCCGACCTTCACCCAGGAGCGCAGCGCGGTCAGCCACTGCCGGCGGCGTCCAGGGGCCATGTCCGCCAGACTACGGCCTGCGATCATGGCCCGGGGGGCCGACACTCCAGCGTTCGGTGTCCCTGGTGGACTGTTCGGTGGATAGCGTGGGCCGGGCCGCCGGTGGTAGCGCCCGGTACGTCACAACAAGTTGGACCGGTGGAATCCGCCATCGACCGGGACCATCGCCCCGGACAGGTACGACGAGTCCGGGGTCCGGTTGGGAAACGGCGCGTTGCCGACGACGATCCCGTTCGACGAGATCCCGTGAGACCCGTACTCCTTGGCGATCGAGGCGACCAGGGCACCCATTCCGGCCTTTGGCGGCCGCGTAGGCCGCACCGTTGACCTGGCCGTTGGTGCCGGAATCGAGCCGATGCCGACGATGTGCCCGCGCCCGGCGGCCAGCATGCCGGGCAGTACGGCCCGGGCGCAGAGGAACACCGAGGTGAGGTTGAACGCGAGGAATCCGCTCCAGTCCTCGATGCTGGCGTCGGCCACCGTCGCCCAGGCGGCTCCGGGCAGTGCTCCATCGGCGTTTGTTGACCAGGATGTCGGCTGGGCCGTACCGGTCGACCACCTCGGCGACCAGGGCGGCCACCTGGTCGGCCGAGGTGACGTCGCCGAGGTCACCGGCGGGTACCAGCTCGGCCCGACCGGGTCTCGGCGATGCTGTCGGGATTGATGTCGTTGACGACAACCCTCGCTGATTCGGCGGCAAACCGCAGCGCGGTGGCCCGGCCGGTCCCCGGCCGGCGCCGGTGACCAGAGCAACCTTTCCGGTGAATCTCCCGGGCATCGCGTCAGCCTTCCCGAAACTCGACCTGGGGCGACCCAGCCCCGCACCGACACCCGTCACACCGTCGCACCAAGCGCTTGATCGGCTCTGCTACGCTGGCGGCCGCTCGTTGGACCGCAGACCCGAAAGAGGCACCGTGGCAGAGTCGCTGGATCGACGACAGCAGATCATCGCCTGCGCGGCGGCCTTCTTCGCCAGTCGCGGCGTGGCCGCCACCACGGTCCGGCAGATCGCCGACGAGGTAGGCATCCTGTCTGGCAGCCTGTACCACCATTTCGACTCGAAGGAAGCGATCATCGAGGCCATCCTCGGCCCCTACCTGGAGGATCTGCGCCACCGGTACGCCGAGGTGCTGGCCGGAGAGAACGACCCGGCGACCCGGCTGCGCGAGCTGGTCCGCGCCTCGCTTGACACCGCCGCGGCCCACCCGCACGCCACCGAGATCTACCAGAACGACGTCAACTACCTGCGTGTCCTGGCCCGGTTCCACTACCTCAAGGACGTCGCCCGCGAGGTGCAGAGCGCCTGGCTCGGGGTGATCGAAGCGGGCGTCAGCAGCGGAGCGTTCCGCCCCGACATCGACACTCGGGTGTTCTACCGCTTCATCCGCGACGCGGTCTGGCTGTCGGTCCGGTGGTTCCAACCGAGCCCCGACAATCCCACCAGCCGGCTCGCCGACCAGTGCACCGCGATCTTCCTCGACGGCCTGGCCGCGCGCCCGACCGATGCGGGCACGCCGGCCCCGGCCGGCTGACCGGCTGGCTGCTCACCCGGCGGCCAACGAGCGCCCGCTCAGATATCCGTACCTCATTGCGGCGGCGAGCGTCGTACCGGCACCCGGATAGCCCGGTCCGAACGGGCTGGCCGCCATGTTCCCGCAGGCATTCAGCCCGCCGATCAGCCCACCGTCGACGTCACGCACGCCGCCCATCCGGTGCGTCGCCACCCGGCCCTGCTCGGCCAGCAGATCGAGATGCAACGCCGTATCGTTGACCGCTAGCATCCGGTGGTACGGCGGCCGATCGTCGAGCGTGCGGCGTCGCGTCCAGGGCAGGGTCCGCGCCACCAGGTACGCGGTCCACGCGCCGGCACCGACCGCGGCCGCCATCTCGGCCAACCGGTCCCGGTGATGGGCCAGCAGTTCGTCCGCCCGTCGATGGACGCTGTCACCCACCGGCCCGTGCGCCGGCACCGGTACACCCGTCCGCGACCGGGTGTGCCCCCGGCGTCATCCAGTCCGACCCCGTCGCCATCGGGCACCCCCTCGTGCTGACCAACCAGCCACCGACCATACCGGTCGCTTGCTTGGCTACCGGTGGTGCCGCTCACCCGTCGCCGGTGATCGTCCACACACCCAGCGGACACGGTGGATCAGTAGCCGCGCCACGCCGCCCGACTGTAGGTGAGCACCCGGGGGTCCAGCAGCGTCGACGGCTCGACCGGCACCGGGCCCCGGTCCGGTGGAAAGACCTGCGCCGCCCGCAGCACCTCGGGGTCCAGGAAGCGCAGCGTGGGCGCCTCCGCAGGTACCCGCGGCGTCGGCACCGGGCCGTCCCCCTCGCCGTCGGCGACCGCGAGCAGGAAGCCCCAGTCACCGAACGACGGGACATCGACGTGGTACGGCCGGGTCGTCCAGCCCGCATGCCGCACCGACGCCTCGATGCACCAGAAGGCACGCGGCGCGAAGTACGGGGACCCGGCCTGCACCACCATCCGGCCCTGCGGGCCGAGCGCCTGCCGGACCAGCGAGTAGAACTCCACTGAGTAGAGCTTCGCCGTCGCGGTCTGGTCCGGGTCCGGCAGATCGACGACGACCGCGTCGAAGACCCCCGGTGCGCCGCGCAGCCAGGCGAACGCGTCGGCGTGCACCAGGCGTACCCGTGGATCGTCGAAGGCCGCGCCGTTGAGCGCCCGGATGTCCGGCTCGGCCCGGGCCAACGCGACCACCGCCGGGTCCAGCTCGACGACCGTCACCGAGGCGACATCGGGGTAGCGCAGCACCTCGCGCAGGGCCAGCCCGTCCCCGCCGCCGAGCAGCAGCACCCGGTCCCGCCGACCGGCCAGCGCCGGATGGACCAACGCCTCGTGGTAGCGGTACTCGTCCACCGAGCTGAACTGCAGATCCCCGTCGAGGTACAGCCGCAGATCGGAGCCGTCGGCGACCGGCGACACCGCCCGGGTCAGGACGATCTCCTGGTAGCGGCTGCGTTCGGCGTGCACCACCGGATCCCGGTAGAGCTGCTGGCGCGCGGTCACCTCGAAGTCCGCCGCCACCAGATAGGCACCGGCCAGCGTCGCCATCACCACGGTGGCGGCCAGGACGACCCCGGCCCGGCCGCGCCGGCCGAGATCACCCCGGAAGACCGTGCCGACCAGCAGGATTCCGGCCAGCGCGTTCACCGCGCCGACCAGCAGCGCCCCACGCAACTGGCCGAAGAACGGGATCAGCAGGAACGGGAAGGCCAGACCGCCCAGCAGGGCACCGACGTAGTCGGCCGCGAACAGGTCGGCGACCGCGCTACCGGCCGACTGCGCCCGGATCCGCTGCAGCAGGACCATCAGCAGCGGAATCTCCGCCCCGATCAGCAGCCCCAGCACGAACGCGGTCGCCACCAGCGCGGGCGCGTAGAGGTCCAGCCAGGCAAAGGCGGCGTACAGGCCCAGCACCGACAACCCGCCGAGCAGCGCCAGGGTGAGCTCGACCGCGGCGAAGGCGACCACCGCGCGGTGCTGCAGCGGCTTGGCCGCCAACGCGCCGACGCCCATCGCGAAGACCATCACGCCCAGCACGATCGACGCCTGGCCGACAGTGTCACCGATCAGGTAGCTGCCGAGGGCGACCAGCGCCAACTCGTACACCAGGCCGCAGGCCGCGCAGACGAAGACCGCGGCCAGGACCGCCGGGCGGGCCAGCCGGGCGTACCGGGTGACGGGGCCGGCACCGTCACCCGGCGCCGGCACCACGACCGCCGACATCAACCGACCACCGACGACAGCTGCTCGCCGACATCAGCTGATCGCCGCCGCCACGATGGCACCGGTGGCAAGGTGGATGGTCGCGCTGACCCAGACCGCCGGGTGCGGCTCCCGGTCCACCAGAATGTCCCCGAGGCGGCCCGGGGTGACCGCGTCCAGCAGCACGAACGACACCGCCATCACGAGCAGGCCGAGCAGCCCGTACCCGGCGGTGCCGACCAGGCCGGTGACGAAGCTGTTCTCCCCGGCGGCGATCGCGGCCACGACGATGGTGCCCACCGCGAACAGGTTCGAGGCGAGCAGCACGGTCGCGTTGCGGTTGCGCTGCGCCCAGATGAGTTCGTGCAGCTTGCCCGGGGTGACCAGGTCGACCAGCAGGTAGCCGAGCGCCATCAGGACCAGACCCACCCCGGCGTACGCCAGGGTGAGCAGCAGATCGACGAACAGAGTGCGGAACATGTGCCAACTCCAGGTGGTGGGATGGGGGTGGTTACTTGCCGGTGCCGGGACCGCCGCCCCGGATCGTGCTGCCGCGCTGCCAGTTCCACGAGTTGCCGACGACGGAGCGGTACCGGGGGTACGCGGTCGTCATGCGTTCCAGCAGGATCAGCGAGCCGGCGGCGATCGGCAGGATGACCACCGAGTCGTCGCCGTAGCGCAGGTAGTGACGGTCACCGACGGTGTACTGGTCGGCCGGGCTGAACGCCCGGGTGAGCTGCTGCGCCACCTGGCGCGGTGGCAGGTCGGAGCGGTACCCCTCGGCGTCGGAGCCGATGTCGTCGACCACCGAGCGGGCGTAGCTGCGCTCGACGTAGCCGCGGGCGGAGAAGGTGCCGGCGGCCAGCCCGCAGCACGACACGATCACGCCCACCAGAGCGAGGACCACGCCACCGACGATCCACTTGCGGGAAGTCACCGTACTGTCACCACCGTCTCGGTCTCGACCAACTCGGCTGTCTGCGGGTACGCATGCCAGGTGCGCCAACTGATCCGTGCACCATCGATCCGGGCGTGCAGCGCGGTGAGTGCGTCGGGGCTGCCCGGGAAGACGCCGACCAGGGCATGCGGGTCGCCGGTCAGCTGCCGGCGGAGGTGGTCGGCCCGCCCGGCGAGCTCGCCGGCCGACAGCCGAAGCGCCCGCGCGGCGAACCGGTAGCCGTCATCGGCGTCCACCACCGCCGGCAGGTCGGGCGGGTGACCGGGCAGGCAGGCGAGCGTCTCGACCAGGTCATGGCCGGCGGTACGCAGCACGACCTGGTGCGAGGCCCCGAGTAACCGCAGGCGCAGCAGCCCTGCCGGCTGCGAACCGGGCGGCTGCGAACCGGAGCTGGAGCGGGCACCGCCGCCGGCGCCCGGCAGCGGCAGCTCGAGCACGTGCAGGGCGGGTCGCTCGGCCAGACCCAGCGCGAAGCTGAGCTCCGCCGCGCTGGTGTCGACGTACGGTGCGTCCAGGGCGACCAGCATGTCAGGCCTTCCCGACGGTAGGTGCCTGACCGGCGGAGGGGTAGATCATCACCTCGGCGCGGTGCAGCACCTCGCCGAAGCCGACCTCCCACCGGCCCGAGTCGCCAAAGCCTTCGAAGGACAGCCGGGCGTTGTCCGGGGCGGTGTAGTCGAAGTAGCGCACGAAGCCGCTGGGGGCCAGCCCGGTCGCCCCGACGCTGGTGAACCGGGCCTGGCCGGACTCGTCAAGCCGGTACCGGCGCCCGGCGACGTCCACCGCAGCCGGGCCGGGCTGCAGGTGTTGCAGGTCGGGCCCGGCCGCCCGCCACAACACCAGCTCCAGGTCGGGATCGGACTCGACGGAGAGCCACAGCTTGTCGCCCCGCGCGTCGTCGAGGAAGTGCTCGCTCCAGGTCCAGCTGCCCTCGGCGAAGTGCAGGCTGCCGCGGACCGCGTACGACTGTGCCCGGATCTCCACGATGTCGCCGGGGCCGAGGCGACGCGGATCGCCACGCAGCGCGTCGGTGTCCCCGGTGTGGAACGGGTCGACCGGTCCCCCACCGGACCTTTTTCGAGAGCTGCCGCCGCGGGTCCGGGTCTGCCACACGGCGATCGCCGCCACCACCACACCAGCCGTCGCGATCAGGCATCCCAGCCCGGTCACCAGGTAAGCAATGGTCCCGTTCATCATCGCCGCCGTCCTCCGCACGTCGCACCGGTCGACGACCGTAACAAGTGCGCGCACGTCACTCACCGGTAGCGCGACTAAGTGACGGGTCAGCTACAGAAAGCAGCGACTTCAGTGCAGGTGTGTGTCGAACCATCCGGCGGCGTCGGCGGCGACCCGGTCCAGCGCGCCCGGCTCGGCGAACAGGTGACCGGCGCCTGGCACCACCCGCAGGTCGTGCGGAGCCCGCAGGGCAGCCGCAGCCGCCGCGTTGAGCTCTGCGACCTGCGGATCAAGCTCCCCGACCAGCAGCAGGGTCGGTGCCCGCACCTCGGCCAGGACGTTCCCGGCCAGGTCCGGCCGACCGCCCCGCGACACCACGGCACCGACCCGTTCCGGCCGGGACGCGGCGGCACTCAGCGCCGCCGCCGCGCCGGTGCTGGCGCCGAACAGCCCTACCGGTAGGCCGTCGAGCTCCGGCTGTTCGACGGCCCAGTCCACCACCGCGGTCAGCCGCCGGCTGAGCAGGGCGATGTCGAAGCGCAGTTGGGCGGTGGTCGCGTCGATCTGCTCCTCTTCCTTGGTCAGCAGATCGGCCAGGACGGTCGCGAGGCCGGTCGCGTGCAGCCGGCCGGCCACCATCCGGTTGCGTGGACTGAGCCGGGAGCTGCCGCTGCCGTGGGCGAACAGCACCACCGCGCGGGTGCGGGCGGGCACCACCACGTCAGCGTCGAGCGCGACGTCGACGGCGGGGACGCGGGTCGCGGTGTCCTGGGCCACCTGGGCCGGATACCCGGCCGGCGACCGGTCATGCCTGCGACTTGACGATCAACCGTTGGCCGGCGGATCGCCCTGGCTGCCGGTGTCCAGCTCACCCCGTTACTGGACCGACCTGGTGGCCGACCGGTACGCGACGAGCAGTGCCCGTGCCTTGAGCATCGTCTCGTCGTACTCGTCGGCCGGGTCGGAGTCCAGCACGATGGCACCGCCGGTGCCGACGGTGAATCCGTCGCCGGTCAGCACCGCGGTACGGATCACGATGCTGAGATCGGCACCACCGCCAAGGCCGAAGTAGCCGAGGGCACCGGAGTAGATCCCCCGGGCCCGCTGCTCCAGCCGGTCGATGATCTCCATGGTGCGCAGCTTCGGCGCACCAGTCATTGACCCGCCGGGGAAACACGACCGTACGCAGTCGACCGCGCCTACCGACGGACGCAGCCGCCCTTCGACGGTGGACACCAGTTGGTGCAGGGTGGAATAGGTCTCGGTGGCCAGGAACCGGGGAACGCGCACCGAGCCGACCTCGCAGACCCGGCCGAGATCGTTGCGGAGCAGGTCGACGATCATCAGGTTCTCGGCCCGGGTCTTGGGCGAGCTGGCCAGCGTACGACGTAGACGGTCGTCCTCGTCGGCGTCGTCCGCGCGGGCCGAGGTGCCCTTCACCGGGCTACTGTCGACCCGGCCGTCCGGGCGGATGCGCAGGAACCGTTCCGGTGAGGAGCTGGCCACGGCGATGTCGTCCAGCCGCAGGTAGGCGGCGTAGGGCGCGGGGTTGGTCCGGCGCAGCGTCTGGTAGTAGGCCAGCGGATCCGCGACCGGTGGCAGCCGCAACTGGTTGGTCAGGCAGATCTCGTAGCTCTCGCCGCGGCGCAGCTGAGTGCGGGCCGCGTCGACGTCAGCGAGGTAGTGGCTGCGGTCGCGGGCGGACGTCACCCACCGCCGCAGGTCCGTCCCGGCGGGCGGTGCCGCCGACTTGCCGGACGGCCCGGGCCGCGCCGACGACGGCACCACCCGCAGCCGGGTCGCCGTCGCCGCCAGCCAGTCCCGGGCGGCGCGCTGCCCGGCGTCGTCGACGCTCAGCGCCACCAGGTAGGTGCGCCGGTGTAAATGGTCGACGGCCACCAGCCGGTCGGCGAAGATCCAGACCGCGTCGGGGGTGTCGGCCCGGCGGGCGGTGGTGGGCGCGCAGTCGGCCTTCATTTCGTAGCCGAGATAGCCGACGTAGCCGCCGGCGAAGTCGAACGGCAGCTCGGCTGGGGGCATCCGCCGCCGCGCCAACCGCTGGCGCAGCACGTCGAGTATGCCGCCGGGCTCCTGCTCGACCGGACGGGCCGGCCGGCGCACCTCGACCCGGCCGCTGCCGACCCGGTAGCTGAGCACCTCGGCCAGCGGTCCGTCGGCGTCACCGAGGAAGGAGAACCGGGAACGCCCGGCCGCGACGTCGGCGCCGTCGAGCCAGTACGCGTACTGTGCGTCGGCGTACAGCTCCAGGAAGGCCGCCTCGGTGTCGATCTCCGTGTCGACGACCGTCACGTCGCACCGCCAGCCGGGGTCGGCAGCCGCAGGGTCAGGGGCCGGCTGCCGGGTTGTCACCGACGCGGTGGCGGCGCGGCGCGGCCCGGCCGTCACCGGACGGACGGTGGCGGTATCAGTGGCGGTGGCTGGCCCGACGGCCCGCGCCAGGGCCAGGAAGTTGCCGACCAACCGGGCGCCGTGTTCGGTGCCGATCGACTCCGGATGGAACTGCACACCCCAGCGGGGCAACCGACGGTGCGTCACCGCCATCACCGTGCCGTCGGCGGCCCTCGCGCTCACCATGAGGTCCGCCGGCACCGGTTCGGTCACCTGCAGCGAGTGGTACCGGACCGCCGCGAAACCCTGGGGTATGCCGGCGAACAGTCCGGTGCCGGTGTGCCGCACCCGGTCGACCTGGCCGTGCCGGGCCCGTCGCTGGTCGACCCGCGCGCCGGCGTGCAACGCGATCGCCTGGTGACCGAGGCACACCCCGAGCACCGGCAGATCACGCCGACGGTCGAGCAATTCCCACCCCCAGCCGAGGTCGGTCACCCGGTGCGGCCGACCTGGGCCGGGCGAGATCACCACGCACTGCGCGGCGATCTGGTCGACGGCGGCGAGCCGGGGGTCGTCGTTGGCCAGCACGGTCGGCTCGCTGCCGGCGACCGCCGCGAGCAGCTGGAAGAGGTTGTACGTGTAGGAGTCGTAGTTGTCGACCAGCAGGATCCGCACCCGCCACCTCCCACCGCGTCACGGCACCGGCCGATTGTCCACCATCCGCCGGAGCGTGTTCTCGCGGTCGCCGACGGCGCCGGCGCCGGCAGGTACCGGAACGGCTCACCTGTCGGCCTCCGGGGCGGTCTCACCGACCAGTCGTTCGACGGTCGCCGGCGCGTACACCCGGGCACGGCCTACCAGCGCGACGATGAGCGGAGCGAGGACCGCGGCGAGGCCGAGGACCGCGGCCTGTTGTGCCTCGGTGAGCGGCAGGCCGAACGCGGTCACCACGCCCAGCAGCGCGGTGACTGCGGCGGTGATGCCGCCCACCGACCACAGCGGTTCGGAACTGCCCGGATTAGGGGTGACGGTCACGGGAAACCTCCTGGTCGAGCGGACACCGCCAAGACGCGGGACCGGGCCGGGAGGTTGACCGGTGCTGGTCAGATCGCGGTGACACTGAACTCTGCGGTCCGCACCACCTGACCGTGCTGGAATTCGAAGAACAGCTGGTAGGTGCCGGCCGACGGGACCTGGACGGCGAACGCCACCACCGAGCTCGGGTTGGTCGCCGGGGCCGGATGCACGTGCAGGTAGCCGAGGTCGCCGTGGCGCAGCGCGACGAGGTGGCCGAACGAGCCGAGATACGGCTCCAGGTCCGGCACCGGCTCGCCGTCGCGGCCGAGCCAGACCAGTACCTGGGAGGCCTCACCTGGACGCAGTCCGCCGTCCAGGGTGACTGTGTAGCCGTCGACCAGGACGGTCGCTTCGTCCACCGGGGCAGCCGGGCGGATCGTGTACCCGCCGGTGACCAGCAGGTCCGCGCCGAGCGTCAACGACGTGTCGGCACCGGCCGGGACGAAGTCGGCGATCATCCGGTAGGCGCCGCCGCCGGGCAGGGTGATGCCCACCCGCCAGGTGCCGGCCGGGTCCCGCTGCGGGTGCAGGTGCTGGTAGCCGGCGAAGTCCCGGCCGACCACGACCAGGTGCAGATCCCGCTCGTGGTTACGCCGGTAGCCGGTCAACGGTGCACCGTCCGGGCCGAGGATCCGAAAGGCCAGCTCGGCGGCGGCCTCGGCGGTGGTCGGAGCATCCAGCAGATCCAGCCGGTATCCGTCCTGGCTGACACCGAGACCGCCGACCACATGTCCGGCGTGGGCGGCGGTGGACCCGCCGACCGCCGACGTACCGGCAGCCGGGCCGGTCGCCCGGCCGGCGACGAACCCGGCGGCGGCGACCAGCAGGGTCAGCGTCGCGGCCGTGACGATCCGGCTGGTCGGTCGGCGGCCGGTCGGTGCCGGGGCAGCACCCGGCGACCCTGGCGGGGCGGCAGCCGGCGACCCCGCCGGCGCGGCAGCCGGCGGGGTCGTGTGTCGGGTGGTGGAGGTCGTCATCAGACCGGAATCCGGCGGTCGACGGTCACCGGCCGGTCTGCGGCCGACGTGACAGCGGGCAGGTTCGGCCGGAGCACGAACAGCCCTTGCTCGATGCCGCTGACCACCACCGTTCCGCTGGCGAAGTACGGGTACACACTCCATGCCCCGTTCATCGAGGCGGAGTCGCTCGACGGGTAGACGTCGAAGTACCCAGCTTCGGTCAGCGTCCCGGCGGCGATGCCGCTCAGGTCGAGGATGCGCAGTCCGGCCCGGTAGTTGGCCTGGTAGCTGTAGTTGCCCTTGACGTACTGGTTGTGGTCGGTGGCCGCCGCCGAGGAGGTATGGGTACCGATGTGCCGGGGCGCGTCAAGGTCGTACAGGTCGAAGACGAAGGTCCTCGTCCCGCCACCGGCGCGGGTCTCGTCCAGCTCGTCGTCGAGGACGAAGTACCGGTGGTTGTCGGTGAGCCAGCCCTGATGGGTGTACTGCCGGCCGGAGTACGCGGCCCGGACGATCTGCCGAGGACTGGCCTTGCTGGTCACGTCGACGATGGTTACGGTGTCCTCGTTGGAGCTGACGCAGATCTCCCGGCCGGTGTAGGCGCTGTCCGGGCCCTGGTAGACGACGCACTGGGTGTCGTGGGTGTAGCCGTCCTGGTTGACGCATCCGGCGTAGGCCGGAGATGTGGGCGTCCTGATGTCGATCATGTGCAGGCCGCCCCGGCAGGTGTTCGATCCCACCGCGTACGCGTATCCGGTCTGCTCGTTGATCGCGATGTTGTGCGAGTTGCCGAACCGGTTGTAGTGCGCGTCCGCAGTGAAGGTCTGCGGGCTACCCACGCCGCGCAGCCGGGTCAGGTCGAACACCTGCATTCCGTGGCCACGGACGTCGGCGACGACGAAGGCGTGGTTGCGGTGGACCTTTATGTCGCGCCAGATCGCGGTCCGGTTCTGGTAGGCCGGCAGGTTGCCGAGGTACACCGGCGCGGTGGCATCGGTGACATCGACAAACGAGGTGCCGTTGCGGCGCCCGACGATCGCGTACTCGCGGCCGGTGCCCGGATCCGTCCAGCCCCAGATGTCGTTGGCCTGGCTGCCGCCGATCTGGCTCAGTGGCAGGAAGGCCATCAGGTCCACGTTGCGGCATGGGTAGCCGCCGGCCTGGCCGTTGCTGCAGTTCACCTGCGCCAGCGCGGTGAGCTGCTGGGTTGGCTCCCGCTGGGCCATGAAGGCCACGGCCGAGGACCGGCCGGCGGGTGTGTCGGGGTCGTGAGCCGACGACGCCCCGGGTAGTCTGGCGAGCAGCCCGCCGACCAGGGCCAGTGTGACAGCGGCTGTCGTCCATCGGGTTCGCATCCGGGCCTCCCCTGCCGTCGCTGCGATCGCCGCCGCCGGCTGCCCGTCAGGCGGCTCCCGACCGACCTTCGGACGCCGTCGCGTCGGCTCCTGCGCCAGGCGTGCGACGTCCGAAGTGTCCGGTCAAGAGCCGGGGAGGATACCGAACCGCTCATACCGGATCGGTTATCCGACGCGGGCCATCCCGCCGTAGCCGAGCTGCCGGGACGGAGTCTGTGCGTCCACGTCGAGACCCGGGTCGGGCCGCCAGTCCGCCATCAGGGTCACGCCGGGCTCGACCAACTCCATCCCGTCGAACCAGGAGGTGATGGTGGCCTTGTCCCGGACGTAGAGGTTCGCGCCGACGCCGGCCCGGTAGGCGGCGACCATCCGGTCCACCTGCCCACGGGTCTCCTCGTCCGCGGTGTCCGCGCTGAGGTGCGACATCGCGATGTAGCTGCCCGGTGCAAGCGCGTCCCGGTAGGCCGCGACGAGCCCGGCCGGATCCTCGTCGTCCTGCACGAAGACGAGCAGCCCGCCGAGGACGATGCCGACCGGCTGCGACAGGTCGATCAGCTCGCGGACCGCCGGATGCGACCACACCTGGTCGGGGTACTTGCCATCGACCTCAGCCATCGCCACCAGCGGTTCCGTGGCGAGGATGTCGTCACCATGGACGACAGCCGAATGGTCGTTGTCCACGTAGATCACCCGGGCCTGCGGATCCAGGGCGTGCGCCACCTCGTGCGTGTTGCCGACCGTCGGCAGTCCTGAGGCGATGTCGATGAGCTGCCGCACGCCCCGGCCGACCAGGTAGCGCACCGAACGGCGCAGCCAGTCGCGGTTGCTCCGGGCGAGCAGGTCGACGCTGGGCAGCATCAGCTTGATGCGTTCGGCCCGCTCACGGTCGATCGCGAAGTTGTACAGTCCACCAAGGTAATAGTCGTAGATTCGGGCGATGTTGGCGTTTTCCACATCGGCTCGTACATCGCCCGACTGTCCGATAGTTGCCGTCATTTGCACGACCCTTCAGCGAGATGACGGACACACCGGACAGGCGCGCCCGCGAACACGAATGCTGGCACGGCAACTGTAAGTGGGATCATCGAGTCCAGACAGTGCCACGGGATGATCGCACTGGTGCACAGCGACGAGATCCATCGGGCCATTTCCGGGTTTTCCAGTCCGTATCAGCTGTCGGCCGGCCCGGGCCGACGGCGGCCCGACCACTGCCCGGCGTCGATTTTCGGTCCGCCACCCGTCAACGAACTACGATCACCGTAGGTGAACAAGCGCACACCGACGGGTCTGGGTCGGTACGTCCGGACGCAGGTACCGCGAGGCCGCTGCGGAGGCAGGCATGGACGAGACCCGGCCGACGCGCGGCGGGCTGCGCTCGGTCCGTCCCGGCGCCCGGGTCGACCGGCTGGAGATCTTCTTCGACCTGGTCTTCGTCTTCGCGTTCTACAACATCGCCCGGGTGACCTCACCGGCCAGGGTCTCGTCGCCGGGATGCTGATCCTGGCGCTGCTGTGGTGGGCGTGGTGTTCACACCTGATGCTCGCCAACCGAATCCGGCTCGGGAGGGCATCGCCCCGCTGGTGATGTTCGCGGCGATGGCAGCGGTCTTCACCGCCGCGCTGACCATCCCGCAGGCGTTCACCGACAAGCCGAGCGGCCTGCCCGGTCCGCTGCTGATGGCCGGCTGCTACCTGGTCGTCCGGGGCCTGCACCTGCTGCCGTACCTGGGTCTGTCGTCGAACGTCGTGTTCGCGTTGCAGGTCGGCTGTTGGCTGGCCGCGCTGACGGTCGAGTACGCCGCCGGATACCTGCTGACCACCTGGGGATGGGCGGTGCGGGCGGCCAACCACTGGGTGGAGCGGTTCGAACTCATCCTGATGATCGCGCTGGCCGAACTGATCGTGTCGGTCGGCGTCGGCAGCGACCTGATCGCCCGGCCGGTCACCTGGCCGGCGGGTGGCGGCGCGACCTTCGCGGTGGCGGTCGCCGCCGCCCTGTGGTGGTCACACTTCGACCTGGTCGCGCCGGCCGCGCTGCAGGCGTTCCACGCCACGTTGTTCTTTGTCGCCCAGGTGGGGTTCCAGGCCCGGATGCTCGGCACGGTCACCGTCACCCGGGTCGCGGTCGTCGGTGTGCTGGTCGGGCTCGTTCCGGTCGCCGCCCGGGCGCCGGCGCTGGCTGGTACCGCGCTGCTGGCCGTGGTGTGCGTCGGCCTGGTCCTGGCCGAGCTGGTGCTGCTGCGGAAGTCCCGCCGGCGGCTGCGGGAGGCGTCGATGCACGAGCGGCTGACCCACGAGGCCCGCGAGTCGGCGTGGCGGCAGCGCCGCTACCACCGACCGGCCGGCGCAGGACCGGTCAGCGGGGGTCAGCGGCGGCGAGCACCACCAGCAGCTCGAACCGTCGGTCCGGGTCGTCCAGGTCGCCGCCGAGCAGCGTCCGCAGCCGCCTGAGCCGGTAGCTGACGGTCTGGGGATGGATGAACAGGTCGGCGGCGACCGCCGACCTGGACCCCCAGTGCCGCAGCCAGCTGTGCAGCGTACGCAGCAGTCCGTCGCGCTGGGCGGGCGGCAGCGCGGCGAAGGGCGCCAGCCGGCGGCCGGTCAGCACCGCCAGCGCGTCGGGCTGGCCGTGCAGCGCCAGCACGGTGAGGTGGTCCTCGGCGAAGACGGCGGTACGGTCGACGGGACCGCCCTGGTCGGCTCCGCCGGTCCGGACGACGGTCGCCGCGAGCTCGGCAAGTCGTACCGCCTGGGGCACCTGCGGCCAGGGCAACGCCGGGCCCACCGTGGCCCGCCAGCCGCGCAGTGCGTCGGCCAGCGCCGGTCGGGTGGTCCGGGGGCCGGCGCGCAGCAGCAGTACGGCGTCGCGGCCCCGGTCGACCACGATCCCGTCGGTACCGAACCGGAACCGTGCGTCGCGGGCCTGCCGGGCCGGCAGCACGACCGGCAGCACGGTGGCCAGGTCCCGCCAGCCGGCCCGGGCGGCGGCCGCCGCGACGGTGGCGGCGCCGGCTCCGCCGACCAGCAGCAGTTCGCCGAGCTGCCGGCGGGCCCGGTCGCCCTCACCGGACTGTTCGCGCAGCTGGCGGGCGAACCCGTCGGTGCCGGCCGCAGCCAAATCGTCGACGAAGCCGGTGACCGCGTCGGCGCAGTCGGCAAGGGCCTCGGCGTCGACCGGTCGCACCGTGGCGAGCGCCTGACCGACCTGACGCAGCAGCAGTCGGCCGGCCACCCGCAGGGCGGCGAGCAGTGCCTGGGGGCCACGGTCCTCCCGGGCCTCGGCCGCGCCGAGCGCGACGAAGACCTCCCGCACCCGGGGCGGCAACGCCGGCTCGGTGGTGCCGACCAGATCCAGGAAACGCTGGAGGGCCACGTCGACCGCGGTCCGGACGTCGGCCTGGAGTTTCGGGTCGTCGATCCCGACGAACTCAGGGGTCAGTTCGGTCACCGCGGCGGCCACCGTGTCGACCACCGCCGCCAGCCGGGGCCGCATTGCCGGGGCCAGCTCGACGGGTAGCCGCTGCCAGGGGGTGACGGTCACCGGACGGACGGGCACCCCGCCATCCTGTCACGTGGCGACAATCCGGTCGGGGAATCCGGCCCAGAGCAGCGGGTAGACGGCAGCGTACGCAGGCGAGGATTGTCACATGGTGACAATCCGGTCGCTGTTTTCCGCTGCCGGCGGGACGGTGTCCCAGCGCCGGCCGGCAGCGAGGATAGGTTCTTCGCCGCGTACCCCGGAGGACCGGAGGACCCGCCATGGACCACCACACTTCCCGCCGACACGTCGTCGAGATGTGTCGAACCATGCTGGACCGGGGCTATCTGAAGGCCACCGAGGGCAACGTGTCGGTCCGGGTTCCGGGGCACCGGCTGTACGCCGTCACGCCGAGCAACTACGACTACGACCGGATGCGGATCGAGGACGTCTGCCTGGTCGACTTCGACGGTACGCACGTACCCGACGGCACCGGTAGTGACCTCGCGCCATCGATCGAGGCCGGGATGCACGCCAACATCTACCGGCAGCGGCCCGACGTCAACGCGATCGTGCACACCCACCAGCCGTACGCCTCGGCCCTGGCGTTCCTGCGCCGTCCGATCCCTGCGCTCACCGACGAGCAGGTGCGCTTCCTCGGCCGCGAGGTGGCGATCGTCGACTACGCCCCGTCCGGCACCGGGATGCTGGCCCGCAACGTGCAGAAGAAGGTGGCTAGCGGCGACAACGCGTTCATCATCGCCAACCACGGGGTCGTCGCGCTGGGGACCGAACCGGACCGCGCGGTGTTCAACATGGCACTGCTGGAGAAAGTGTCGATCGCCTATCTCCTGGCGTTGACCAGCGAAGCCGGCAAGGTCTACACCATCCCGACCGCGGTCCGGGAGGTCGCGTTCACCAAGCTGCGCGCCGATGAGAAGCGGATCGCCGCGCAGATCACCGAGGCGGTTCCGCCGGTGCGGGTGCCCGCAGATGAGCAACTGCCCAGTGCGGACGCGGTGGCGGCGGCGATCGCCGCCGCCGGGCCGCCGGTCGCCGACACCACCACCGTGCAGACCCCGGGCAGCGAGTCCGCGCGACTCGGCTACGCGATCACCGAGTACCTCGACGTCGACGACACGATGCGCCGGCTCAAGGCCCTGGTCGCTCAGCCGGTACGCGGGTTGCGTCACGACGCGATGCTCGACGTGCTCGGCTACTTCAACGACCGGTGCCGGGCCAGCAAGGAGATCACCGAACGGGCAAAACGCCGCATCCCGGGCGGGGTGCAGCACAACCTGGCCTTCAACTACCCGTTCCCGTTGGCGATTGACGCGGCCGACGGCGCCTACCTGACCGACCGCGACGGCAACACCTACATCGACTTCCTGCAGGCCGGTGGCCCGACGATCCTGGGCAGCAACTACGGCCCGGTCAACGAGCAGGTTGCCGCGGTGGTGAAGGAGTCGGGGCCGGTGACCGGGCTGTTCCACGAGTACGAGCTGAAGCTCGCCGAGATCATCCACCGGTACCTGCCGCACATCGAGATGTACCGGTCGCTCGGCTCCGGCACCGAGGCGGTGATGGCGGCGGTCCGGGGTGCCCGCGCCTTCACCGGCAAGCACATGGTGATCAAGGTCGGCGGCGCCTACCACGGCTGGTCCGACACGATGGTGTACGGGCTGCGAGTGCCCGGCACGTACCGGATGAACGCCAAGGGCATCCCGTTCGGCGCCACCGCCAACACCCGGGAGGCGTTCCCGCACGATCTCGGCGCGTTGCGCCGCAAACTGATCGAGAACCGGGTCCGCGGCGGCACCGCCGCGGTGATCGTCGAGCCGCTCGGCCCCGAGTCCGGCACCCGACCGGTGCCACGTGACTTCAACGCCCGGGTCCGCGCGTTGTGCGACGAGTTCGGCGCGCTGCTGATCTTCGACGAGGTGGTCACCGGGTTCCGGGTCGGGCTCGGCGGGGCGGCCGGCTACTTCGGCGTCATCCCCGACCTGACCGTGTTCGGCAAGGCGGTCTCCGGCGGCTACCCGATGGCCGGCGGCGTCGGCGGGCGGGCCGAGGTGATGGCCGTCTTCGGCGCCGGGCTCGACGGGCGCGGCGGGACGCACATCCAGGTCGGCGGCACCCTGTCGGCGAACCCACTGTCCTGCGCGGCCGGCTACTTCGCCATCGCCGAGATGGCCCGGACGAACGCCCCGGTGATCGCCGGTCGGGCCGGGGACCGGCTCACCCGGGGGCTGCAGCGGCTGATCGACCGGTACGGTCTGCCGTACGTGGCCTACAACCAGGGGTCGATCGTGCATCTGGAGTGCAGTGGCGTCATGCTGCTCGACATGCGCAACCCGATCAAGCTGCTCAGGGAGAACAAGTCCCGCAAGCGGCTGATGGAGCAGATGGGTGCGGCGTACACGGCGCACGGTGTCGTCACCCTGGCCGGCTCCCGGATGTACACCTCGATGGCCGACACCGACGAGGTGATCGACTCCGCGCTGGACCGTTTCGACCGGGTGTTCGCGCAGGTGGAAGGGGTCTGACCCGGTGCCGGCCACGCCCCCGCAGGTTCTCGCGATCGACCTGGGCACCTCCGGGATGAAGGCGGCGCTGGTCGCAGTGGACGGCACGGTGACCGGCTGGGCTCAGCGGCCGGTGCCGCTGGTGGTGCTGCCCGGCGGCGGTGCCGAGCAGGACCCGCACGACTGGTGGCGGGCGCTCGCCGAGGTGGTCGCCGAACTCGGCCGGGCTCATCCGGAACACCTGCGGGCGGTCACCACCGTCTGCTCGTCCGCGCAGGGTGAGGGGACCATCGCGGTGGACGCCGCCGGTGAACCCCTCACCCGCTGTATCACCTGGTTGGACATGCGCGGTGCGGCGCACCTGCGTCGGCAGTTCGGCGGCTTTCCGGCGTACGGCGGAATGTCGGTCCGCCGGATCGTCCGCTGGCTGCGGCTGACCGGCGGGATGCCGTCCGCCACCGGTAAGGACCCGGCCGCACACATGCTGCTGGTCCGCGACACCATGCCGCAGGTGTACGCGCGGACCGCGACCTTCCTCAACGCGCTGGACTGGATCAACCTCAAGCTGACCGGCCGTACGGTGGCCACGGTCGACTCGATCCTCACCTCGTGGGTGACGGACAACCGCCGACCCGACCGGGTCCGCTACTCCCCCGCCCTGGTCGCCGACTGCGGCATCGACGCGGACAAACTGCCGCCGATCGTGGCCTGCACCGAGGTGATCGGCACGCTGTGCCCGGACGCCGCCGCCCACCTCGGTCTGCCGCCGACCGTCCAGGTGGTGGCCGGGGCGATCGACACCACGGCGGCGGCGATCGGCGCCGGCACCACCGCCGACGACGACCCGCACCTGTACCTGGGTACCTCGTCGTGGATCGCGGCGCACGTGCGGCGCAAGAAGACCGACCCGGTCGCGCAGATCGCCGCCGTGCCGTGCGCGATCGGCGACCGGTACCTGATGACCGCGCTGCAGGCCACCGCCGGGGCGAACCTGACCTGGCTGAAGGACAAGATCGTCGAGTACGACGATCCGCTGGTCGGTGCCGGCCGCCTCGCCACCGACGAGACGTCGATCTTCGACGCGTTCGACGCGATCCTGCCGACCGTGCCGGCCGGCGCGAACGGGGTGCTCTACCTGCCGTGGCTGTACGGCGAACGCGCCCCGGTCGACGATCCGGACCTGCGTGCCGCGTTTGTCAACATCTCGCTCGACACCAACCGCTCGGATCTGTTGCGGGCCGTCTTCGAAGGCGTCGCGTTGAACACCCGGTGGCTGTCGGCGGCGGTCGACCGGTTCCTCGGCACCCCGGTGACCTCGTTGACGGTCACCGGTGGCGGTGCCCGGTCGACGGCCTGGTGCCAGATCTTCGCCGACGTGCTCGGCGTCGAGGTGCGTCGGGACCCGGACCCGGTCGCGGTCAACGCCCGTGGCGCCGGCTGGATCGGCGCGGTCGGCACCGGGCAGCTGACGTTCGGGCAGATCCCGGCGTTGCTGCGGACCGACCAGGTGTTCGCCCCGACGGCGGCGCACCGCGTCCGCTACGACGAACTCTTCGACGTCTACCGGGAGCTGCACCGCCGACTCGCCCCGGTGTACCGGCGGATGCCCGGTGGTGCACATCGGACCGATCGACGAAGATAGCGGCATGGTCCGATCCGTTCCCGCCACCCGGCACGCGGTCGTCATCGGCGGCAGTCTCGCCGGGCTGTGCGCGGCCCGCGCCCTCGCCGAACACGTCGACCGGGTGACCGTCGTCGACCGCGACCGGTTCCCCGACACGCCGCAGGTCCGCGCCGGCGTCCCGCAGGCGCACCATCTGCACGTGCTGATCACCGCCGGGCAGCGCGCGCTCGATCAGCTCTTCCCCGGTCTGATCGCCGAACTGCACGCCGCCGGCGCGGTCCGGGTCGACGCGCCGACCGACGTCCTGTACCTCACAGCGACCGGCTGGCGGGAACGGTTCCCGGCGACCCACCAGCTGGTCGGGACCAGCCGGGAACTGCTCGACTGGACGGTGCGTCAGCGGCTGGCCGTCGATCCACGCATCCGGTTCGAGCCGGCCCACGACGTGGTCGGGCTGCTCGGCGCCGACGGCCGCGACGCGGTCACCGGCGTACGGATGCGTCCCCGCGCGGCGGGTGCCGCCGAGCGGAACCTGCCGGCCGACCTGGTGGTGGACGCCAGCGGCCGCGGCTCACACGTGCCGGACTGGTTGGCCGAGCTCGGCTACGGCCGCCCCGACGAGACCCGGGTCGACTCCGGACTCGGCTACGCGAGCCGGCGCTACCTGCTGCCGCCGGGCGCCAGTAACGGGTGGAAGAACATCGTGGTGATGCCGCAGCCGCCACGCTCTGGTCGGGGCGGGGTGATCTACCCGATCGAGAACGGACGGTGGATGGTGACCCTCGGCGGACTCGGCGGGGACCACCCGCCGACCGATGAGGCCGGTTTCCTGGAGTTCGCCCGCGGGCTGCGCAGCCCGCTGATTCACCAGGCGATCCGCGACGCCACGCCCGACTCACCGATTCACGGGTTCCGCAACACCGCCAACCATCGCCGCCGGTACGAGGCGATGCCACGCTGGCCGGACGGGTTCGCGGTGGTCGGCGACGCCTCGTGCACCTTCAACCCGGTCTACGGCCAGGGAATGGCCGTGGCTGCCCGGACGGCGGTGGTGCTGGCCGAGCAGCTGCGCGACAGCGGTGGCACGCTGGGCCGCGCGGCGCAGGCCCGGGTGGCCGACTGCAGCGAGACCGCCTGGCTGATCGCCACCGGCGCCGACCTGCGGTACCCGACGACCGTCGGGCCACGGCCACGGCGCGGCGGTGGACTGTCCCGCTGGTACCTGGACCGGGCAGCCGACGTGGCCAACCGCGATCCGTACGTGCAGCGCGCCCTGACCGACGTGTTCCACCTGGTCGCACCGTTGTCCGCAGTGGTCCGCCCGGCCGTCGCGCTGCGGGTGCTGCGCGGTCGGCCCGGCCCGCAGCTGGTCGCACCGCCGTCGAGCTGACGCTGCCGACGCGGATGAGACTCCTACGGAGCCGGTGGGCGGCGCCGGCCACGGTCCTGGTGTGGCTGATCACCCGGGCCGCGCTGATGGCGGTCTACGCACAGCTCGTTCCCGGGTTGGACGCCGGTGAGGTGTTCGCCGACGTCGACCTGTACCGACGGTGGAGCGGGCAGCTGCGCGACGGCCGGGTGCCGGGCGCCGACCCGATGTGGCAGTACCCGCCGGGCGCGGCGGCGTTGTTCGTCGCGGTCGGCTGGCTCGCCGAGTCGACGCGGACCGGCTACGCCACGGTCTCTGACCCGCCGGGACACCACACAACGGGCACCGGCCCTGCTGATCGTCGTGGCGACCGTACTGACCAGTGCCTACTTCCCGTGGTTCTATCCGGACGTGATCGGCACGCCGGGCTGGCCGGGGGTCGTGCTGCTGGCCGCCCGCAACGCGGTCCTGGTCGCCGCGACCGGGATCGGTCTGCACCGGCTGCTGGTCGGGCACCGGGTCGTGCCGGACGCGGCCCCGGCGATGGCCGGGCACCGGCCGCCGGTCGCCGGGACCGTCGGCCTTGGCAGAACCCGGGCATACAGTTAGGTTAGGCTCACCTCATCACTGAAGGGAGTGGGATGGGCCTCGAACGTACGACGGAGACCGGTACCGGCCGCCACCGGGTGGTGCTCACCGACCAGGTACAGATCGATGCTCTCGCGAAGGTCTACCGCCAGGTGCACGCCAAGGACCTGCACCTGACCGACCACACCGAGCCGTCGGTGGAGCAACGGCTGGAGTGGACGGCGCAGGCACCCGGATTCGCCGCCACCGTCGGCTACGTCGGCGACCAGCTGGTCGGGACGGTGATGGGGTGTCCGCTGCCGCCGGAGACGCTCTGGTGGCGCGACCTGAGGTCGGGTGCCGACCCGGACCTTGCCCGGGAGTGGCCGGGGCGGACCTTCGCCGTCTGCGAGGCGTTCGTGCTGCCCGAGTTCCAACGTCAGCAGGTCGGCGTGCCGCTGTTCTCCCAACTGCTGGCCAGCCGCACCGAGGAACGGGTGTCACTGGCGGTCGCCGATTCCAACTCCCGGGTGCTGCGCAGCATGCGGGTGCTGGGCTGGCAGCACGTCGGCGACCTGGTGCCCTTCCTCGGCTGGCGCCGGCACGCCATGTTCGTCCGACCGTTGCCCTGGTGATCCGGTCGGTCCCGGGAACGGCGCCGGACCGGTCGCGGGCCGGTACCGGCGCTGGTGGCGGACGCCGACGGCGACTCCGGCGAGGACCAGCACGATCGCGGCCACCGCGACCGCCGGGTAGCCGACCCGGGCCGCCGCCGTCAGGCCGAGCGCCGCAGCCAGGTAGGAGCAGACCAGCCCGAACGACGACAGCACAGTGAAGTCGGTACCCCCGGTGCCCGGCCGGGAGTAGTCCATGTTCACCGTGTACAGCGCGACGTTCGCCACCGTGTACGCGGCCATGAAGCAGCACAACGCGACCGTGGTGAAGCCGCCGGCGGCCCGTCCGGTGAGCATCGGCAGCAGCAGCACGGTGGCGACGGCCAGCGACCCGCCGCCGGCCACCAGCACTCCGGCCCGCCCGATCCGGTCGACCAGGCCACCGGCCACCAGCCCGGCGACGACGGCCGGGACACTGGTGACGATCCCGGTCACGAAGCCGATCCGCTGCAACGACCAGCCGGCGTCGACCAGGGCCGGCGACACCAGGCCGTAGGCCGCCCCGGCTCCCATGTAGAGCAGGGGCACCACGCCGAGCGCCCAGCGGCGGCAGCCGGGCTGGCCGAGGACGGACAGCAGCGCACCGTACGCCTGACGCGCCCCGGCCGGCCGGGCGATCCGCTCGGGCTCGCGGAACCGCCACACCACCAGCAGCCCGGTCGCGGTGAGCGCGGCGAGCAGGCCGACCGCCGCCTGCCAGCCGAGCCGGTCGTAGACCACCACGCAGACGCCGCCGCCCAGAATGCTGCCGAGGTAGCTCGCCGACACCTGGATCCCGTTGCCGGTACCCCGGACCGAGTCGGCCAGCATCCGCACCGCGACCGCGTCGGCGGCAATGTCCTGGGTGGCGGACAGAAAGACGAACAGCGCGCAGATCAGCACCACCGGGCCGATCCGCCCGGTGGCCGGGTCGGCCGCGAGCAGGGCCAGCAGGGCCAGCACCATGCCGCTCTGCAGCACCAGCAGCCAGGAGCGGTAGTGGCCGCCGCGCCGTGGGCCGTACCGGTCCAGGACCGGTGCCCAGAGGAACTTCACCGGCCAGATCAGGCCGATCAGGTTGAGCAACGCGAGCGTGTCCAGCGAGGTGCCGCCGGCGCGCAGGATGCTGGCCAGCCCGACGGTGATGAACCCGAATCCCAGGTACTGGGTGACGTACAGCGCGGTCAGGGTCGACATGGTCCGCCCGCGGGCGGCGACGGCAGCGGTCATCCGGCCGCCCTCCCGCCGACGCCGAGCGGCCGCCCCGGAATCCACTGGGTAATCCACCTGGTGGGATGCAGGTCACAAGCACTCGCTCGGCCTCCGCTGACGGCATGAATCCGCTGGTCACGACGTACGACAGCGGTCCCGCCGAGGGGTGTGGGACGCACCCGCCGGCCCCGTACCCCGTGGAGAAGGGGTCCTGCCCAGTTCCGTTTCACCGGCCCTCCCAGTAGCCTCGCCTAAGTTAGGTTAGGTTACCCTTATGGAGGCGGTGTTGGAGAGGCCAATGTACCCGCATCTGTTCGGCCGGCACACGCTGGACACCTATGTGTCCAGCATCGACCGGACCGCAGCGGTTCTCGCCGACCGCGTACGGGCGGTCCGCCAGCCGTACTCCGGCGGCGCCGTGGCACCACTGCAGGCCAAGGTCGACGGCGTCGACCTGGACGCACCGCTCGGCACCACCGACGCCGCGCTGGACGAGGTCGCCGGCCTGTACCTGGACCACGCGGTGTGGTTCCACGAACCCACCTACCTGGCCCACCTGAACTGCCCGGTGGCGATCCCCGCGCTCAACGCCGAACTGCTGCTCGCCGCCGTCAACACCTCGGTCGACACCTGGGACCAGAGCACCACCGGCACGCTCATCGAGCGACGGCTGATCGCCTGGACGGCCGAGCGGATCGGGTTCGGCCCGACCGCCGACGGCGTCTTCACCAGCGGTGGCACCCAGTCGAACCTGCACGGTCTGCTACTGGCCCGGGAGGACCGCCTGGTCCGCGCCGACGCCGACCGGGACACGATGCTGCCCCGGCTGCGGGTCCTGGCCACGGCGGAGAGCCACTTCAGCGTCGGCAAGTCCGCCGGTCTGCTCGGGCTCGCCGCCGACGCGGTCGTCCCGGTCGCCACCGACGGCGCCGGCCGGATGGACCCGGTGGCGCTCGACGCCGAGATCGACCGGCTGCTCGACCAGGACCTGGTGCCGATGGCGGTCGTCGCCACCGCCGGCACCACCGACCGCGGCTGTGTCGACCCGCTCGCCGCGATCGGCACCGTCTGCCGCGACCGGGCGGTGTGGCTGCACGTCGACGCGGCGTACGGCTGCGGCCTGCTGGTCTCCACCCGCCACCGGCACCTGCTCGACGGCATCGCCGCCGCCGACTCGGTCACCGTCGACTTCCACAAGAGCTTCTTCCAGCCGATCAGCTCCAGCGCCATAATCGTCCGGAACGCGCCGACCATGCGGCGGGTCGCGGTGCACGCCGACTACCTGAACCCACGAACCGCGACCGTGCCGAACCAGGTCGACAAGAGCCTGCAGACCACCCGCCGGCTGGACGCCCTGAAGTTGTGGATGACGTTGCGGGCGATCGGCGCCGACCAGCTCGGCGAGATGTTCGACCAGGTCGTCGACCTGGCTCAGCAGGCCTACGGTCTGCTCCGCGAGTGCGACGACTTCGAGCTGGTCATGCGACCGGTGCTGAGCACCGTGCTGTTCCGGTACCGACCGGACTGGCTACCGGTGCAGGACTGCGACCGGCTGCTGCCCCGGCTGCGGGCCCGGCTGTTCGCCGACGGCACCGCGATCATCGCCGGCACCGTCGTCGACGGGCACTACTGGCTCAAGTTCACGCTGCTCAACCCGAACACCACCGTCGAGGACCTGCGTACCGTGATCGAGCTGATCCGCCGCACCGGCCAGGAGCTGCTCGACGCCGAATGGGATCCGGCGCTGATCGCCCCGGAGCCGGTCACCCCGGAGGTGTGCGCCAATGCGAACGTATGACTTCGTCGCCGTCGGGCTCGGGCCGTTCAACCTCGGTCTGGCCTGCCTGACCGCGCCGCTCGACGACCTGGACGGGGTGTTCCTGGAGCAGCGCGACGAGTTCGCCTGGCACCCCGGGCTGATGATCGAGGGAGTCACCATCCAGGTGCCGTTCCTGGCCGACCTGGTGACGATGGCCGACCCGACGTCGCCGTACTCGTTCCTCAACTATCTGAAGCAGACCGGTCGGCTCTACCGCTTCTACATCCGGGAGAACTTCTACCCGCTGCGCGCCGAGTACGACGCGTACTGCCGCTGGGCGGCGGCCCAGTTGCCCAACGTCCGGTTCGGCAGCCGGGTCGACCGGGTCGAGCACGACGCCGCCACCGGCGACTACCTGGTACGGGTCACCCGGGCCGACACCGGGGCGACCACGACGCTACGGACCCGGCGGCTGGTGCTCGGCATCGGCACCGTGCCGTACCGCCCGGCGGTGGTCCGGGACCTGCCCGGCCCTGCCGTGCACAGCGCCGACTACCTGGCGAACAAGGCCCGGCTGCAGAGCCTCGGGTCGGTCACCGTGGTCGGCAGCGGGCAGAGCGCCGCAGAGATCTACCTCGACCTACTGGAGGAGATCGACGCCCACGACTACCAGCTCAACTGGGTCACCCGGTCGCCCCGGTTCTTCCCGATGGAGTACACCAAGCTCACCCTGGAGATGACCTCACCGGAGTACGTCCGCTACTTCCACGCCCTGCCTGCGGCCAGCCGGGACCGACTCAACCGGGACCAGCGCAGCCTCTACAAGGGCATCAGCGGCGACCTGGTGGACAGCATCTTCGACACGCTCTACCGCAAGGACGTCGCCGGCCCGGTACCGACCACCCTGCTCACCGGCACCGCGCTGACCGGCGCGCACTGGGACACCGACGCCGGACGGTACCGGCTCGGCCTGCACCACCAGGAACAGGACCGAGGCTTCACCCTGGACACCGAGGGTCTGGTGCTGGCCACCGGCTACCGGCCGGCTGTGCCGACGTTCCTGGACCCGGTCCGCGACCGGATCCGGTGGGACGAACGGGGCCGGTTCGACGTGGCGCTCGGCTACACCGTCGACCACGGCGACCGGGAGATCTTCGTACAGAACGCCGAGGAGCACACCCACAGCCTCACCGCACCCGACCTGGGCATGGGGCCCTACCGCAACTCGGTGATCATCGCCAACATGCTCGGCCACGAGGTCTACCCGATCGAGCGGAAGATCGCCTTCCAGCACTTCGGCGCACCGTCGGACAGCGCCACACCGTCGGACAAGGCCGCACCGTCGGACAAGGCCGCACCGCCGAACAGTTCGGCCCCGCAGCGGCAGGAGGCGCTCATCCGGTGACTGCCGCCACGACGACCAGGTTCACCCTCGACGACCCGCTCGGCCGGATGACCATCGAACCGCTCGACGTCGCCGGTCACGCCGGCCTGCTGCACGCCTGGATCACCCACCCCCGGTCGGTGTTCTGGGGAATGCCCGACGCCGACCTCGACACCGTACGGCGCGAGTACCAGCTCATCGACGCCAATCCGCATCATCACGCGTGGCTCGGCCGGCTCGACGGCGTACCGCTGTTCCTCACCGAGACCTACGAACCGGCGCACAGCGAACTCGCCGGCCACTACCCCGTACAGCCCGGCGACGTCGGGATGCACGTGCTGGTCGCACCGCCGGACGGCGAGCCCCGGCACGGGGTCACGTCGGCGGTGATGCGCACGGTGATGACCTTCGTCTTCGCCGACCCGGCGCACCACCGGGTCGTCGTCGAACCCGATGTGCGCAACGAGGCGATCGCCGCGAAGAACGCCGAAGCCGGCTTCGTCGTCGACCGGCTGATCCAACTGTCCGACAAGCAGGCCCGGCTCAGCTTCTGTTCCCGGTCCGCGTTCCGCGTCAGCCGGCTGGGCGGTGCCGACGGATCCGCTGCGGAGAGCCCGATGACACCCCCCGCCCACCTCGCGCCGGGCCCGATCGCGGCCGCCCACCGCCAGCTGGTCGCCAAGGCCATCGCCGAGTTCAGCCACGAGCGGCTGATCCAGCCCCTACCCGACGACACGCTCCCGGCCGGCCCCGGCGGCGACGGGTACCGGCTGACGACCGACGACCGGGTCGCGTACCTGTTCCGGGCCCGCCGGTACGCCCTCGACCACTGGCTGATCGACGCCGCGTCACTGACCCGCCAGGTCGACGGCACCCCGGCGGAGCTGAACGCCCTCGACCTGGTCGTCGAACTGCGGGAGACGTTGGGCATCCCACCCAAGCTGCTCGGCACCTACCTGGAGGAGATCAGCGCCACCCTGGCCGGTGCCGCCTGGAAGCACCATCACCGCCGGGAACGCGCCGCCGACCTGGTGCAGGCCGACTTCCAGACCATCGAATCGGCGATGACCGAAGGCCACCCGCTGTTCGTCGCCAACAACGGCCGGATCGGCTTCGGCCTGACCGACCACGAGGCGTACGCGCCGGAGGCCGGCGCCCCGGTGCGGCTGGTCTGGCTGGCGGTACGCCGTGACCTGAGCACCTTCACCGCCGGCCACGGCGTCGACGAGCAGAGCCACTACCTCGACGAACTGGGTGCCGAGACGCTGCACCGGTTCGCCGACCAGCTCCGCGGGCTCGGCCTCGACCCGGGCGGCTACCGGTACCTGCCGGTGCACCCGTGGCAGTGGGAACACAAGGTCGGCGTCACGTTCGCCGCCGACGTGGCGTCCCGGGCGATCGTCCCGGTCGGGACGAGTCCGGACCGGTACCGGGCGCAGCAGTCAATCCGCACCTTCTTCAACGTCGACCACCCGCACCGGCACTACGTCAAGACCGCGCTGTCCATCCAGAACATGGGCTTCATGCGCGGGCTGTCCCCGGCGTACATGCGGGCCACCCCGCCGATCAACGACTGGGTCGCAGACCTGGTCGCCGCCGACGACACACTGCGCGACTGCGGGTTCGAGGTGCTGCGGGAGCTGGCGTCGGTCGGTTACACCGGGGACGCGTACCACCGCAGCGGAGCGCCGGTCTCGGCGTACCAGCGGATGCTCGCCGCGTTGTGGCGGGAGAGCCCGGTGCCCCGGATCGCGCCCGGTCAGCGGCTGGCCACCATGGCCAGCCTGCTGCACCGCGACCGCGACGGCGCGCACCTGGCCACCGCGCTGATCGCGGCGTCCGGCCTGCCGGCCGCCGACTGGCTGGCCCGGTACCTGCGGGCCTACCTGCGCCCGCTGCTGCACTGCCTGCTCGGCCACGACCTGGCGTTCATGCCGCACGGGGAGAACCTGATCCTCGTGCTGGCGGACCACGTACCGGTCCGGGTGTTCATGAAGGACATCGGCGAGGAGGTCGTCGCCATGCACGACCGCGAACTGCCGGCCACGGTCGAACGGATCCGGATGCCGGTCGACGACGACTTCCGGGTCCTGGCCGTGTTCACCGACGTCTTCGACGGTTTCCTGCGTTTCCTGGCCGCGATCCTGGACGCCGACGGTGTGCTGCCGGCGGACCGGTTCTGGCAGCTGGTCGCCGAGTGCGTCCGCCGGCACGGCGACGACCACCCGCAGCTGCGGGACAGGTTGGACTTCTTCGCGCCCACCTTCCGGCACTCCTGCCTGAACCGGTTGCAGCTGCGGAACACGCTGCAGATGGTCGACCTGACCGACCAGGCCGGGTCGTTGATCTTCGTCGGGGCGCAGGACAATCCGATCGCCACCGTCGCGGCCCCGGCCCCGGCCCCGTGACGGCCCCATCCGGCACCGGCCCCGAAACGGCCCGCTACGCCGCCAGCCGGTCCGGGCGGGTGCACCGGGACGGGTACGGCGTACCGCACCTGTGGGCGGCCGACGTCGACGACCTCGCCTACCTGCAGGGGCACACCGCCGCCAACGACCGGGCCTGGCAGATCGAGGTCGAACGGTGGCGCGCGGAGGGCGCGCTGGCCAGCCGGCTCGGCCGGGCCGAGGTCGGCTGGGACCGGTTCGCCCGCCGGGCCCGCCTCGACGACACCGCCGAACGCTGCTTCCACCGGCTGGACCCGGCGACCCGCCGCTGGGTGGGCGCGTACGTCGACGGCGTCAACGACGGCCTCGCCCAGGGCGCCGTCGCGGCACCCGAGTTCGCCGCCACCGGCACCACCGCCGGCACCTGGCGGCCATGGACCCCACTCGGCGTGTTCCTGGTGCAGCACGTGCTGTTCGGCACCTTCGGCAACAAGCTGTGGCGGGCGCACGTCACCGCGACCCTCGGTCCGGCGGCGGTCGACCTGTTCGCCATGGAGCCGCCCGCGTCGTCGGGCAGCAACGCCTGGGCGGTGACCGGACGGAACAGCAACACCGGATTCCCGGTCATCGCCGGCGACCCGCACCGGATTCTGGAGCTGCCCAACGTCTACCAGCAGGTGCAGCTGACCTGCCCCGAGTTCGACGTCTTCGGGTTCGCCTTCCCCGGCGTGCCAGGGCTGCCGCACTTCGGCCACGCCGGCGACGTCGCCTGGGCGATCACCAACGCCATGGCCGACTACCAGGACCTGTACCGCGAACAGCTGCGCCGGGTCGACGGACGGGTGCTGGTCCGCCAGGTCGACGGCTGGGCCCCGGTGCCGGCGCACACCGAACTGATCGAGGTACGCGACGCCGACCCGGTGCCGGTCGAGGTGGTCGAAACCCCGCGCGGACCGGTGATCGACGTGGACCTACGCACCGGTGAGGCGATCAGCCTGCGTACGCCGAGCCGGGTCGGCGGGGCGCTGGGCTTCGACGCGCTGCTGCCGCTGCTGCGGGCCCGCCGGGTCGGCGACGTCGAACGGGCGCTGCGGCACTGGGTGGAGCCGGTCAACAGTGTGCTGGTCGCGGACCGCTCCGGCGCGGTGCGCCGGCTGGTCGCCGGCCGGGTGCCGATGCGCGACGACCGGTGCCGGCAGGTGCCGGTGCCCGGCTGGGAACCCCGGTACGCCTGGCGACCCGGGTACGCCGCCCTGCCCGCCGCCGAGGTGTCCGATGTGGTAGTCAACGCCAACGACCGGCGCGGCGGCGACACCGCGGACCTCGGCGTCGACTTCGCCGCACCGCACCGGGCCCGACGGATCCGCCAGCTGGTCGACGGCGGGGCCGCACCCGAGTTGGTGCACATGGACTCCCAGGTGCCGCTGGCCGGGCTACGCCGGCTGCTGCGCGGCCTGGACCTGACCGACCAGCCCGTGCCGGTGCGCCGGCTGCGCGAGACGCTGCTCGACTGGGACGGCCGGATGGCGGCCGGCAGCGCCGACGCCGGACTGTTCGCCGCCTGGCGGGCCGCGCTGGTCCACCGGCTGTCCGCCGAGCCCTGCCTACGGCCGCTGCACAGCGAACCCGGCTTCGACGAACTGTTCGCCCCGTGGACCGACCCGGTGGGCCGGATCGGGCTGGCGCTGGACCGGCTGGTCGACGGGCTGCCCCGGCTGGGTGGCGACCCGGGCCGCTGTGCGGTAGCCGCGCTGGTCGAGGTGACCGACGGACCGCCGCCGGGTCCGTGGGGCGACCGGCACCTGCTGCACCCGGTACGGGTGCTGCCCGGCGCCGCCGATCCGGCCACCGGCGCGCTGGGCGATCCGGTCCCGCTCGACGGCGACACCGGCAGTGTCCTGGCCACCTCCAGCGTGCCCGGTGTCTCCGACGTGTGCTGGCGCGGACCGGTGGCCCGCTACGTCTGGGACCTCGCCGACCCGGCGGCGAGCCGCTGGGTGGTGCCGTTCGGTGCCTCGGGAAGGCCCGGTGACCGGCACTTCGCCGACCAGTTGCCCCGGTGGGCGGCGGGCGAGCTGGTCCCGGTCGCGCCGGTGCGCTGGACCGCCGGTCCCGGCGGGACGGCACGGCCGGCCGTCTACGTCGAGCAACTGCCCGGCATCGGCCGGTTCCGTCTGGTGGTGCTGGACCCCACCGAGGACCTCGACCTGCTGTACGGCTGGGTCACCGAGCCACGGGCCCGGTTCTGGGGGATGACCGGGCACACCCGGGATCAGGTGGGCGACGTCTACCGGTTCCTCGACGGTCTGGACTCGCACCACGCGTACCTGATGACCGTCGACGACGAACCGGTCGGCATCTTCCAGACCTACCTGCCGGCCGAGGACCCGCTCGGCGAGCACTACCCGGTACGCGACGGTGACATCGGGATCCATCTGTTCCTCGCCCCGGCCCGGCGGCCGGTCGCCGGGTTCACCGGCGCGGTGGCGGACGCGTTCACCCGCTACCTGTTCAGTGATCCTGGCCGGCGCCGGATCGTCATCGAGCCGGACGTCCGCAACGACCGGGCGCTGCGCCGCTGGAAGCGACTGGGCTTCGAGTTCGACGGGGAGCTGGCGTTGGCCGACAAGCGCGCCCGGCTGGCGTTCCTGACCCGGGAGGCGTTCACCGCCAGGCAGCCCACCGGCGGCGTACCATCGTCCCGGTGACCGCCGCTGACCAGCCACGCACCGCCGTGCCGTCCCGGGTGCTGGCCGCCGATCCGCAGCTCGCCGGTTTGCGCCGGTCGCTGGAGTTCTACTACGGCGATCCGGACCGGGACACCGCGATGGATCTGCTCTACCGGCGGTTCGTCGCACCGGGCGATCTGGTCTTCGACATCGGCGCGCACGTCGGCGACCGGGTGGGCAGCTTCCGGCGGTTAGGCGCACGGGTGGTGGCGGTGGAGCCGCAGCCGTTGTGCGCCCGCGCGGTGCGGCTCGTCTACGCGGACGATCCGGCGGTCACCGTACTGCCGGCGGCGTGCGGGGACACCGCCGGCCCGGTGCGGATGTACATCAACTCGGTTAATCCCACGGTCTCCACCGCGTCGGCCGACTTCGTCGGCGCTGCCGACGGTGCCGACGGCTGGTCGGACCAGGTCTGGGACGGCGAGATCGAGGTGCCGGCGACGACCCTCGACCAGTTGATCGCCGAGTACGGCCGGCCGACGTTCGTCAAGATCGACGTCGAGGGGTTCGAGGAGGCCGTGCTCGCCGGACTGTCCCGGCCGCTGCCGGCACTGTCCTTCGAGTTCACCACGATCCAGCGGGACACGGCGCTGCGCTGTCTGACTCGGCTGGCCAAGCTCGGCGACTACCGGTTCGACGTCGCGCTGGGTGAGAGCCAGCAGCTGACCTTCGACCGGTGGGTGCCGCAAGCGGAGATGGCCGCGCATCTGCGGGCACTGCCGCACGCGGCCAACTCGGGCGACGTCTACGCGGTGCTGCCGGGCGGGTCAGCCGGCTAGCTCCGCCCGCCACCGGTCGACCTGCGGCACGCGGCCGCGCCACAGCCAGTGCACGTCCCGCCCGAACGACCAGAGCAGCGCGGCCAGCACGCCGGCGACCAGCGCGGTGACCAGCGCCGGCGACGCGATCCCGGCAGCCGCCAGCACCAGCACGGCACCCTGGGTGGCGGCCACCGTCTTGCGGCTGAACCGGGGCGGCAGCGGCGCCCGCAGCCAGGGCAGCAACCGGGCGGCGGCACCGAACACGTAGCGGAACACCCCGATCGCCAGCACCCACCAGCCGACCGACGCGGCCACGAACACGCTGAGTACCAGGACCAGCGCCGAGTCGGTCTCCATGTCGAACCGGGCGCCCAGCCGCGAACAGGTGCCGGTCCGGCGGGCCACCTGACCGTCGACGCCGTCGAGCAGCAGGGCCACCGCGGCCAGGGTCACCAGCAACGCGACCGGGACCGGCCCGACGAACGAGTCGGCCACCAGCGCGGTCACCGCGCCGACCAGGGTGCCCCGGGCCAGGGTGACGCTGTCCGCCGGACCCCAGCCGGCCACCTCGGGATGCTGCATCGCCCGGATGAGCAGCGCCCAGGTCACCAGGCCGTAGACCAGTCCGGCCGACCAGCCGGCCACGCCGAGGCCACTGGTCGCCGCCAGGATCAGCAGGACCGTGATCTGGGCGAGCAGCCCGATACTCGGCGCGTGTACCGACCCAACAGTTTCACTACGTGCACTTACCGTCACTTCTCCTCCGTCACCGAATGGCCACCGGCGTAGTACGCCCCGGTGCCCATATCCCCACCAACGGCGATTCGGTGCGAAGAGTTCACTGGCCGGGCCGGAATTTCAAGTCGGCACCCGGACACCGTGACGGCCGACGCAGCCAACCAGCACTTGGTGACGATCAGTAGCCGGTCCAGACGGCTTTTGCTCCCGAATCGCCGGCCCGCACCACGAAGTAGAGGCTTACCCCGGCCGCGACGACGACCAAACCCTTCACCACCAGAACCAGCAGCCCGTTGCCACGCGCCCCGGCGGCGGCCGCGCCGTGCGCGGCGGCTGCCCGGGGACCGACCAGGTACACCAGGGCCAGGGTGGCGAGCGCCAGCACGATCGAGGCGAGCAGCGTCAGGTTCCCCAACTGTTCGTGCTCCTCGATCACCGGCCGGAAGCTCTCGGTGATCCGACCGGCCGTGTCCATCCGGTTGAGGAACGCGTCGCCGGACAGCTTGGTGACCAGCGCGGCGATCGGCGTGACAACGGCCAGCACGGCCAGCACCCACCGGGTGTGCGCCCGGATGAACGGGACCAGGGCGTACCCGACCGCCAGCAGCGCCAGCAGCGGGACGAAGACCACCGCCGCATGCAGCAGCAGTGGATGGGCGGGGATTCCCGCGACTTCCTCGAACATGTCTACGCCTCCTCGGCGGTTCCACGGCAGTCATGGCGACCAGGGATCGGAGGCTAACCCACCAGGAACCGGTACGGCAGCAGCCACCCGGCGACCGCCGGGCGGCGCGCGTACCGCAGAGTCGGTCAGGAGTCTTCGTCCTCGTCCGCGGACGGAAGCCGCCACCGTCGTTCCTGCGGACCACGTTGGGCGCCGAGGGTGTTCTCCGGTTCGGTGGTGTGCTCGAAACTGGGCCGACGGACCTGTTCCGGCCGGGGCACCTGGACGGCCCGGGCACCGGACACCGGGTCCGGTACGAAGGTGGCGACGTCGGTGGGACCCTGCGCCGGACCGCGCGGGACGATCCGGTGGGCGGCCGGATCACGGTGCAGTTCGTCGACGAAGTGCTGCGGCGGCTCGGTGTCCCGCTGCGGCAGGTCGCGACCGAGATCCGCGACGAACAGACCGTACTTGGCCTCGAAGGCCGGACGTTCGGACCTGATCCGGGGCAACCGGTCGAAGTTGCGCAGCGGCGGCGGGCAGGTAGTCGCCCACTCGAGCGAGTTGCCGAACCCCCACGGGTCGTGCACGCTCACCTGCTCGCCGAACCGGTACGACTTCCACACGTTCCAGATGAAGAACAGCGTGGACGCCCCCAGGATGAACGATCCGATGGTGGCGATGGTGTTCAGGACGGTGAAGCCGTCGGTCGGCAGATAGTCGGCGTACCGGCGGGGAAAACCCTCGTTGCCGAGCCAGTGCTGGACCAGGAAGGTGGCGTGGAAGCCGATGAACATCGTCCAGAAGTGCGCCTTGCCGAGCGCTTCGTCGAGCAGTCGGCCGGTCATCTTCGGGAACCAGAAATAGATGCCGGCGAACGCCGCGAAGACGATTGTACCGAACAGCACGTAGTGAAAGTGGGCCACGACGAAGTAGCTGTCGGTGACGTGGAAGTCGACCGGTGGGCTGGCCAGCAGCACGCCGGTCAGCCCGCCGAGCAAGAAGGTCACCAGGAAGCCGACCGCGAACAGCATCGGCGTCTCGAAGGTCAACTGCCCCTTCCACATGGTGCCGATCCAGTTGAAGAACTTGATTCCAGTGGGCACCGCGATCAGGAAGCTGAGCATGGCGAAGAACGGCAGCAGCACCTGCCCGGTGCCGAACATGTGGTGGGCCCAGACACTCATCGACAGCGCGGCGATCGCAATCGTCGCGGCCACCAGGCCCTTGTAGCCGAAGATCGGCTTGCGGGCGAAGACCGGGATGACCTCGCTGATGATGCCGAAGAACGGCAGCGCGACGATGTAGACCTCGGGATGGCCGAAGAACCAGAACAGATGCTGCCAGAGCATCGGGCCGCCGGTCTGCGGCGCGTACACGTGCGCGCCGAGCAGCCGGTCCGCCAGCAGCGCCAGCAGCGCCGCCGCCAGCAGCGGGAAGACCAGGACCACCAGCAGCGCGGTGATCAGGATGTTCCAGGTGAAGATCGGCATCCGGAACATGGTCATGCCCGGCGCACGCAGGGTGATGATGGTGGCGATCAGGTTGACCGAGCCGAGGATGGTGCCCAGGCCGGAGACGACCAGGCCGACGATCCACATGTTGGCGCCGACGCCCGGGGTGTGCTCCATCCGGCTCAACGGGGTGTAGGCGAACCAGCCGAAGTCGGGAGCGCCGCCGGGCGTCAGGAATCCCCCCATGACCAGCAGCCCACCTAGCAGATAGAGCCAGTACGCCAGCGCGTTGAGCCGGGGAAACGACACGTCCGGGGCACCGATCTGCAACGGCACCAGATAGTTGGCGAACCCGAACACCAGCGGGGTGGCGAACAGCAGCATCATGATCGTGCCGTGCATGGTGAACAGTTGGTTGTACTGCTCGGGCGAGAGAATCTGCATTCCGGGCCGGGCCAACTCGGCCCGCATCAGCAGGGCCATGACGCCGCCCGCCACGAAGTAGCCGAAGGACGTGCCGAGGTACAACAGTCCAATCTGCTTGGCGTCGGTGGTCCGCAGCAGCCGGGTCAGCGAGTTGCCCGGTACCGCGGAGCGGACCGGGCCAGGGTTGGCACCGCCGGCTCCCAGCTCCACCGGCCGCGGCGGGGCCGTCTGTGCCGTACCCACCGCCGTGGTCTGCTCCGTCATGGCCGCCTCCCGCCCAGCACGTCAACCGACGGTAACTTGATAAATCATCGGTTGAGGCGGTAAATCCGGATCAGTCGGGTCAAAGCTTGGCCGACCTCGAGGCCGGCCGGGCCGACACGGACGCCGAGGTCGACTGGGTCGAACAGCTCGCCGCCGGATGGCCGATGCTCCGGGCGGTGGTGGCCCACGTGCCGCTGGAGCGGGCCGCCCGGCGGGTCTACCGGATCGGCTGACCGCAGACCGCCAGGCGGGAGGCCGCCGACGCGTGGCGTGACGTCACCGCACGGCGCGTCGGGCGAAGGCACGCAACGCGGCGGCGGTGGCCGCTGCCGCGACCCCTGACAGGACCAGCAGGCACAGACCCGCCGGCAGGTGGGTCACGTGCGGTGCCATCGCCGCGCGGAGCGCCTCCGCCGCGTACGTCATCGGGTTCGCCGCAGTCGCCACCTGGAACCATGGCATCTCGGCCAGCCGCTGCCACGGATAGTGCACACACCCGGTCCAGATGATCGGGGTGACGAACAGCGAGAAGGTGGCCTGGATGCGCTGCAACGGCAGCACCGTCGCCAGGGTCATGCCCAGGGCCGCGCCGACCCAGCCGGCCAGCAGCACCACCACCAGGGACAGTGGCAACGCCGACCAGCCGCCCGGTGCGGACCCGACGACCAGCGCGCCGAGCGGATAGACAACCGCCGCTGCAAACAGACCACGAAGCGTGGCGACCATCAGTTTGCCAACCGCCACCAGCGCCGTCGGTAGCGGCGACAGCAGCCGGTCCTCGATCTCCCGGGTGAAGCCGAACTCCTTGACCAGTGGCACCGCCACGCTCTGCAGCGCGGTGGTGAAGGTGGCGAGGGCGACCGTACCGGGCAGCAGGATGTCGGCGAACCCGGCGCCGACGATGCCCTGCATGGTCAGCACCTGGGTGAAGATGAACAGCATGAACAGCGGGGTCATCAGCACCTGCGCGAGGACGAACCAGATGTCCTTGCCGGCGACGAACAGGTCCCGCCACAGGATCGCGCCGAAGGCCCGCGCCACCGGTGGTCGCGGCGGCGCGGCCGGCACGGTGGTCTCCGACGACGGTACGGGGGTGACCTCGGCCAGGCTCAACGGATCTCCTTACCGGTCAGGCTCAGGAAGATGTCCTCCAGGCCGGGCTTGCCGATGTGCACGTCGGTCAGCTGGGCCGCGCGGCCGGTCAACACCGTCAACGCCGGACCGAGCACGGCGGCGGGGTCGGCGTCGAGGTGCAGCCGCAGCCGGATCTCGCCCGCCGATCCGCCGGCCGCAGCGGCCGGTGCGGCGGCGAACAACGCGGCGAACCGTGGATCGTTGCGGGCCGCGGCGAGCTTCGCGGCCTTGCGCGGATCGGCCTTGGCCGCGGCGATCCGGGCCGCGATCCGCGGATCGGCGGCCAGCCCGGCGAGCCCCGGACCGCCGCGACCCGCCGGGGCGGGGACAGCCGCGCCGCCGGTGGTGACCTCCCCGGTACGGACCCCGTCGAGCGCGGTGAGCGCGGCGACCAGATCAGTCGCACCGTCACCCGGCCCGGGGCGCAGGGCAAGGTCCAGCACCGCCCGACCGGCGACGCCGCGTACCAGGTTGGCCGGGGTGTCCAGGGTGAGCAACCGGCCGTGGTCGACGATCGCCACCCGGTCGGCCAGCTCCGCCACCTCGGTCATCTCGTGGCTGGTCAGCACGACGGTCACCCCACGCTCGCGCAGCTGCCGGATCCGGGTCCGGATCAGCAGCCGGGCCTGCGGCTCCAGCCCATTGGTCGGCTCGTCGAGGAAGACCACCCGGGGGTCGTGCATCAGCGCCCGGGCGATCATCAGGCGCTGGGCCATCCCGCCGGAGAAGAAGTCGACCCGCGAGTCGGCCTGCTTGTCCAGCCCGAACTCGGTCAGCAGCCGGTCGGCCCGGCGGCGCCGCTCGGCCCGGGGCACCCCGTGGTACGCGGCGTGGCTGAGCAGGTTCTGCCGGGGAGTCAACGCCCGGTCCAGGTTGTTGTACTGCGGTACCACGGCAAACCGGGTCCGGGCCGCCACCGGGTGCCGGACGACGTCGACGCCGTCCACCCGCGCCGTGCCCGAGCTGGCCCGGATCGTCGTGGTGAGCACGCCCACCGTGGTCGACTTGCCGGCACCGTTGGGCCCGAGCAGGCCGAAGACCTCGCCGGGTCGGACCGCGAACGACAGCGAGTCGATGGCGTTGCGGTCCTGGCCCGGATACCGCTTGACCAGATCGACGACCTCGACCGCCGGGCCGGAGCCGGGCTGGACGGCCGGTCCCGGGGCGGCTGATGCCGCATTGGCGGCCGGATCGTCGACCAACGGGTGGGTGCCGGTACTGGACATCTGCTCTCCTGCTCAGGCGGGTCTGGGATGCGAGGCGAAGAACTGCCAGCTGGTCGCGGTGGCGTCCAGTGCGGTGGAGGGCTGGTCCAGGCCGAGCAGCCGGCCCGCCGCGGTCATCTCGGAGCCGGGCCACTGATGCCCAGCGCCGTCGATGGTGATCAGGGTGACGCCCCGGCCGGCCGGACAGTCCGCCACCGAGGTGGTGACACTCCCCTCAGTGGCGGTCCGCGCGGCACCGCACTCGTCGACCTGGCGCCACCGGCCGACCAGGTCCGGCACGGCGGGGCCGTCGACCTTGTCCGGCACCCGGCCGTTGCCGGCACCGTCGCGGCGCCCCGGCCCGCCGGTGTACGGGATCGTCTCGTCGCCGGTGCCGTGGATGTGCAGCACGGAGATCGGCTCCGGGGCCGGGCAGTCGCCGAGCATGGTCGTCGCCACCCCGGTCACCGCAGCGAACGTCGAACTGTCGCAGGCGATCCGGTACGCCAGCATGCCGCCGTTGGACAGGCCGGCGAGGTAGTGACGGTCGGGGTCGAAGGCGAGCCGCTGACCCAGCGACTCCACCAGGGTGAGGACGAAACCCACGTCGTCGACACCGTCGCGGGCCGAGGCACCACAGCACTCCTCGGTCACCGCCCACGCCCGGTTACGGGAGTCCGGGTAGATCACGACGAAGCCGTGCTGGTCGGCGACGGCGTTCCAGCCGTACCAGGATTCGGCCTGCCGGCCGCTGCCGAGCAGGCCGTGCAGCATGACGACGACCGGCACCGGCGTCTTCTCGGCGACGTCGGCCGGGCGGTACACCCGGTAGGTCCGTTCCTGCCCGTCGACGGTGATCGACCCGGCCGACGAGCCGACCGGCGGGGTGTCGACCGGAGCGACCACCCCGCCGTCCGTGGCCGGCGGGGTGGTGCCCGATGTCGGCGGTGCCGGGTCCGGCGCCGACGTGCAGCCTGCGACGAGTGTCCCGAGGACCCCCGTGACGACCAGAACCGCCGACCGGCGCCGGAACCGCGACATCGCTCACCTGCTTCTCTTAGTGGTGGTGGTGTTTCGGAGTCAACTTGAGTAACTCCCAGCCGCCCTCGGGGACGTCATCTGTCGGATCTGTCCGCAGATTCATCGGGTTGGCCATACCGAGGTATACCGTGGACCCGGCCACCACCATGCTACGGACGCCGTAATTGAGGTAGTTCCCGAGCCCGGCGTTGTCCACCATCTTGGCCGGCCGGTGTGGCGACTCGAAGACCCAGAGATCGGCGCCGAAGGCCAGCTCCTCCTCCTCATCGTCGTCACCACCACGGGCGACGTCGGCCGGCGGCACCGGCTCCTCCTGCTGCAGCTCCTTCGCCAGGTAGCTCCAGTCCATCGTGCCGACGTAGAGCCGACCACCGGCGACGACCATCCTCCAGGTGTAGTTGAGCGTCGGGTTGTCGAACCCGGACGCCCCGTAGAGCGGGGTGTACCCGGTCGACGTGCTGGCCCAGACGCCGGCCACCGGGTCGTAGGCCGGTAGCTCACTGGCGCCGTAGAGCAGGTCGACCCGGTCGCCGTGGCCGCCACCGCCCTGGCCCTGGCCGTGGTGATGACGGTGGCCGAAGCTGCCCCGGAAGATGCCGATGGCACGCTGGGTGTTGCGCACCGAGTCCCGTACCCCCTGCTCGTCGGTCGGCGGGTACGCCGCCAGGTGCACCGTCGTCGCTTTGAAGGGCACGTGCATGGTCCCCCAGTAGAGGTAGCCACCGTAGGACGCGAGCCCACCCAGCCCGTAGGTACGGGCGATGATCGGATCCGGCTCGTACTCCAGCACGCTCCACACCCGGGTCCACCCGTCGGCGTCGCGGCCGTCCAGGCCCGGCCCGTTGTCAGACAGTTTCGGGCTCATCCAGACCCCGGCGACATTCGGCGGGCTCGGATCGTCAGCCGTCGGCATGTCGGCGATGTCCGCGGTGGGTGACGCCGGACCGGGCATCGTGGCAACGTCGGCCTCCACACCGACCCAGGTGGTGACAAAGATTCGGCCCTGGTGGACGGTCAGGTCCACCGCCTGTGCCGGCAGGTTCGCCACCTCGGTGAAACTGAACGGGTCCGACTTGCTGCCCGTCCAGCGCAGCACGAGGCCGCGTTCACCGCCGTTGGGCCCCACCCCGACGCCGGTGTAGAGCTCGCCGTCGGCGACAAGGAAATGCCGGATGTTGCCGTACTCGGTGAAGTTGCGCGAGCCGAGGAATGTGCCCGTGTCGGCGTCGAACGCAAACAGGTTGAGCGTGGCACCGAGCGCGGGACCGCCGAGCAGCACCACGCCGCGGTGGTTTCCGGCCGCCCGGATACCGGCGGTCGTGGTCAACCGGTTCGCGTCGTCCGCTGAGGCGGCGCGGACCGCATCGGTGCGTTCGGTCATCTGTCGGCTCTTCGTGTCATACGTGTAGAGCCGGGGGGTGCGGTGGTCGCCGAGGGTCGGTGGCAGCTGCGGGTTGCGGCGGGCAATCTCGCTCTGACCGTACTCGCAAACCCAGTCGTCGTTGCGTGTCGGCTCCGTGTTGCGCAAGTTGTTGCCGCTGGTCATACAGTTGATGTTGGCCCCAGTGCCGAACCACAGCCGGTGCTTGTAGCGGGTGAGCCCCCAGACGTACGACTGGTTGACCTTGGGCTGGCCGGCCTCACACGGCGGGCCGGCCGGGTAGTCGACACCGATGTCGACGAAACACTCGTCGGCCGGTGCCTTGGCCAACAGGGTGCTCTGGTAGCGGGTCCCGCCGTGGTGTCCACCGTGCCTGCCGTCGGTGGTGGCTGCCGACTCGGTACCGGCCACCGGTGCGGCGGCGGCCGGACCGGCGGCCAGAAGCAGCCCGGCGAGCACGGCGGCGGCGACCGACCGGCTCGCGGATGGGCGCAACCTACGCATCAAACACTCTCTCCCTCTACTGTGATTGGCTGGTGCGGGATGTCTCCGGGTCACACGGTGGCGGTCTGCCGTACCGCGCCACCCTTGCCCACCCGGCCGGCGACCTGTCGGGCCCAGCCGGACGGGTCGTCGAACTCCAGGAACTCACCGAGCCGGGCCAGCTGCGGCTCCGGGTCGGCGACCAGGTCCTCGTAGGTCATGGTGAGCAGGTGCGCCGGCGGATTGTCGGCGAGCGCCTGCTCGGCCTGCGCCGCCATGAACGCACAGAGCCCGAGGTAGCGGGTGCTGTCCTCGCCCCGCTCGCGAAGCAGGTCGGCGGTGATCCGGCCGGGCAGCAGGTGCTCGAGCTCCGCCGGCACCTGCTGGTCCGGACCCATCCGAAACGGGTCCACGCCGCACCGGGAGACGAACTCCAGCCGCAGCTGGATCAGCTGGAACGACGAGTGCCGGCTCATCGACCGCGCGGTGTCCGCCCAGTTGCGGGTCAGATAGACGATCCGGGTGTCCGGGAACGACCGCAGCAGATGCGGGGCGATCTGGCTGGACCCGCCGGACCGCTCCACCCAGCGTTGCTTGCCGGTCAACCGGGTGAGCAGGTCCAGGAACATCCGGTGGTGGTCGACGAACGGCTGCTCCGGGAAATCCGGCACCTGGCCGGCGAGCTGGTCGAACAGGCCGTCCGGATCGTCGGTGAGCTTCGGCAGGGTGATCGCCAGCAACTGCGGCAGCTCGGTCAGGTTGCCGGCCCACCTGCCGTCCGCCGGATAGCGCACCTCCTTCGGCGGCAGGCCGATGGCGAACAGCGTGGCAAGCTCCGGCTTCGGGCTGCTCAGCACCTGCCAGTACGCCGCCCCGGTGATCGGCTCGCCGGCCTTCGCCCACGACGGGGTGGCCATGAAGAACTCCTGGACGGACAGGGTCGCCGGCTCCTCGACGATCAGGTCGGACAGCAGGGTGGAACCACACCGCCCGCTGCTGATGATGATCGCCCGTCCGGGCGCCTCGAACTGCATCGAAACCTCCTGGTGAAAACGACGACGTCAGCCGTGCAGGGCGGGCTGACCGGTGTCGGCGATTTGCCGGGCAAGCCAGGGCAACACCTGGCGCCGGACCTGGTCGCGGGCGGTGACCAGCACCGCGTGCCGGTGCCCGGGGACCACCACCAGCTCGGTCTGCGGCAGCAGTTCGACCAGTGCCGGCGCCAGATCGGCGGCGGACGAGTCGCCACCGAAGACGCCGAGCACCGGGCAGGTGATCGCCCGTACCGCGGCCGGGTCGGCGGGTGTGCTGGCCGGCAGGTCCCGGCCGGCGGTGGTGGTGGCGACGAGCCGGCGGACCGCCGCCGTGTAGCGGGCGCCCCGCTCACCCCCACGGGTGGCCAACAGCGAATCACCGTCGCCGTCGGGCTGCGCGGCCCGGACCAGTTGCCGGCCCACCCGGGCGAGCCACTGGGCGGTGGCCGGGGCCGACTCCACCGCGACCAGCGAGGCGACCCGGTCCGGATGCCGGGCCGCGTACCCGAAGGCGATGGATCCGCCCAGCGAGTTGCCCAGCAGATGCACCGGTGTGTCGACACCGAGCCGGTCCAGCAGCGCGGCCAGGTCCTCGACCAGGTCGTCCATCCGGTAGCCGGTCGGCGGCCGCTCGGTCCGTCCATGGCCCCGCAGGTCGTACATGATCACCCGGAAGCCGGCGTCGGCCAGTGGATGCGCCAGGCTGAGATACCAGCTGGCCAGGCTGTCCGGCCCGATACCGTGAACCAGGACCGCGACCGGCCGGCCGGCCGTAGCTTCGGCTGCCGGACCGGCCGCCGGACCGCCACCCGGACCGGCCGCCGCTGCTGCGGCCACTCCCCCGGCGGCAGCGTCGGCAGCCACCGGTGGGAGTTCCTGGACATGCGTCACCAGGCCGTTGACCTGGATCATCGTCACTGGCCGGCCACCTGCGCCACGCTGGCCGGCGGGCCGTCCAGCGCGGCGGAGATGTGCTCGACCAGCTCGCCGACCCGCAACGCGCGCAGCGAGTCCACGTCGAGCCCCGCGACGAACTGGGCGAAGTTGACCGAGTCGCCGTACCGGGCCTGCAGCCGCCCGGCGAGCGAGATGACGTCGATGCTCTCCATCTCCAGGTCGTCACGGAAGCTGGTGTCCATCGTGATCTCCTCGTCCGGATCGATGCCGGGCAGCACCGCGCGCAGCATCTGCGAGATCTCCGTCAGGATGGTGTCGTGGTCGGCTGGCATGATGCGGGTCTCCTTGTCAGGACGTCGATCGGCTTTCTCGGCAGGTCAATCGGGGCCGGATTCGCCGCTTACCGGGCGGGTTCCGGGCCCCAGGTCCACCCCACGACGTAGCGCCGCTGCGGCAGGTCGGGCGGGTTCTCCAGGCTCCGGCAGGTGACCCGGTAGGACCTGCCGGAGGGGACCTCGACCAGCAGGGTGCCGGCGTCGACGGCGACCACCCGTAGCCGGCGGGGCGCTCCATCCAGCCCGGTCCCCTCTGCCTTACCGGCAGCCTCCTTGGCCGCCCAGAAACAGGCGAACCAGAACCGCCGGTCACCGCCGGCGCTGACCTGGTCGAGCAACGCGGCCTCCGCACCGGACAGGGCGTAGTCGACCGTGCTGTCCGGCCGGTCGGTCACCTCGACGATGTCGATACCGACGCCGGGGCCGTCCGGCGTCGACCGGGCCGGGCCGGCGATCGCCACGGCGGCTTCGGCGCAGTGTGCCAGGGACAGGTCGCATTCCCGCAGATCCCGGTCGGGACGCAGATCGGCACGTGGCCGACCGTTCGGGTCGTTGGCGATGGTCAACTCGATCGGGTACACGTCGGTGTGCCCGGCGTCCCACTGCCGGAACCGCACCGCGTCCTTCGCCGCGATCCGACCGAGCAGCCACTGCTTGCGGATCTTCCCCGGCTGCCGCTCGTAGTCGACTGACGCGGCGGTGCCGAGGATGCCCCGGGCGGCCATCGACTGGGTGACCAGGTCGGTCCAGCAGTCGAACACCGCGGTCCACCCTTCCGGCTGACGCACCGACATCGGGTGACGTTCCGGGAACCGTTCAGCCGGCCGTGCCTGCGGATGGCTGTCGAACCGGCGGTCGACCGCGCCGTCGATCTGCGCCCAGACCCGGCCGTCGACGGACAGCTGGGTGTCCGCGACCAGTTGAGCGTCGTCGATCGACCGAACCCGGGCGACGCACTCGAACGCCGTGCCGGGCGCGGGCGGCGGGCCGAAGAACCGGACGTGGCCGAGACCCACCGGCAGCGCCACGGTGCGCATCGGCTGGGTGGTGATGAGCCAGTTCCCGATCAGCTGCAGGGCATTGTCCAGCAGGGCGCCCGGCGGGACGGGCGCGGTGACCACGCCGCGTACGTGCATCTCGCCGAGGGCGTGCACCGTGGTCACCCCGTGGAACTGGGGGCCGTGGAACATCAGCCGCTCCGCGTACATCTCCTCGGCGCTGATCCGGGGAGCGGTCTCGGTGGCCGGGTCGTGGGTCCACGGTGCGCTCACCGGGGCCGGATAGTCGGCGGCGACGTCGACCGTCGCCCGGGCGAAGCTGCCGAAGTTCACCGCGTACGAGTCCGGGCCGGCAGACCGGACGACGATCTCGACGTCCTGCGCCGGTGCCGCGATGGTCCACCGGTTGAACCGGGCGTCGCGCACGCCGACCACCCGCAGACCGGGGACGGCCTGCGCGACGGCGTCCATCATGTGCTGTACGACGGTCGTCGCCGGCACCACCGGCCACCGGTCCTCCGGGTTCGGCCAGTCGTCCGGCTGCACGAAGAAGCAGTGGTCGAGCAGGTACGGCATGGTCTGCACGGAGACCCGCAACGTGGTCCGGGCGATCTCGGTGCGGGGCGGCGGGACGGCCTTCGGCGTCGGCGCCGCCGTGGTCGGCCCGACTACGGCCGGTACGGTGACCGGCCGGACGTCAGCTGGCGGTGCGGCGACCGGCCGGGCCGGCGCGGCCGGGGACACCGGAGCCGGGCTGGCGGGTCGAGTGGCGGCGTCCAGCACGGTCACCGCGCCGTCCGCGGTGTCCCGCAGCAGCGCGGCGAGCTCGGCGGCGGCCTTGGACCGGCCGGCGAGCCGGTGCAACGCGGTGAGCGGCCCGGCCGACTGCTCGGATTCTGCCGACGATTCGGCGTGAGCCGGCGGCCGGGGCCCAGCCGGTGGCCGGGGTGCAGCAGGCGGTCGGGGCTCAGCCGGCGGTGCGGATGTGTCCTGCGCCGCCGCGGCAGCCGACGGTTGGGCCTCGGCGACCGGCGTACCGGACGGCCGGTGTGACGACAGGTCGGCCAGGCCGAGCAAAGTGTCGGCACCCGGCCCGAGGCGCACCAACGGGCCACCCAGGTCCAGCTGGATCTTCGGCCCCCGGCGCGGTGGTGCCGCCGGGGCAGCCGGTGCCGGCGCGGCCGGCGCGGCCGCAGCGGGTGATCGCAGCGCCCGCAGGCCCGGTGCCGCGCCCTCCACCCACAGCGCGGTGGCCACCCGGCGCAACTGGTCGAGACCGGTACGGTGACCCACGTTGACCGGCATGGCGAGATGATCCCGCCCGCGCAGGTTGTCGCTGACCAACGACGCCAACTGTCCCGCGCCGACCTGTAGGAAGACCCGGAACCCGGCGTCGTACATCGCGGCGGTCAACTGCCGGAACCAGACCGGCTCCATCATGTGCCGGACGAAGATCTGGTTGACCTGCTGCTCGTCGGTGGGGAACGGCGCCGCCAGGGTCGCCGACCAGACCGGCACCGTGGTCGGATGCACCCGCCAGGACTGCAGGGCGACCCCGATCGACCTCAGTCCGTCGGCGAACGCCGGAGTGTGGAAGGCCGACCGGAACGGCAGCTTCTGGCACAGCACGTTGCGCCGACGTAGCTCGTCGACCAAGCGGTCGACCTGCTCCTCCGGGCCGTTGACCACCGACTGCGCGGGCGCGTTGTCGTGGGACAGGACCACTCCCGGATAGCCGCCGAGCGCCGGCGTCACCTGGTCGGCACCGGCACCGACGGCGGCGAAGACATAGCCGGACACCGCCACCGAGTCGGCGTCGAACAACTTGAGGAAACCGTCCATGTCGGTGGTGCTGACCTGCCCGCTCACCGCCGCAGCGGACCACTCACCGATGCTGTGCCCGGCGACCGCGTCCGGCCGGATGCCGATCCGGCCGAGCACCTCGTCGAGGAACTTGCCCACTTCGATCAGACCGGCACCGTGCCGGCCCAGATCGGCGGCGGACCACTCCCGGTCCACCAGCCCGAAGTGCGCGGCCAGGTCCCTGGTACGCGGCGTGAACTCGGCCTCCAGCCCGGGGAACACGAACGCCAGCTTCCCGCCGGCGGTCAGCAGCGGGGCCGTGGTGAACCAGATGTCCCGGGCACCCCGCCAGGGCTCCCCCCGACTCACCGCGCGGCGGGCGGTGGCCAGCCGCTTGTCGGTCGGATCCACCACCCCGATCCGGCACGGCGGCGCGGCGTGCGCATGCGGGCCGTCGGCGAACGCGGTGCCCTCGCGCCGTACCAGCGAATCGTCGCGGTCCAGCAGCGCGGCGAGACCGGCCGGGTCGTCGGCAGCCAGCCACAGCACCTGGTCCGGTTCCTCGACCTCGACGCTGGCCGAGCGGGCCGACTGCCCGGCCGCGCCGTTCGGCACGGCAGCCCAGGCGGACGGAGCGGAGGGCGGCTGTTCGATGATCACGTGGGCGTTGATCCCACCGAAGCCGAACGCGTTAACCCCGGCCCGGCGTGGTCCGTCGCTCTCCCACGGCTGGGCGGCGGCGATCGGCGCGAACCGGGTCGCGGCCATCTCCTCGCGGGGCTGCCCGCAGTGCAGGGTGGGTGGCAGAACGCCCCGGTGCACGGCGAGGGTCGCCTTGATCAGGCCGGCGATCCCGGCCGCCGGCATGGTGTGCCCGATCATCGACTTGACCGAGCCGATCACCGGCCGTGGGCCGCCCTGGTAAGCGCCGAACACCTCGGCGACAGTGACCAGTTCGGCGGCGTCCCCGGTCGGCGTGCCGGTGCCGTGCGCCTCCAGCAGGCCGAGCGCGTCCGGCGCCGTCGGATCCAGCCCGGCGGACTGCCAGGCCCGCCGGATGGCCAGCGACTGTCCGCTGCTCGCCGGGTTGAACATGCTCGCCGAGCGGCCGTCGCTGGACACGCCGCTGCCGCTGATCACCGCGTACACCCGGTCACCGGCGTCCAGCGCGTCGGCCAGGCGCTTCAACACCACGATCCCGGTGCCCTCGCCGATCAGCAGACCGTCCGCCGACGAGTCGAACGGACGGATCTCACCCTGCCGGGACAGCGCCCGGAGCTGGCTGAACACCGACCAGAAGCTGATGTCGTGTACGTGGTGCACACCGCCGGCGAGCACCGCGTCCAACCGGCCGGCCCGCAGTTCGGTCATGCCCTGGTCGACCGCGATCAGCGACGAGGCACACGCGGCGTCGATGGTGTACGACGGACCCCGCAGGTTCAACCGGTTCGCCACCCGGGAAGCGGCGAGGTTGGGCACCAATCCGATCGTGCCCTCGGGCTGCTGCGGCCCGAGCCGTTCATCGAACTTGCGCCGGACCCGGTCGAGGCTCTCCGGCGGCAACTCCGGGATGAGCTCCTTGAGGATGCCGATGACCTGGCTGGACATCCGGACCCGCTGGGCGTAGCGGGCCTGGGCCGGACTCAGGATTCCGCCCCGGCCGAGCAGGACGCCGATCCGGTCCCGGTCCGGCAGCCGGTCCTGGCCACCGGCGTCGTCGATGGCGGCGGCCGCCACCTGCAGCGTGATCAACTGGTCGGGTTCGATGTCACCGATCGAGGTCGGCATGATGCCGAAACGCAGCGGCTCGAAGCTCGCGTGGTCGTCGACGAACCCACCACGCCGGCAGTACATCCGATCGGGGCGGTGCGCCTCGTCGGGGTCGTAGAACTCCTCGTCCCAGCGGTGCGCCGGCACGTCGGTGATGGCGTCGACGCCGTCGACCAGGTTGCGCCAGTAGGCGTCCAGGTCGGGAGCTCCGGGCATCAACGCCGCCATGCCGACGATGGCGATCGTCTGGTGCGGGTCAGTCAGGTCCGACATCTGGTTCACCATCCCGAGGCGGTGTAGACCACCGAGGTGACCGCCGGGTCGCCCCAGGCCAGCTCGCGTAGCAGGCTCAGCGCGCCCTCCTCGGGATCGATCAGGTCGATGCCCCGGCGGGCGTACTCCCGGCTCAGTTCCGCGCTGACCATCCCGCCGTGCACCGAGCCTGGCGCCCACGGCCCCCAGTGCACGGTCACGCAGCGCACCCCGGTGCCGGCCGCCCAGCGGCCACCGATCCGGTCGAGCGCGTCGTTGGCGGCGGCGTAGTCGCTCTGACCCCGGTTGCCGTACGCGGCCGCGATGCTGCCGAACAGCACCACGAAGCGTGGATCGGCGCCGTCGCGCAGCGCGTCGAGCACCGTCACCGCACCCTGCACCTTTGTCTGGAACACCCGGTCGAAAGACGCCGGATCCTTCTCCGCGATCAGCTTGTCCTCGATCCGGCCGGCCGCGTAGACCAGACCGTCGATCCGGCCGTGCTCGCCGTGGATCTCCTTGAGCAGTTGCCGGGTGGCGTCGGCGTCGGTGACGTCGAGGCTGTGGTAGCGCACCTGGCTGCCGAGTTCCCGCAGCTCCTCCAGGGTCGCGCGAACCTCGCGTGCGGCCAGGATCGCGGTGGCCGTACGGTCGATCTCCGCCGGTGCGCGCATCCCCTGGGCGACCAGGGCGGCCCGCAACGCCGGCTTGTCCACCGCGGCGGCCAGCGCCGGGGACTCCGCCTCCTGCGACAGTGGGGTACGGCCGACCAGCTCGATGCGGCATCGGCTGGCGGCGGCCAGGGTACGGGCGAACCATGGGGTGATGCCCCGGGCACCACCGACGAGCACCACGACCGAGTCCTGGTCCAGACCGATCGCCTGGGTCTCCGCGACGCCGTCACCGGCCGGTCCGGCACCGCCCGCAGCGAGCGGGCCGAGATCGACCGCGGCCAAGTCGACGGTCTGCCGGCCGGTCGCCGACCAGGTGACGATCGGGGTCTGTCCGCCACTGAGCAGTTCGGTGACCAGGCCGGTGGCAAGCTGATTGTGGTCGGCGCCTGCCGGTACCTCCAGATAGGTCACCGAGACCTGCGGGTACTCGCGTTGGATGGTCCGGAACAGGCCGGCGAATCCGTCGGTACGCGCACCGGCGGTGCCGGCGGCGATCAGCCACCGCACACCCGCCGCAAGGGCCTGCTTGATGAACGGGAAGATGCCGGGCAGCAGCGGTCCGCCGCTGTCACTCAGCCCGTCCAGGATGATCACGCCGTCGTAGCCGGCCGTCTGGTCCGACTCACCGGAGTGGATCGAGCCGGTGGCGCCTGCCGCGCCGTGCTGGGCGAGCTGCTCGGCCAGCGGTGCCAGGGCGGGCGACCCGCCGGTGATCAGGAACCGGGCACCGGCGAGCGCCTCCGGCGCGACGACCGCGCCGGTGGCGGGAACCGGCCGGGCGACGAGTCGACGTGGGGCCGTACCGTTGTCCGGGCCGGACCCAGCCCGCTGCGCCGCAGGAGCCGCGGGCGCCGCCTCGGGTGTCTGATCAGCCGCCATCTTCTCGGCCAACCACGCCACCATCGTGCGCACCGTCCGCGCCCGAACCAGCTCCTCCAACTCCGACTCGTCACCATCCACCGACAACCGCAACCGGGTCGCCACCTCACCAGCAACCTCAGCCCGCTTGATCGAATCGATACTCAGATCCGCCTCAAGATCCAGATCCAACTCGATCAGATCCACCGGATACCCGGTCCGCTCACTCAACACCTCCAGGATCGCCTCCTGGAACTGCGCCACCCCCACCGATCCGGCAGCCGGAGACGACACCGACGCCGCAGACACCGACGCGGACGCCGCAGACGCCGTGACGGCAGGCACCGGGCTCGGTGCGGTCACCGACGCGGCCGGTTCGGCAGTCGCGGGTACGGCCGCCATCTTCTCGGCCAACCACGCCACCATCGTGCGCACCGTCCGCGCCCGAACCAGCTCCTCCAACTCCGACTCGTCACCATCCACCGACAACCGCAACCGGGTCGCCACCTCACCAGCAACCTCAGCCCGCTTAATCGAATCGATACTCAGATCCGCCTCAAGATCCAGATCCAACTCGATCAGATCCACCGGATACCCGGTCCGCTCACTCAACACCTCCAGGATCGCCTCCTGGAACTGCGCCACCCCCACCGATCCGGCAGCCGGGGACGACGCGGGCACAGCAAACGTCGCAGCAGCAGGCGCGGACGCCGCGGTCGCCGTGACGGCAGGCACCGGGCTCGGTGCGGTCACCGACGCGGCCGGTTCGGCAGTCGCGGGTACGGCCGCCATCTTCTCGGCCAACCACGCCACCATCGTGCGCACCGTCCGCGCCCGAACCAACTCCTCCAACTCCGACTCGTCACCATCCACCGACAACCGCAACCGGGTCGCCACCTCACCAGCAACCTCAGCCCGCTTGATCGAATCGATACTCAGATCCGCCTCAAGATCCAGATCCAACTCGATCAGATCCACCGGATACCCGGTCCGCTCACTCAACACCTCCAGGATCGCCTCCTGGAACTGCGCCACCCCCACCGACGCCGCCGGCCGCACCGCGACCGTCGCGGTCACCTTCGCCTTCGGCGCAGGCTCCGTCGGGGCCGTCACCGGCGCGGTGACGGCTTCGCGGACCGCCGGCTCCGCTGGCGCGTACTCGCGCACCACCGGGGTGGACTGGACAGCGGGTGCCGCCGGAGCAGCCTGTAGGGCGGGTGCCGCAGGAGCCGTCGTCTCGGCAGGCGACGCCGGGATGGCCGCAACGTCGGTCGCCGGGGGCGTGCTGGTCGGCACGACCACCTCGGGGTAGCTACTCGGCGCGGCGATCGCCGGCTGGGCCATCATCGACGGGTACGCCGCGGCCTCGGCCCACCCGTTGCCGGCTGGCGGCCGCTCCCCGAAGTACGCCAGCATCACGTCCCGCTGAGAGGCGATCAGTTCCCGGCTCGTCCGTAGGAATTCGCTGATCAGTTCGTCGCGCCCGTCCCGGTAGCCTGCTGTGGGCACGTGCCGGGCACCGGCAGACGTAAGAGGGCTGATCCCGTTGCCGTTGCCATGTCCGTTGCCGTTGCCGGACACATGCGCGACCCCGTTGCCGTTACCGGACACATGCGCCACGTCGTTGCCGGGATCGTTTCCGGACACGTTGCCGAGACCACGACCGTTTCCGGCCTCGGTGGATGCACTCATCGACAGCTCCTTGATTTGTCGGGGAGGCGTCATGCCGCCGGGCAGCGGCCGGCCATGCTGGTCGCGAACCAGCTGACCGTCGACCGTCCAGACCGGACGGGGAGACGGCGGAGCGGGTGCGATCTCGGCGACTCGCCGGCCGCGGTAGAGCCAGTCGGTCTGCACCGGAACCCCGGCGCAGGCCAGTTCGGCGACGGCGCAGAGAAAACCACGCAGTCCGTCCGCCCGCCGACCGTCGCAGGCGACCGCCACGTGCGGGCGCTCACCCAGGACGGCGTCGACCAGGCGGGTGAGTACCTGGCCAGGGCCGGCTTCGACGAAGACGCGGGCCCCGGCGGCGTACATCGCTTCGATCTGGTCGACGAACCGCACCGGGGCACCGATCTGCGCGGCGAGTTCGTCGCGGATCTGGTCCGCACCACCCGGGTAGGGCTGGGCGGTCCTGTTCGACCAGACGGGAACGGTGGGTGCGGCCACCGGATGCCCGTCGAGGGTGGATCTGAAGGCGGTGACCCCGTCGGCGACCACCGGGCTGTGGAAGGCACAGGCCACCGCGATCGGCCGGGCGGACAGACCCTTCTCCTTGAGTACGGACACCGCGCGTCGCACCGCCGGGGTAGGGCCGGAGATCACCACCTGCTGCGGGCCGTTGTGGTTGGCGAGCACCACCTCACCGGCCAGCCCGGCGCCGGACAGCACCTCACCGATCTGCTCGGCGGTGGCCGCCACCGCGGCCATCGTGCCGGGATCGGCGCCGGCGGCCGCCAGGATGGCGTCGGCGCGCTCGCGGCTCAGCTCGAGCAGTGTCCGGTCCTCGAAGGCACCGGCGACGCACAGCGCCACCAGTTCGCCGTAGCTGTGCCCGCCGGCCAGGTCCGGCCGAACGTTCAGCCGACCGAGCAGGTGATGCACGGCGAGCCCACCGATGCCGAGCACCGGCTGGGCGATCCGGGTGTCCCGGACCCGGTCCTGTTGACCCCGGTCGTACTCGGGGTCGAACGCGGCCGGGGGGAAGAGCGGTTCGACGTAGTCGCGGCCGATGTCCAGGAACCGCCGCAGCTCGGGAAAGCTGACGAACAGGTCGGCCAGTGCGCCCGGGCGCTGGCTGCCCTGGCCCGGGAAGAGGAAGGCGACCTTGCCGCCCGCGCCCGGTGGCTCAGCCGGCTGGAACAGCCCGCGCGCCGGATCGTGCTCACCGGCGATCGCCCGGTGCAGCAGTCCGGCCAGGTCGTCGAGGTCGCTGGCGACGATGGCGACCTGCACCGGGCCGGACCGGTTCTCAGCCTGGCGGGACTGGGCCGCGGCGAGGTCACGCAACCGCCAACGTCGGCCCAGCGCGTCGCGGGTGTCGATGGTGCCCAGCAGCGCCCGCATCGCCTGGTGCGAGCCGGCCCGGTCGCCGGCCCGGAAGCAGAACAGCTCGGCCGGCCACTCGTCGCGGGCGTGTCGCGGTTCGGGTGCGTCGGCGTAGGCGCTGAGCACCGCGTGGAAGTTGGTGCCACCGAACCCGAAGGCGCTGACCCCGGCGACGCGTTCGCTGGCCGGTGCCGCCCACGGCCGTGCCGAGGTCTCGAAGGCGAACGGGCTCCGGTCGGGGTGCCAGGCCGGGTTGGGTCGGGTCACGTGCAGGGTCGGTGGCCGGACCCCGGTGTACAGCGCGAGGGTCGCCTTGATCAGACCGGCCAGACCGGCGACGCACTTGGTGTGCCCGATCTGCGACTTGACCGACCCGAGAGTGCAGCTGCCGGGCGTGGCACCCGCCTCGCTGAACACCGTGGTCAGCGTCTCCAGCTCGGTACGGTCGCCGACCACCGTGCCGGTGCCGTGTGCTTCGATCAGGCCGACCTGCGCCGGCGACACCCCGGCCTGCCGGTACGCGCGGTCCAGGGCCCGCCGCTGGCCGGCTGCCCGGGGCGCGGTCAGGCCCAGGGCCCGTCCGTCGCTGGACCCGCCGAGCCCTTTGATCACCGCGTAGACGCGGTCACCGTCGCGCTGCGCGTCGGACAGTCGCTTGAGCACGACGGCGGCGACGCCCTCGCCGAGCGCGATGCCGTCACCGGCGCTGTCGAACGAACGGCACCGCCCGGTCGGAGACAGCGCGTGCGCCGAGGTGAACATGAGGTAGTCGTTGATGCCGTTGTGCAGGTCGGCGCCACCGCAGATCATCAGGTCGCTGCCGCCGCTGGCGAGTTCCTTGCAGGCGGCGTCCATGGCCGCCAGCGACGAGGCGCAGGCCGCGTCGACGGTGTAGTTGGGGCCGCCCAGGTCGAGCCGGTTGGCGACCCGACCGGCGATGACGTTGGCCAGGATGCCGGGGAACGAGTCCTCGGTGACGGTCGGCAGTTGCTCGTCCAGCTCTCCGGGAACCTCCGGCAGGTAGGCCGGCAGCATGGTCCGCAGCGTCTGCGCGTGCCCCATGTCGCTGCCGGCCTCGGCTCCGAAGATCACCCCGGTGCGGGAGTGGTCCACCCCGTCGCGGCCCGGCGTGTAGCCGGCGTCGACGAGGGCCCGCTGGGAGACCTCCAGGGCCAGCAGCTGGGTGGGGTCGATGCTGGCCAGGGCGGACGGTGGAATCCCGTACCCGATGGCGTCGAACGGCACCTCGGCGAGGAACCCGCCCCACTTCGAGACGCTGTACCGGCCGGTCTGACCGGGACCGACCTCGGGCGCGTAGTAGATGTCCGGGTTCCACCGGTGCGGTGGCACCTCGGTGACGGCATCGGCGCCGTCCAGCACGGTACGCCAGAACGCGGCGAGGTCCGGCGATTTCGGCAGCATGCAGGCCATGCCGACGATGGCGATGTCCAGCGGCTCCGCCGACTCCGCCGGCTCGGCCGGGGTCCAGTCGGCCCGCAGCCGCTCGGACCGGGCGGTGTGGAAGGCGACCGCCTGGTCGGTGACCGTACCGTGCAGCGCCGCGACGGTGGTCTCCTGTTCCCGCAGCACCGCGACCTGACCGGCCATGAACATGCCCTCGCTGAGCTGGGCCGCCTCGTCGACGTCCACCAGCGCGTCGCCGTCGCGTCGCTTGCCCTTGCTGGCGATCCGCAGCCGGCCCACGTTGAGCAGCTCGAGGTGCTCCCACACCTGGCGGTTCTCCAGGCCGGCGGACTCGAGCTCGACCCGCAGCGCATGGAAGTCGTCCACGAAGTCGCTCTGCAGGCACCGGGTCACGTGCCCGGGTGCGGTCTCCAGCAACGCGGTCCGGGTCGCTTCCCGGGCCATCCGGGCGAAGGTGGGTTGGATCGCGCCGTGCGCGACGGCCTCGGCGGTGAACAGGTAGGCGGTGCCCATCAGCACCCCTACCCGCACGCCTCGCCGGGTCAGCGGGGCGACCATCGCGGCGATCATGGCCGCCGACCGGTCGTCGTGGATGCCGCCGGCGAAGAAGACCTGGATCTCGGCCGCCTCTTCCGGCGTCGCGCCGGCCAGGTGCTCGGCCAGTACGGCGAGCTGCGCCTCCCACAGCGGAAAACTGGCCCGGGGGCCGATGTGGCCGCCGCACTCGGCGCCTTCGAAGATGAACCGGCGGGCACCGGAGCGCAGGAACTGGCGCAGCAGCCCCGGTGACGGCACGTGCAGGAAGGTCCGGATCCCTTCCCGTTCCAGTTCCTTGGCCTGTGGTGGGCGGCCGCCGGCGATGATGGCGAAGTCCGGGCGGATCCGCCGGATCACGTCGAGCTGGGCGGCACGGATCTCCTCGGGCGCGAAGCCGAGCACACCGACGCCCCAGGGCCGTCCGTCGATACGGGCGGCGGTGTCGGTGAGCATCTCCTCGGTGCGTTCGGCGGTGGCCAGTGCCAGCGCGATGAACGGCAGCGCCCCGTCGGCGGCGACCGCGGCGGCGAAGCCGGCCTCGTCGCTGACCCGGGTCATCGGGCCCTGCGCGACCGGCACCCGCAGTCCGAGGTCCCGGGCCAACGGACCGCCGGGGCGCAGTACCTCGGCCGCCGCGCCGTCGGTCGCCGCGTCGACGATCGCCTCGCGGATGCCACGGACCGCGGCCGCGGTGTCGGACCAGCGGCCGGCGAACTCGGCGGCCAGCCAGCCGTCCTGGCCGACCGGCAGCAGGTCGGCGCGGGCGGGGACACCGGCCGCGCCCGGCCGGCGCGGAGCCCGTGGGATCCCCCGGTAGCCGTCGACCAGGACGCTCTCCGAGCCGTCCATCCGCCGGATCGCGGCCAGTACGTCGGCCGGCAGGTCCGACTCGGGCATCAGGGCGAGCTGGTTGTCCAGCACCACGCCAGCGGCACCGCCCAGCACGCAGGCGGCCGCCGTGTAGGGCCCGATCCCACCCAGCGCCCAGACCGGTACGCCCAGGTCGGCGGCGGTGAGTTGCTGGACGAGGACGAAGGTGCTCAGCTCGCCGACCTCACCACCGGACTCCATGCCGCAGGCGATCAGCCCGTGCACACCCGCCGCCGCCGCGGTCCGGGCCGCGGCGAGGCTGGTCACCTCGGCGAGTACGCGGTAACGGGTCACCAGTCCGGACAGGTCCCACGGCAGCTCGCCAGTGACGACCACCAGCTCCATCTGGCCGGGGGCGAGCCGTTCGACGTCGTCCACCGAGGCCGGACAGCTCGCCGGGACGCGGACCGCGATGGGTCCGTCCGACCAGGCGGCCAGCTGCTCCACTGCGCGCAGGACCTGTGGCCGGGTTCCGGCCAGGTCGAGCACGCCGGTGCCGCCGCCCCGGCGGACCGCGCTGGCGATGCGTGGGCTCGACTCGACCTCGCCGCAGGGGGTGTAGGCGATCACCAGGTCACGCATGTCGACTGCAGTACTCATCAGACTCCCGCTTCGTGAGCAGTGGTCCCGGATTCGATGCTGACCGCCGGAGGATCCACCGTTGCGGCAGCTCAGAGCGAATATTCCGCATCAATCGATGTCACTCTTCGGAGAAACTTAGCGGCGATCAGTTACGACCGTGTGAACTCTGTCGACCAATAACGCCAACCCGGTGCGGGCAGAACCAGGGCAACTGCCCGGCTTCCGACGGCAACCGGCAACATGGCCAGATCCGCCGAAACAATCCGGTGACTCAGGTCACATCGGACGGACAGACAGTAGATCCGTGGACTTGGATCCAGACTCCCGATGTTGCCGTTCGGTACCCCGGGGCAGGGTGGACCGGCGGCACCCGGCAGCATGGCGAGGTGGCCCAGCCTTCCCTCCTCGTCGGTGTCCGCGACAACGCGGCCGCCATGCGTGCCGGCGGCGACCTCGCCGGCGCGTGCGGATACCTGCTGCGGGCGCTGGACTCGGCCCGTGACGCCTTCGGTGCGGACGAACCGGAGGTTCTGTGGACTGCGCACCTACTGGCCCGTCTCCGACGTGAGGCCGGCGCCCCGGCAGCCGCCCGGCGGTTGTTGGAGGAGTCGCTGGCAGCAGGCGAACTACGGTTGGGTGACCGGGAGCCGGTCATGCTGGCCATCGCGTACGAGCTCGCGACGCTCGCCGAAGAACTGGGCAACCGGCATGAGGCCCGCCGCAACTTCTCCCGGGTCGCCGCCGCCGGCCCGGCGCAGCTCGGCGACGACCACTGGCAGGTCCGGGCCGCCCGGGAGTACCTAACCGGCTCACCGGTCGCCCCGGTCGATTCGGCTCCCACCGCTGCGCAGCGCGAGCCAGACCTGCTGACCCGGCCGGTACCGCCCAGCCATCCGACACCCCCGGCACCGGCGCCACCGGTTTCCGACCGGAAGGTAGCGACCGCCGCCGATCGGCCGCCGCCGTCGTCCACCGCCGTGACTGGACCGGCCGCAGGCGTTGCGGCACCGTCGCGGTCCCTACCGGTCGTCGTCGCGGTCGGCGCCGCGGCCGCCGCGGTCATCGCCGCCGTTGTCGTGGTCATCGTGGGCGTCACCGTCCTGCTCGACGGGCGGACCACCACACCGACCGGGCCGGGGCGTCCGGGGTCGGACCGCACCGCGGCCGGTGACCCGCCGACCGCCCTGCGGCTGACCGACGACACCACGGCCGTGACGCTGGCCTGGTCCGACCCGACCGCGGGAACGGTGCCGTTCATCGTCGCAAGTGGCCGCAGCGGACAACAACTCGGCGCACTTGCCACGGTCAATCCCGGCCAGACCGTATTCACCGTCAACGGGTTGAATCCCGAACTCGACTACTGTTTCGCGGTGCTCGCCGTCTACTCCGCCGACGAGTACGTCCCCTCGGACCAGGTCTGCACCGACCGTCGGACAGCCGACCCGGACTAGTCGAAAAACTCCATGTTGATCAGCGGAAACATGAATTTCCGAGCAGTTCTTCGGTAATCCCGTCCGACGTTGTCCACAGGGGCTGCCAGAGCGGTTTCCGGTCAGCGTGACGGCCCCTTAGGATGGCCTCCGGCCCAGCGTCGGGAGCGGCCCCGGGCCGGCGACGACCGACTATACGGGCGACGGACACCATACGACCGACGGGCGGAAGGCGACCTACTGTGGTCACCACGGGCGACGGCACCACGGGCGACGGCAACACAGCCGGCGGCACAGCCGGCGGCGGCACACGGCGGGGCCCCAGCCCTGACGGCCGACGACGCCGCGGCCGCGGCACGCTGGTGACCGTCGGCACGGTCACCGCGCTCGTCGTCGGCATGGGGCTCACCGTGCTCGGGCTCGGCGCGGCCGACCACGCGGCGGCCGGCTACGACGCGAGCTCCTGGTTGTGGAGCTCCGCCCGCAGCGAGCTGGCCAGGGTCAACGGGCTCACCGGGCGGGTCGACACCCGGGTCGAGGTCGCCGACGCACAGGGCCGCCAAACTCAGGTGCTGCAGACGGACCAGTTCCTGATCCTGCGCGAACTGGCCACCGGCAAGGTCAGCTCGCTCGATCTCGCCACGTTGCAGGTCGGCGCGACCGTCCAGAGCACGACCGGGTTCGGGGTGAGCGTGGCGATGCAGGGCGACGCGGCCTTCGTCATCGACGCCGTCCAGGGCGTGGTTCGCCAGATCGACCCCAGGTCACTGCGGCCCGTCGGCGACCCGGTGCGCTACCCGCCGGGGATCGCCGGTGGACATTTCGACGGCGCCGGTCGGCTGTGGATCGCAGTGCCGAGCGAGGGCACCGTCTCGGCGATCACCGCAGCGCCGCTGCCGAGCGACCCGACGCAGGGCTCGGCGGAGGGCTCGGCGGAGGCCGTCTTCGACTCGTCGATCCCCCAGCCGGCCGCCGCCGGGCAGGATGCGGACGCCACCGACGAAACCGCCGGGCCGACCCGGATCCGGACCGTGGCGGTCGCCCCGCCCAGCAACGAGTTGGCCATCTCCGCGCTCGACGACGGCGTCGCGGTGCTCAACCGGACGGCCGGCGCGCTGACCCTGTTGCGCGGCGGGGACCGCCACGAGGTGCCGCTCGACCTGGACGGTCCGGGCGTCCTGCCGGCCCGCACGACCGGCAGCCTGGTCGCGGTCACCGTGCCCGAACGGCGACGCATCGTCCTGGTCGACGACGACGGGGTCCGGCAGCTGTCGGTGCCGGGCAGCGGATCCGCGCTCCGTCCCGCCGTCAGCTGGGCGGGCCGGGTCTACTGCGCCGACGAACGCAGCCGGGAGATCCTCGCGTTCGACGGGGCGGGGGCGCTGCTTGCGTCGATCGACGTCACCGAGACCGCCGGCCCGCTCGACCTGGAGGTCCGGGAGAACCACCTGTTCATCAACGCGCCCGACGCGGCCACCGCCCGGGTCGTCACCGACGCCCACGAGGTCCGGCAGGTCGACAAGTACGCCAACGACATCCTCGGCGGTGACCCACCGCCGGAGCCACCGCCACCGCCACCACCGCCGAAGCCGACGGTCGGCCGGCCGGGTGCGCCCCGCGCGGTCAGCGCGGCAGCCGGCGACACCACCGTGCGGGTGAGCTGGCAGCCGGCGGCCGACAACGGCGCGAGCATCCAGCGGTACGTGGTCACCGGCGACGGCCGCAGCTTCGAGGTCGGGGCCAACCAACGGTCGTTCGAGGTCACCGGGCTGGTCAACGGCGAGACGTACCGGTTCTCGGTCCACGCGGTCAACGCCGAGGGCGCGGGGCCCGAGCGGGAGTCCAACCCGGTCGTTCCCACCGCTGAGGTGCCCGACGCCCCGGTGAACGTCACCGCGCAGGCCCGCGCGGACGGCTCGGTCGCGGTGAGCTGGCCGGCCGCCGACGGCCAGGGCAACGTCATCGCCGGCTACACGGTCACCGCCGTATCGGCCGAGGCCACCGCCCCGGTCGGCGACGTCTCCGGCACCGAGCTGGTCCTCCCGCCCGGCTCGCTCGACTACGGCACGCAGTACGCGTTCACCGTCGTCGCGGTCAGCGACCAGGGAGCCAACTCGACAGCGTCGCCGTTGAGCAACTCGGTGGTGCCCTACACGGCCCCCGGCGAGCCGGCGGCGGTCGAGGCGACCACCGTGGCCGACCAGCGGGGTGCCCTGCGGGTCGGCTGGTCGCCGGCACCGGACAACGGGCGTCCGGTCACCGGGTACGTGGTGACCGCCGGCGACCAGCGCACCGAGGTTGCCGACGGCACCGTCGTCACCCTGACCGGGCTGGGCGACGGGGCCGATGTGACGGTCTCGGTGCATGCGGTCAACGAGGCCGGTGCCGGCCCGTCGGTGAGTACGACGGCCCGTACCGTCGCCGCGCCGAAGGTCACCGTCACCGGTGCCACCGCCGGCACCAACGCGGTCACCCTGAGCTTCTCGGTGGACGCCGGTGGCGGGAACGTCAGCTGCAGCGCGGCGGCCGACGGCGCGGCGGCCGTCACCGGCAGCTGCAACAGCATCCGGGTCGGCGGACTCTACCCGGGACGGTCCTACCGGTTCACCGTCCGGGCCAGCAACGCGGCCGGCACCGGCACCGCCACCCACAGCCGGGCGACCGCGGACCTGTACGGCATCGCGACCTGCGTCAACGGTCCGGACGGCGGGCAACGCACCTACTGCGACGACGACGTTCCCGGTCGCAACGGCAACGAGATCTTCGCCGTGCCGGAGCAGGACAACAGCCGCCAGGTCGGCTGGGTGCCCGACGGCACCCGACTGACCGCGCTGTGCCGCCGCCAGGGCGGGCACGTCGACGCCTGGATCTACAACGGCGGTAAGGCCAGCACCTGGTGGATCCGGGTGGAGTACAGCGGGAAGAACTACATCCCGTGGGCCTGGCTGAACCTGGCCGGCGGCGACGACCTGAACCAGCTGCCCACCTGCTGACCCCGCCCACCTGGGCAGCCACCGATCCACCCCGGCGAGGAGACCAGCCGCAGTGACCACGACCACCCAGCTGACGCCCCACGAGGTGACCGGCTTCGCCTCGACCGCCGCTCGACTGGCCGGTGAGATCTCCACCGTGGTGCTGGGCAAACCGCAGGTGGTGCGACTGACCCTGACGGCCCTGTTCGCGCAGGGCCACGTCCTGCTGGAGGACGTGCCGGGGGTGGGTAAGACCACCCTGGCACGGGCCGTCGCCGCCACGGTGCACGGCCACTGGCGTCGGATCCAGTTCACCCCCGACCTGTTGCCCGCCGACGTGTCCGGGGTGACCATCTTCAACCAGTCCACCCAGGGGTTCGAGTTCCATCCCGGCCCGGTGTTCGCCAACATCGTCATCGCCGACGAGATCAACCGCGCCTCACCCAAGACCCAGTCGGCGCTGCTGGAGGTGATGGAGGAACGCACGGTCACAGTGGACGGGGTCCGGCATCCGGTGCCCCGGCCGTTTCTGGTGGTGGCCACCCAGAACCCGGTCGAGATGGACGGCACCTACCGGCTTCCGGAGGCCCAGCTGGATCGGTTCCTGGTCCGGTTGTCGGTCGGCTACCCCGATGAGCAGACCGAGATCGAGGTGCTGCGCGGGGCGACCCTGCGGTCCCCTGAGGCACTCGAGCCGGTGACCGACACGGCCACCGTCGGCCGGCTCATCCAACTGGCGCAACGGGTGCACATCGCCGACCCGTTGTACGGGTACGCGGTGCGGCTGGCGGCCGCGACCAGGACACACCCGCAGATCCGGGTCGGGGTCAGTCCACGCGGGGTGATCGCGCTGACCCGGGCGGCCTGCGCGTACGCGCTGATCGGCGGCCGGGGGTTCGTGCTGCCCGAGGATCTGAAGGCCCTGCTGGAGCCGGTCTTCGCGCACCGGCTGCTACTCACCGCGGACGCCCAACTGCGCGGCGTCACGGCAGCCGAGGTGCTCGCCGACGTGGTCCGGTCGGTCCCGGTGCCGCTGCCGGCCGGCCAGCCGGCAGCGGCCGGGGTCTGAGCCGACCGGCCCATGAACGTCACCGCCCGTTGTCTCGGCCTCGGCGTCACCGCCGCGCTGCTCACCGCCGTCGGGTCCGTGCTCGGCTATCCGGAGCTCGCGCTGCTCGGCACCGCCGGTCTGACGGTGGTCGGCTATGCGGCCGGCTACGCGCTGTGGCAGCCCCGGCTGTCGGTACGCCGTACCGTCGAACCCGACCGGGTGAACCGCGGCGACGTGTGCACCGTGACGCTGCAGGTCGGCAACCTTCGGCGCTGGGGCGCGGCGAGCGTCCTCGCCGAGGAACGGTGCGGCCGGCGGTGGATTCCGGTGCCGCTGGCCCGATTGCGCTCCGGCGCCACGACCACGGTGCGCTATCCGGTACCCACCGATCGCCGGGGCGTGCTCCCGGTCGGCCCGTTGCGGGTGCTCCGGCGCGACCCGTTCGGCCTGGTCGCCGTCGCACGCGCGGACGGCGAACCGGTCCGGGTATGGGTCCGGCCGCAGATGCATCCACTGCGCGCGGTGCCGGCCGGGATCGCCCGCAGCCTGGACGGCCGGATCGACCGGGTACCGCACGGCAGCATCACCTTCGACTCCTTACGGGAGTACGTCGTCGGCGACGAACTACGCCGGGTGCACTGGCGGACCAGCGCCCGGATCGGCCAGCTAATGGTGCGGGAACACGTCGACACCAGTATGCCCCGGCTGGTGGTGCTGCTGGACAACCGGACGGTCGCGTACCACGACCACGCCGACGGGGCGTCGGCGACGTTCGAGTCGGCCTGTGAGGCGGCGGCGTCGGTGGTCGACGCGGCGACCCGGGCCGACCTTCCGGTGCTGCTGCGGATGGTCGTCGACCAGCCGCCGCCGGACGGCACGCCGAGTCGGCACCCGCTGGACCGGCTGGCCGAGGTCACGCTGGCCGGGACCGACCGGCTGACCGGCGAGGACCCGGTCCGACAGGTCTGCGACCAGCTGCGCCAGCAACGGCCCGGCGACACGCTGGTCTATCTGGCCGGCACCGGTGATCCGGATGCCGTCGCCCGCATCGGTGCGCTGCGCGCAGTCTTCGCGATCATTCTGGTCGGCCGGATCACCGGCGCCGTCGACCCGTCGGCAGGCGGGGCACCGGCGCTGGGTGCCCCGACCGGGCTGGCCGGAGTGCTGTTCGTCGAGGCGGCCGACGGTGTCAGCTTCGCCGCCGGCTGGGATGCGGCAGGTGACCGGTGACCGGTGACCGGACGACCGGGCTGGCGCGTCTCGGTGCGGTGGCGGCGGCGCTGATCGCGATGACCGGGTCAGCCGCGGTCCTGCTCGGCCGAATCTACGACGGGGCGGCGGCCAGCTGGCTGATCGCCGGTGCCGGCGCGGCGGCGGTGCTGGTCGGCACGTGCGCCCGGCGGCTGCCGAACTGGCAGGTGGCTCCACTGTCCGTCCTGCTGATGGGTGGCTACCTGCTGGCCGCCGGATGGTGGGCGGCGGACCGGGCGGAGCTGGCCGGCCCGGTGACCCGGCTGCTCGCCGACGCCGCCGCGAACGGGGTTCCCCGGCTGCTGACCGCGATGATCCCGATGGAGGCGGTGCCGGACACGGTGGTGGTTCCGGTCGTGGCCAGCTGGCTCGCCGGCTTCACCGCGACCGAGCTCGCGGTGCGGGCCCGGCGCATGCTGCTCGGCTGCCTGCCGCCGTTGCTGCTGTTCGGCGCGGCGGCGTTCGTGGTCGGGCCGAACGCCGAGCCGGCCCGGTGGCCGGCGCTGCTGTTCGTCGCGGCGGCGGCGGTCGGGCTGCTGGTCACCGCGGCGCCGGCACCCGCTGCCCGGCGGAGCGGGTCGGCGGCAACGGTCAACCAGCCGTCCGGGCCGCGCAGCGGTGGCGGTGGTGGCGCGCTGACGACGGTACGGCTGCGGACGGCGGCGGTGTCGTTCGCCGGCGCGGCCACCGTACTGCTGCTGGTGGCGGTGAGCGCCCCGTGGGTGGTGGCCCGGATCGCGACGACCGACGTCGACCCACGCCGCTACGTCGCACCACCGCAGGTGGAAATCCTCGACGAGAATCCCCTGATCAGGATCTCCGGTTGGGCACTCAATCCCGATCAGCCGCTGTTCGACCTGCGGGTCGGCGCGTCACCGCCTCCGGCCGTGGACGGGCCGCAAGCCTCCGGGGCCGGCCCGCGTCCGACCGCAGACGGTGCGCTACGGCTGACTCTGGCCGTGCTGCACGACTACGACGGCGTCACCTGGCGGGTCGGCGGGACCTATCGCAACGCCGGCCGGGTGCTGCCGCCGGTCGAGGACGCTGCGGCGTCGCGAACCGACGCCTCGTCGACAGACGCAGTACGCCAGGAGATCACCGTGGCCGAGCTGTCCGGCCGGCTGCTGCCCGCGATCACCGCCCCGGTACGGGTCGACGGCGTCCGGGTGGCCTACGACCGGGCCAGCAGCACCTTGCTGCACCCCGAGGGTCTCACTCCCGGCGTCACGTACGCCGTCGACTCGGTGCCGCGTCGACCACCGCTGAACGCGCTGACCACCGCAGACGTGCCGGCCGGGGAGTCGGTGGCCCGGACCCTGCGGGTGGCTGACGGGGTGCCGGCGGAGATCCGTCGGCTCGCCCAGCAGCTCGCCCGGGACAACGGTGCGCCGTACCAGCGGGCGCTGGCCGTCGAGCAGTTCCTCGCCGACCACTACCAGCTTGTCGCCGACGCGCCGAGCGGGCACGCGTACCCGAATCTGGGTTTCTTCCTCTTCGGGCCGCGCGACGCCGGCGGCCAGCAGGGCACCTCCGAGCAGTTCGCCGCTGCCTACGCGCTGCTCAGCCGGCTGATGGGGCTACCCACCCGGGTGGTCGTCGGGTTCGTGGTGCCGTCCGGTGACGCGACGGTGCACGGCAGGCACGCGGTGGCCTGGCCGGAGGTGCTCTTCTCCGGTGTCGGTTGGGTGCCGTTCGATCCGCTGCCCCGACCGGACAGTACGCCGCGCCCGATCGAGGAGGAGTTCCGGCCGGCACCGGACGAGCCGACGCCGTCTGTGGCGCCGTCCGTGCTACCGACGGTCGACCCGACGCCGTCGACACCGCCCTCGGCGGCCTCCGCACCGCCGGGCGGTCGGCCGTCCGGCTGGCTGCTCGGCGTCGTCGCGGCGACGGTGGCCGGGGCCGGCGCGGCCGGATGGGCCGGCGTCGTCCTGCTGCTGCGTCGCCGGCTACGCGACCGGCGACTCGACAGCGGCCTGCCCGCGCACCGGGTCTGCGGGGCCTGGCTCGAGGTGGTCGACGCGCTCCGGCTGGCTGGTCACCCGGCCGGGGGGCACATGTCCGCCAGCGAGGTGGCCGGACACGGTCGGGAGTTGCCGGACGGTGCGGCACTGCCCCGGCTCGACCCGCTGGCCGAGCTGGTCAACCTCGCCAGCTTCGCACCGGGGCAGACCGACGACGAGCAGGCCCGGCGCGCCGGTGGCTACGCCACCGTCTGGGTGGCGGCGCTGCGTGCCCGGCGGCCGTGGTGGCAGCGGGTGATCTGGTCGCTGGACCCCGGTCCACTGCGCTGGGAGCGTCGCCGACGTACAGCCGCCACCGCGAACACCGCAGTAAACGGTTAGCCTTACCTAAGGACGGCGGCGGAAGGCGGACGGTGACCGGTACATCGGACGACACCCAGGCGGAGTCACTGGCGCAACTGCTCGGTGGGCGACGAGGCGCCATCGACGCCACGCTGCCAGCAGTGGCGTTCGGCGTCGGATGGGTGGCCGGCGGAGAGTCGATCTGGGTCGGCGTGTGCTGCGCGGTCACGGTCGGCGTGGTGATCGCCGGGGTACGCCTACGGCGTGGTGATCGACCCCGGTCGGTGCTGATCGGGCTGCTCGCCGTCTGCGTCGCCGCGGTGATCGCGCTACGCACCGGGCGGGCGTCCGACTTCTTCCTGGTGCAGCTGCTGTCGAACGCGGCGAGCGCACTGGCCTGGGCGTTCAGCATCGTCGTCCGGCGGCCGCTGCTCGGCGTGGTAGTGGGAGCGGTGCTGGGTCAACGGACCGGGTGGCGCCGGGATCCGGCGCTGCTGCGGGCGTACGGCCGGGCCAGCTGGGTCTGGGTCGGGCAGTACGTGACCCGGGTGGCCGTCTTCGTCCCGCTCTATCTCGCCGACCAGGCGATGGCGCTGGCAGCCTTACGGGTCGCGCTAGCCTGGCCGCTGGTCGCCGCCTGCCTGGCGGTGAGCTGGTGGGTGCTCCGCCGGTCGCTTCCGGCCGGGCACCCGGGGATACGCCGTCCGGTACCGGCCGACCTACGGTGACGAATCGGCCTCCCGTACGACCCGGGCCGGTGCTGATGTGACTAGAGTGACACGCTGTCCCGACCGCATCCGCACAAGGAGGCAGGCGTTCCCGTGGCCGAGAAACCTGCTGACTCCGCTCGCGGCGCCAGACGCAGCGACTCCGCTGCGGACGGTGCCCTCACGCAGCCGACCGTCGAGCTGAAGGCCCTGCCTGGCGGTCGGCCGCCGGGCCCGGCGGTTCCGGACGCACCGACGGTCGAGCAGCCAACGGTCGAGCAGCCAATCGTCCAGCTATCGGCCGACGCGAACCGCTCGGCCGACGCGTTCGACGAACCGACGGTCGAGCAGCCGGTGGTACGCCCCGCAGCCGTCCGACCCGCGGCCGCCGCTGTCGCGGGCCTGACCGCCGCCCCGGCACAACCACCGACGGGACCGGCCGGCACCGCATCTGGACCGGCAGCGACCGCGCCGGCACCGTCCCGGAGCGCGCCACCGGACGAGCCGGACCGGTTCATCGCGCTGGCCCGCCGGTACGGCTGGGTGGTGGCCGCCGGTTCGGTCGCCGCAGTGGCGCTGCTGTGCTCGGCGCCGTTCGTCTCCGGAAACGGACTGTTGTGGAACCCGGCGAGTTCGACAGGCTCGCCGACCACCCCCACCGCGACCCCGGAAAGCGCCCCTACCGCGACGGTCACGGCCGAGGTCACCGACACCTCGCCGGCCGCCGGCGACAACGGGGAGTCACCCGAGGTGCGCCAGGCCGACCCGCCGGCCGTGCCCCCCGAGCAGCCCGCGTCGGACCCGGCTCCTCCCCCGCCCCCATCGGACGACCCGCCGGCGTCCAGCGCCGCACCGCCGGGCGGCGGCGAGCCGGTGCTGCTCGGCCCGGACAACAGCGACGATCTCCGTGGCATGCTGGACAGTTACTGCAAGCAGGAGCACGGCGGCGGGTGGATGGCGTGGCCGCGCGAGTGGCCGGGCAACGGCACCGAATGGGAGTGCGTCCGGCCGTGGACCCCTCATGACCGAGACCTCGACGTCCGACGCGCCTGCGCCAGTCGATACGGCGAGCCGGTCGTCGCCGAGGCCGGCAGTCGTCGGGACGCGTACAGCTGGCGGTGCTACCGGGGCTGACGTCAGCCGACGAACACAAGGATGTGGTGGGCCGACCGGGATCGCTGCGTTGGCCAATCCCGGCCGACCCACCACGGGCGGGCCTGACCGTGGGTATCAGGCCGTCTGCGGAGGTTCGGCGCCGTCAGGCGGTGCCGGACCGTTTGGTGGGGCGGCGGTACGTAGGTGTTGGTTCAGGTGATGGATCGCGGTGGAGGTGTCCGGGTGGGCGGGGCCGGCCGCCCACCCGGACACCGGTCTCAGTTGTTCGGGAACAGGTGACCGAAGTCGGCGTAGGCCATCGCCAGGTCAGCCTGTGCCCAGAACCGGTGGTAGCGGAACTCCGGCTCCGGCCCACCGTTGAGGTACGCCTCAACCTTCGGCCAGTCCGGGTCGTCCAGGTAGAACGACCTGATGTCCAGGAAGCTCGCGCCCGGCTCGATCGTGTCGCCGTTGGGCATGGTGCCCGACCAGCCGTTCGGGATGTACAGACCCTGCCCGGTGGAGGCGTTGTAGACGTCGTCGAAGCGACGGTAGTCACCTCTCGTCTCCACGGTGGAGGAGCCCTGCGCGTCGGCGTTGGCGTACAACGCGTCCAGCAGGCCCTTGGCGGTGTCGCGGGCCTCGGTGTCGCCGGAGGCGGCCGCGTACCACATCAGGGTCCGGGCGTAGGCCGAGGCCACGCCGACATCCTGACCGGTACCGACGACCTCGACGTGCAGGTTGTTGTTGGCACCGGGGTTGCTCGGGTTCCAGGTGTCCGGCGCGCCGGTCCACTCCATGGTCGACGGGATCGCAAAGTCCCCGCCGGTGCCGATCTCGGTGTGCGAGATGGCCCACGGCACCCACTTGTCGAGGATCTGCTTGGCCCGGGCGTCGCCGGTCACGTAGTAGACCTCGGCCACCCGCTGCAGCGACCAGACCTGCATGCCGAACCACTCGTTGCTGCCCGGGTCGTGGTAGACCGGGTGCTCCGTGTAGTACATGCCGTAGAAGGTCGGGGTGCCCGACGGAGGCTGGGCGTAGGAGCCGTTCCAGCTGTTGGTGGCACCGCCGGCGATGGCACCTTCAGCGGACTGCAGCCACTGGTAGAACTCCATCTGCCGGTCGAAGCTCTCGGTCCAGTCCTGCACCGCGGTGGCGCCGCGCGGCCGCAGCTCCGGCACGTTGGTCAGCGCCCAGGCGGCGAACGGGTTCTGGTAGCCGAAGTGGTTGTGGCTGGAGCCGATCCGCCACGACCAGGCCGCCGAGGTGTCGGTGGCGCCACCCCAGGCGTAGTACCAGGACATCAGGTAGTGCGCGGAGTCCTTACCGGTACCGGCCGGGCAGCTGGATGGGCCGACACAGTTGCCGATCCGCTTGAAGTACTTGTCGAACATCGCGTAGCGCAGGTAGTCGCCCATCCGGGCGGCTTTCGCGACGGTGGCCGCGACCGCGCTCTCGTTGCCCTGCTCCTCGGCCCAGACCAGCGCCCAGTAGGCCGCCTGAATGGCGCGGGCGTCGGCATCCGGGGCGTTGGTGTACTTCCACTGCGACGCCGGGGCGTTGTCCTCGGCGATGAACAGGTCCAGGTAGCCGTTCGGGCCGCCGTGCGCTTTGGTGTCGCAGGATGGCTGCGGGACGGTCTCCCAGACCGACTCCTGCGGGCCGCGCTGGAAGGTGTTGATGTACGCGGGTCGGGTGGTGCCGTCACCGCAGCGGCCGTAGCCGTAGACGTTGTCCACGTCGAGCAGCCAGTGCATGCCGTAGATCTCGCCGGTGCCGTACGCCGACTGCAGCTCGTTGCGCAGCGGATCGGTGCCGACCGGAACGTTCTGGTTCAGCCGCGACGGGTACTGGTCGGGGCGCAGGTACTCCGCAGCGTACTGCGGGGTGCCGGGGACACCCGCGGTCGGCTGGTCGGCGGTGCCCGGGATGATGTACCGCTCCATCACGGTCCACGCGTTGTTGAACGGCGCCCAGTTCTCGGTGACCCGGCCGTAGTTGGCCTCCAGCCAGATCCAGAAGCTGAAAGCTTCGGAGGTGGTTTCGTGGCCGTGGTCCGGGGCCTCGACGATCAGTGTCTCAATGGAGTGGTAGGGCACGCCCTCGGGGCTGAAGTAACCCGAGTTCTTGATCTTTCCGTACTGCTCCAGGAAGCGCTCGATGTACTCGTTGTCGCCGCCGGGCGAGTCGTTGTCGATCTCGGTGACCACGATGGCCAGTGGCGCCAGGCCACTCGCCGTGGCGGTGATCGTGGCCGTGCCGCTGACCGTGTCGCTGTCCTCGGCGGCCGACACGGTGACCGTCGCCCCGGTGTTCCAGTTGCTCGGGGTGAGGGTGACCGACGACGGCGACCGGGTGATGCTGTTGTCGCCGGAGATCGCAAGGCTGACCGGCAGATTACCGCTCGGCGCCGAGCTCAACCGCAGGTTGAAGCTGCTGCTGCCGCCCTCGTTGACACTCACCGACGACGGGGTGGCGATCAGACTCGGTCCAGAGGCCGGACTGACGGTGAACGCCCGCTCGGCGGTGGCGCTGGCGCCGGCGTTGTCGTACGCCCGGGCCTGCACGGTGTAGCTGCCTGCGGGCAGGTCCTCCATGACGTACTGGTACGGGCTGGTCGTGTCGGTGTTGACCAGCAGCCCGTTGCGGTAGAACTCGACCCGGTCGACGGTGCCGTCGGCGTCGCTGGCGGTCGCGGTCAGCGGGACGTCGGCCGGCGCGATGAACGGCCCCGACGGCACCGTCAAACCGACCGTGGGCGGTTGGTTCTCCGACGCGCCGTTACAGGTCACACCGTTGATGGAGAACGAGGTCGGCCGGGGGTTGGAGCCGGTGTGCGAGCCGTTGAAGCCGATGTTGGTTGACTGACCGGTGGCCAGATTGCCGTTCCAGGCGGCGTTGGTCGCGGTCACCACGTTGCCGGACTGGGTCCAGTTGGCCGACCAGCCCTGGGTGACCCGCTGGCCGCCCGGGAACGTGAAGCGCAGGGTCCACCCGGTGAGCGGATCACCGAGGTTCTCGATGGTCACGTTGGCGGTGAAGCCGTTGTTCCAGTCGTTGGTCGAATAGACGACGTCGCAGGCGGTGGCCGCGTTGGCGACGCCGGGGACGGCGGCGACACCTCCGACGACCATCACGCCAGCGGCGAGCATTGCCAGCCGCTGTCTCGTCGCGGTCAATCTCATGTGCGGGGTTCTCCTCGCGAACCAGGCCGAGGCAGTGAGGTACACCTCGGCTTGGCGCCTTGGGCGCGGTGGGCGATGTCGTGGAGCAGCGCGTCGGACGCCAGGCGCCGGATGGGTGTGACCCGTCCCGGACCGGGGTCTGCATACGACGGAGAGCGCCGGACCGGCGGCTCCGGTTCACTGCGTGGCGCCGTACCGACACGGGGTCGGATGCCCTCGGCTGCCGCTGTCGCGTGGTCTGTTGGCTCCCACCTGCGATGGTCGACAGTGTTACATGGGAGCGCTCCCGCAGCAAGTGGCAACCTTTGACAACCCACCGGAGAACCCAGACGAACCCGCATTGAGCAGGGAATTCATCAGCGATGGTCGGGCGCGGCCGGACTCACTCACGCCACCAACATGTTTCGATCTCGTTTTGGGTCTTTCACAAACCCGTGACGGAGACTACAGTCCAGAACCAACGTCGATGGGAGCGCTTCCATCGATGGATGTTGCAACACGTGAGAGTACACCGTACCTGCCGTGCCCCGCCGCCCCGGTGGAGCACACCACTACCGGTCGTACAGCTGGTGGCGGGCCAGCCCGGACTCCGCCGGCAGCTGCAGACACCACCCGGGAGAGGAGGTGGATCCAGAGCCACTCGCGTGGCCCGGCTCCCGCGCGTCACGCACGACCTGGACGCCAAACCGCTCGTGCGTGAAAGCAACTGATGGTGGGGACGGGGGTTGCCCTCCCCGTCCCCACACTACTTCCCCACACCCGGCAGGAAATCGGTCGACCCGGCACCCCGTCCGGCCGTCCGGCCGACGTGACCCGGTTCCACCACCGCCGATCCCCCCATCCGCGCCACCTGACCGGCGCATCCGCGCGCCCGTGCCGCACCGCAGTGGATCGGACACCACTGTCAGGAGAGCCCGATGGCCGTACTGTCCCGCCGGCACCTGCACCGCCGGGCCGAGCGTTCCGCCGTCCGCGCCGCGAGCGGCGATCCGAGCGGCGATCCAGGCCGCGCCGCCGGCACCGGCCGCATCACCGGCACCGACCCCGGCCGAGCCATCGCCGACGCGACCGAAGCCGGCCCCGTCGACGCGACCGGGCCCGACCCGGCAGGCGATGGTTCCGCGACCCCGGCCATCCGCCACCGCGGCGATCCCGAACGTCCGATCGGTCTGCACTTTCCTAACAACTTCCGCTGGGGCGCGGCGACCTCCGCGTACCAGATCGAAGGTGCCGCCAAAGAGGACGGCCGAGGCGAATCGGTGTGGGACACCTTCAGCCACACCCCCGGTCGGACCCGCGGCGGCGATACCGGCGACGTCGCGGCCGACCACTACCATCGGTACGGCCACGACCTGGACCTGATGCGTGAGCTCGGACTGCACAGCTACCGGTTCTCCATCTCCTGGCCGCGGATCCAGCCCGACGGCACCGGTCAGCCCAACCGGCGCGGGCTGGACTTCTACCGCCGACTGGTCGCCGGGCTGCTCGAGCGGGGCATCGAGCCGATGGCCACCCTGTTCCACTGGGACCTGCCACAGGCCCTGCAGGACCTCGGCGGGTGGGAGCAGCGCGACGTGGCGTACCGCTTCGCCGAGTACGCCCAGATCCTGTTCCACGCCCTCGGCAGCGAGGTGCCGGTCTGGCTGACGATCAACGAGCCGAAGACCGTGGTACAGAACGGCTACCTCAGCGGGCATCACGCCCCGGGCCGGCCGGACGCGGACGCAGCGTACCTGGTGGCCCACCACCTCCAACTCGCGCACGGTCTGGCCGTACAGGCGCTACGCGCGGAGCGGGCCGCGTGCCGGATCGGACCGGCGCTCAACCTGCATCCCTGCTACCCAGCCGACGCGAGCCCGGCAGCCGCCGCTGCGGCCCGGCTGTACGACGGCTACGAGAACCGGCTGTACCTGGACCCGATCTTCCTCGCCAGCTACCCGGCGGACGTCCTCGCCGATCTCGGCCCGGCCAGCCGGCTGGCCGGTGGGATACACGACGGTGACCTCGATGTCATCGCCGAGCCGATCGACCTGCTGGCCGTCCAGTACTACACCCCGTTCTACGTCGCCGCAGACGGCAGCACGGTCCGCCGCTGGCCGACCTCGGAGGCGGGCTGGCAGCAGATCCACCCGGACGGCATGTTCGACGCCCTCACCCGGGTACACCGGGAGTACGGCACCGTGCCGATCACGATCACCGAGAACGGCCTGCCCACCCCGGACCGGTTGGCGACGGACGGTTCGGTGGACGATCCCGGCCGGGTCGCCTTCCTCCGGGATCACCTCGCCGCCGTGCACCGGGCGATCAGCACCGGTGTCAACGTGGAGAGCTACCATGTCTGGTCGCTGCTGGACAACTTCGAATGGGCCGAGGGATACCAGCAGCGCTGGGGGCTCATCTACGTCGACTACCCGACGCAACGGCGGATCTTCAAGCGAAGCGCGCACTGGTACCGGCGGGTGATCGCGGAGAACGCCATCTGACAGCGATGATGTTCCACGGCCGGGCCGCGCGGAAGACGACCGGGATTACATCCTCCGGAGGAACTCGCCCTCGGTAACCAGAAAACCGCACCACGCCGCGTACGCGCCAGGACAGACTGTGCCCATGGGGTTCGGTCCTGGGTTGCGTCTCGACCGGAGATACGTACTGGTCGAACGGATCGGGCTGGGTGGGATGTCCGAGGTGTGGCGGGCCAGCGACGAACTGCTCGACCGACCGGTCGCGGTGAAGGCGCTCACGCCGCCGATCGCGCCAGCGGTCCGGGCCGCTTGTCGGCAGGAGGCCCGGGCCGCGGCCCGGATCACTCATCCGCATGTCACCCAGGTGTACGACTACGGCGAGGCGGCGATCACCGAGACCGATGTGGTGCCGTTTCTGGTCCTCGAACTGGTCGACGGGGAGAACCTCGCTGCCCGCCTGGCCGGTGGGCCGCTGCCCTGGCAGGCTGCGGTCTGGCTGACCGCACAGGTGGCCAGCGGCCTGGCCGCCGCCCACCGGATCGGGGTGGTGCATCGGGACATCAAGCCGGGCAACGTCATGCTCACCGCCAGTGGCGCCAAGATCCTGGACTTCGGCATCGCCGCGTTGACCGACGGCCGACCCGCGCCCGATGCCGGCTGGTTGCTCGGCACTCCGGCGTACGCCGCACCGGAACGGCTGCTTCACTGGCCGGCCCATCCGGCGGCCGACGTCTACGCCCTCGGCGCGCTCTGCTACGAGATGCTGACCGGGTCACCACCCATACCGGCCGGCAGTTGGCGGGAGGCGGCCGTCCGGCTACAGCGACCGGACCCGCCGGCCCGACCCCGCGCCGACGGACTGCCCGCCCCCGCCGCCGATCTCTGCCTCGCCTGCCTGAGCCGGGATCCGGCGCAGCGGCCGGCCGCCGGTGAGATCGCCGACGCCCTGCACGCGGTGCTCGGCGTGATGGTCGAGTTCCCGTTGCCCGGACCGCGCCCGGTCGGCGCTTCGCCCGGCGGCCGGACCTTGGTGGACCGGCTACCGCCGGCCCGGCAGGCCGGGCCGATGCTGCGGCGGGCCGCGATGGTGGCCCAGTCGGACCAACCGGCACCGCGCCGGGCCGCGATGGCGGCGCGGCCGGCTGTCCCGCCGGACGCGCGACCACCCGCCGGCCGGGCCCGGATGTCCTCGACGGCGGTCGGTCTTGCCGGGGCCGGCGCGGCGGCGCTACTGGCCTTCGCGGTCGTGGCGGCCGCGGTACTCGGCGCGCCTCTGCCGGCCGCCGAACACGCGGCGGCCCCCTCGCCGATAGCGACCGCGCCGGTCGCCGGGGCGGCCAGGCCCCCGACCGGGCCGGACGACACACCGCCGGAGCTGCTGGCCACGGCGGCGCGGGTGGTGGAGCAGTTCGATCTGCTCGTGGCCGACGGCTCCACTGACGGGCGGATCAGGGCGGATGCCGCAGCTGACCTACGCGACGCGGCCGACCAGTTTCGCGTCTCGGTGGCGGAAGGCGCCACGCCTGAGCAGCTACGGCACCGGGCCGGCGAGCTAAGGTCGAGACTCGCCGCACACCGACAAGAGGGCACAGTGGGCACCGATATTTCAATCCAGCTCGACCTCATGCTCGCCACGCTCCTGGTGGAGGTCGCCGACTGAGAGCTCAGCGCGGCAGCGCCTGCTGCAGTTCGGCGCGCAGCGCCGGAGTCAGCATCTCACCGGCCTGCTTGGCCAACCGCGCCATCTCATAGCCGACCACACCGATGTCCGCATCGCCAGCAGCGAGGGTGGCGAGGATCGAACCGTCCCGGATATTCATGATCAGGAAGTAGCCGCGGCCCATCTCGACCACGGTCTGCTTCACCACGTCGTTGTCGAACATCTGGGCCGCACCACTGGTGATGCTCATCAGCCCGGAGGTCACCGCCGATAGCTTGTCGGCGTGGTCCCGGGGCAGATGTTCCGACACCGCGACCAGCAGACCGTCCGAAGACACCACGATGGCATGCGCGACACCCGGCACGCGCTCCGCGAACGCGCTCACCAACCAGCTGAGGTCGCGGGCCTCCTTGCTCAAAGTCTTCACTCTTGCTCCTCCTCACCACGGCGGCCGGCCGGCGCCAGGGTCATCTCGCTGGTGTCCTCGGACTCAGCCCGCCGCACACCGCCGTAGAAGCGGGACAGCACGCTACTGACCGCATCCGGATCCGGCTCGTCGACCGGCGCCGGAACGGGAGCTGCGGGAGATTCGGCGGGAACGGGCAACGAAGCCATCGGCACCCGTACCGGTAGTCCCTTGCTGCTGGTCCCGGCGGTTACCGGAACCACCGGCGGCGCTGGGGCGGGTGGCAGCGGAGCGACCGGTCCACGTTGACGTTCCCACCAGACGCTGCCGCCACCGGCCGCGGCACCGCCGGCCGCAGCACCGCCGGCCGCAGCGCCACCGGCGGAGGCGAGGATGGCCTCGGCCCGCGCCGGGGTGGGTCGGCGACCGCCGCGCCGGACCGCCACGGTCCGGTCACCGGCGGCCGGTCCGGCCGGCAGCGCGGTCACCGGACGCAACGCCGGTACCGCACTCGGCTGCTCGACCACAGCTGGTTGCGCAGGCACCACCGGAACCGGTTCGTCCGCCGGGATCGACGGACGAGCGGCCGGCGGGGCGAACGCCGGCCCACGACCACCCAACACAGCCGGTGGCCGGCCGGCCACCGGGTCACCGGCGCTGGCCCGCACCGCCGCGCCGACGGCACGCATCTCCCTGGTCGGGTAGTCGGTCGGGCTACGGCCGACCGACGCGACGTACGGCGAGTCCTCGTCCGGCGCCGCGAGCACCGTGCCGGGCAGCCACACGTTGGCCACCAGCCCCCGTTCGGCCGGCCGCAACTGCACCCGTACCCCTAGCCGGGCGGCCAGGTGGCTGACGACGAACAGCCCCATCCGCTCGGAGGCGGCGACGTCGGCGTCGGGCGGTTCGGCCAGGGTCGCGTTGGCCTGCTCGATCGCCTCGGCGGACATCCCCATCCCCTCGTCGGTGATCTCGATGAGAACCGACTGGGGCGCGTACTCGTGTCCGGTGACGTGCACGTTGGTGTACGGCGGGGAGAAGGCGGTGGCGTTCTCCAGCAGCTCTGCGAGCAGGTGCACCAGGTCGCCGACGGCGTGCCCGACGATGTGCAGCTTGTCCTCGACGTCGTGGCGGATCCGCGGGTACTGCTCAATCTCGGCAGCGGCGGCCAGAGTCACCGCCGACAGCGCCACCGGACGGCTCCACCGCCGGCTAGCCTCGGTCCCGGCCAGCACCAACAGGCTCTCGTCGTTGCGGCGCATCCGGGCAGCCAGGTGGTCGAGCTTGAACAGGTTGTCCAGCTGGTCCGGGTCGCCCTCGTCGCGTTCCAGCTCGTCGAGCAGCTCCAGTTGCCGTTCGACCAGCACCTGGCTGCGGCGGGCCAGGTTGACGAACATCGCATTGACGTTGCGGCGCATCACCGCCTGCTCCACCGCGACGGTCACCGCGCTACGGTGCACCGCGACGAACGCCTCGGCGACCTCACCGACCTCGTCGCGGGTGCGTACCGCCGCCGGAGGAATCTCGATCTGCGGGACCCCGGACTCCACCGAACGGAGCCGTTGCAGGGTGTCCGGCAGGTCGAGCTGGGCGACCTGCAACGCCTGGCTCCGCAGGACCCGCAGCGATCGGGCGATCGACCGCCCGATCGCCACCGAGGTGAACAACGCGATGAACAGCACCCCGAGCACCGCCCCGGCGACCAGCACTGTCCGTTGCAGCTGCTGGTCGCTGCGGGCATCGGCGAGGCTCACCGCGCTGCCCAGCACGCCCGACTCGACCTGACGCAGCAGCTGGTGGCGGTCCTGGCTGGCGGCCCACCAGGCGTCCGGTTCCAGCACCGCCGGGCTGGCGGCGCCACCGACGATGGTGGTTTCCTCCAGGTCCACCGCGGCGACGAACCGGGGGTCGGCGGCGGCCTGGCCGTACCGGGCGATCTGGTTGCCGGTCGCGGTCACCCGAAACTCGGCGAGCGCGGTCAGTTGCTGCGCCCGTAGGTCGGTCAGACTGACCTGGTCCTCGGGTCCGTACCGGCCGGCCCGGGCGGCGGCGTACAGCTGCGCCCGGACCCGGGAGCCGAGCTCCTTCACCCGGGCCAGCTGGACGCTGCGCAGCACCGCCTGGGTCAGCTCCGGCCGGTCCTGACCCGGCGACGGTTCGGCGAGCAGCTCCAGCAGAGTGTCGATGGCCCGGGTGTAGTTGCCGAACACGGTGTCGGCTCCGACCGCGCCGCCGGAGATGGACTCACGCAGCGGTGGCAGCTGGTCCAGCGATTCGAGCACCCGGCTGTAGGCGGTCTGCCAGGCCGCGTCCCCGCCGGCCTGTGGGCCGGCGGCGGCCAGGAAGTCGGCGATCCGGCGGTCGACGGCGTCGTAGTGCGGCTGCAGCGCCTCGACGCTGCGCTCCGGGTCGTACCCGGTGCCGCTCTGTCGGGCGGCGAGTTCGCCGGCGGTCCGGTCGCGTTCCTGCTGCAACTCGTGTACCAGCGCGGTGACCTGCTCGCCGATCTGGACCTGCCGGGCGAACTCGTTGAGTGCCGTCGCCTGGCCGACCAGTGAGCCGGTCTGCACCGAGGCGACCACCAGGAACGCCACCGACGGGACGACCAGCACCGCGGCGAGTTTCGCGCCCATCCGCCAGTCCCGTGGACGCAGCCGGAGCCGACGACGGTGTGGCGTCACACCGTCACCATTGGTCACGCGGCGGCGGGGGTACGGCACCGCGTTGTCGTACGGGCCACCGGGAGCAACCACCACGCCTCCTCGCCGTTTTCCCCGACACCGGCCAAGCCGAGGAGCGGGGTCCATCCAACCAGGCCACGTTCCGCTGTCAATGCGGCGACCTGCGGGAAGGCTCACGAAGGATACAGTGGCTGACTGGCGGGTAGCTTACCCGCCGACTCACCATCATCCGTCCGGCCGATGTCGCGTGCCGGCCCCGGCCCGTCGAACCGGCCGAGAGCGACCAGCGCGGCCCCAGTGGCACCGACCTCGGGCTCGGCCATGTAGCGCACCTGACGCGGGGCGAGTGCCGCACCGAACGCCCTGCGCCACCAATCGGATGCGGAGAGTGCGCCGCCGCCGAGAACGACCTCGGTCACGGGGCCGTCCATCGTCGATTCGATCTCGTCCAGGTCACCTGCCACCTGCCGGCAGACGCCCTCCATCAGCCCGGCGAAGATGTCGACCGCTGTGGTGCCGAACCCCAGTCCGCGCAGCTCGCCGGAGCCGGCCGGGGCACGGCCCGGCGGGCGGTCGCCACCGAACCGGGGATCCGCAGGAACGCCCTCACCCGGCTCGATCAGATCCAGCGCCCGGTTCAGCTCGGCTCCCTGCGGCAGGCGCAGTTCCCGGTTCGCCCAGCTGTAGAGGTTGCCGCCGGCGGAGTAGGCCCGGCCGGTGACGATCCGGGTGTGGTCGACACGATAGCGCCACAGCTGTGCCGGCAATGGCGGCAACGGCACGCCCGGCGCAGCCAACTGGACCACCCGTACCGCAGCTGAGGTGCCGACCGTGACCGCAGCCCGGCTGGGGTCCAGGCATCCGGAGCCGATGTTGGAGGCGGCGCCGTCGCCGATCGTCGGGGTCCACGGCACGCCGGCCAACGCCGGCCAACGCCGGGCGAACTCGGCCCGCAGCTGCCCGCGCCAGTCCGCCGGGGCCAGCTCCGGAAGCTCACCAGGACGTACCGTGGCCAGCTGCACGGCCTCGGGGTCCCACTGCATGGTCACCAGGTCGAGCATGCCGGTGCCGGACGCCTGGGACACCGACATCGGTGCATGCCCGAGCAGACCGGCCAGCACGTACTCCGGCAGGCCGACGAAGCGCGCCGGCCGGCCGCCGCAGTGGCGGCGCAGCCACGGTAGTCGCACCGTCCAGTAGAAGCGGTGCCACCAGGTGCCGGTGCGCTGGTGGAAGTCGGCTTCGTCGGCCGGCGCGGCCGCACCGGGCAACGTGGCCGGTCGGGTGTCCAGCCAGGTCATCAGCGGGCCGATCGGGGCACCAGCGGGATCCAGCGGCAGCACCGAGTGCCACTGGGCCGCCGAGGCGACCAGGCCGACACCGTCGAGCCGGCCGGCCGAGTCGAGCTCGTCGATGCAGTCGATCAGAGCGGCCAGGTAGTCGGCCGGGTCAAGGGTGGCGGCGCCGTCCCGGTCGACCGCCAACGCCACCTTGCGGCGGGCCAACGCGTCCTGCTGCGGCACGGCCGCGTTGTCGAGGATCAGGCCGCGCACCGACGAGGTGCCGAGATCGAGGGCGAGGATGCTCATCGTCGATCACCGTACCCAGCCACGGTCCCGGACCGGTATGCTGGCGCCATGCTCGCGCTCACTCGCTGCTGGTGGCCCGCCGACCTGGCGGCCCCGCCGCGCGTCTAGCGCGAAACCATCCGGCCGCCCGTCGAGGCGGCCACCGGGACCCCACCCGGGCAGTTCCTCGCCGGGCCGCCCGAAGCCCGAGGGGACCCGATGACCGACCACCTGTCCAGCCTGCTGCGCGCCGTGCACGACGGCGTCGACCCAGGTCCGTTCGCGCTGCTGCGGCGCGACGGCGCCGACGTCATCGAACTGCTCCGTGGCACACCGCACCGCGCCGACCGGCTGGCGGACATCCCGCTGCCGGCCGGACCGACGAACCAGCCGGCGACGCTGGCGGTGGTCCCGTACCGGCAGATCGCCGAACGCGGGTTCGCCCACGTCGACGACGGGCTTCCGCTGGAGTGCATCCGGGTGTCGACCTACCGTCAGGTACCGGTCGCGGCGGCGGTCCGCGACCTGCCCGGCACGCCGGTGGCGACCGACGGCGGCGGCTTCGACATCGCCGACGACGAGTACGCCGACCTGGTGGCCCGGGTGCTGCGGGACGAGATCGGCAACGGTGCCGGCGCCAACTTCGTACTGCACCGCACCTACCGGGCCCGGCTGGTGGCACCGGGCGGGTCCGCCGCCGACCGGATGGGCCGCTCGGCGGCGCTGGTCGCCGGGCTGAGCGCGCTCCGCCGGCTGCTGTGCGACGAACTCGGCGCCTACTGGACGTTCCTGGTCTACACCGGCGAGCGGGTGCTGGTCGGCGCGACGCCGGAACGCCACGTCAGCGTGAGCGACGGACTGGCCATGATGAACCCGATCAGCGGCACCCTGCGGCATCCGCAGGGTGAGCCGGATCTCGCCACCGTGCTGTCGTTCCTCGACGATCCCAAAGAGGTCGAGGAGCTCTACATGGTGCTCGACGAGGAGCTCAAGATGATGGCGACGGTCGCCGAGCACGGCGGCCAGGTGATCGGCCCCTACCTGAAGCGGATGTCCCGGCTGAGCCACACCGAGTACCTGCTCGCCGGACGCAACTGCCACGACGTGCGGGAGGTGCTCCGGCAGACGATGTTCGCGCCGACCGTCACCGGCAGCCCGATCGAGAGCGCCTGCCGGGTGATCGCCCGGTACAGCCCCGGTGGACGCCGCTACTACGCCGGGGTGCTCGCACTGCTCGGCCACGACCTGGCCGGCGCGCAGACACTCGACGCCCCGATCCTGATCCGGGCCGCCGAGATCGATCTGACCGGGGAGATCCGCGTGCCGGTCGGCGCGACCCTGGTGCGTCACTCCACACCGTCCGGTGAGGTGGCCGAGACGCACGCGAAGGCGTCGGCGGTCCTCGCGTCGCTCGGGCTCGCCTCCGGTCCGGCCTCCACGCCCTTCTCCGGTCCGGACTCCGCACCGGCGGCGCCTTCGGACCGGCCGGCGGCCGACCGGGCCGTGACCTGCGGAATCGGGCTGCCGGCCGGGACTGCCGGCACCGGCGTCGCCGCCGCGCTCGCCCACCCCGAACACCCCACCGTGGTACGCGCGTTGGCCGCCCGCAACGACCGGCTGGCCCGCTTCTGGCTGGAGCAGCGGGTTTCCGGTGCGGTGGCCGAGTCCCGGTTGACCGATCTGGACGTGTTGGTCCTGGACGCCGAGGACAGCTTCACCGGCATGCTCGCCCACCTGCTGCGGGCGCTCGGCGCGGCGGTCCGGCAGGTCCGCTGGGACCGGATCGCGACGGTAGACCTGGCAACCGCGGACGTCCTGGTCGCCGGGCCCGGCCCGGGTGACCCGACCGATCCGGCGCAGCCCCGGATGGCGGTGCTGCGCCGGGTCGTGGAGGCCGCGCTGCACCGTGGGCAGCCGCTGCTCGGCATCTGTCTGGGCCACCAGGTGCTGGCCGACCGGCTCGGCCTGGCGGTGACCCGGCGGCCACTGCCCAGCCAGGGACTGCAGCGGGAGATCGACCTTCTCGGTGTCCCGCGCCGGGTCGGCTTCTACTCAAGTTTCACCGCCAGCAGCGCCACCGCGAGCCTGCCCACTCCGTACGGGCAGGTCCGGCTGTGCCGGGACGAGACCGACGGCGCGGTGCACGCGCTGGTCGGCCCGCGTTTCGCCGGGGTGCAGTTCCATCCCGAGTCGGTACTCAGCCCGGACGGCTTGGACGTACTGCGGGACCTGCTGGTCGATCTGGTCGCGGTCAACCGGCGGCCAGACCGCGTTTGACCGCCGCGGCGATGTCGACCACCCGCCGGGCGGTCAGGGCGGTCGCGGTCAGCGCCGCCTCGTCCGGCGGGATCTCGCCGTTGTTGCTGGTGTGGGAGGCGCCGTACGGATTGCCGCCGACGAACTGGCTCGGCTCCACGTAGCCGGGGGTGACCACGATGCCGCCCCAGTGGTAGACGACGTTGTACAGCGACAACAGCGTCGCCTCCTGTCCGCCGTGCGCGGTGGCGGTCGAGCAGAACCCGGAGAACACCTTGTTGACCAGGACCCCCTTGGCCCACAGCGGCCCGCTGCCGTCGATGAACTGCTTCAGCTGCGCGGCCATCACCCCGTACCGGGTCGGGGTGCCGAAGATGACCGCGTCCGACCAGGCCAGATCGTCGATCTCGGCCTCCATCACGTCCTCGGCTTCCAACCGGTGCGCGTGCCAGCCGGAGTTGGACCGGATCGCCTCCTCGGGGGCGAGCTCGCGGGCCTTGCGCAGCCGCACCTGCGCCCCGGCCTTCTCCGCAGCCTCCACGGCGGCCTGCGCCATCTGGTACGTGGTCCCCGTGGCGCTGTAGTAGATCACCGACAGGTTGATCGGGTCGTCCATCGATAGCTCCTTCGGCTCGGGTCTGCCCCCGGTACCGCGCTACCCGTTCGTTGCGCCGGCAAACACCGGTGCCGGCATCGGCCCGGACGGTGCCCGCCGATCCGTCCGGTGCCGGGAGCGCGGCGCCCGCGCAGCCGGTCCGTTCACAACGCTGGATCCGGGATCGTGAACGAACGGACCCTGGGCGACGCGTGAACAGGGTAGGTAGTTTTCGTTACGACTCGGTCGCCGCCGCCGACCCGCTCTTCCCGCCGGTACGCCCGCCGACCGTCCGGCGCACCCCGCCGTCGATCTTTGAGGAGGTCCTGATGCGTGACCGTCAGGCGCTCGCGTTGGCGTTCGATGTCCCGGGCCTGCCACCACTGAAGAATCAGACACTGTCCATCTTCACCGCCGGTAATCGGCAGGCGGCGCGGGTCCGTACCCTGCTGACCGCAGCGTGCGACGCGGCGCAGCGCAGCGGCTGGACGCCGCTGGCCGATCCGGTTGCGCTGGAGGTCGTGGTACGCCGCCCGAGCGGGCACCAGTTCGGCTATGCGACGAACTTCCTCGGCGGCATCGGCGACGTGCTACAGGACAAGCGCCACGAGCCGGCCGGTACCGTCGCGCACCTCGGCGTCCTCGTCGACGTGGCGCTGTTCGTCACCGACCGGCAGATCCAGCGGATCTGCTACCGCGAGGAGTACGCCGACGAGCCGTCGTACCAGGTGACGGTCGCCGCGCTCGACCAGCCCGACGGCTGAAGGCGGCCCGGCGCCGTCACGCAGGCTCGACCGCGAGCGACGCCACCTCGTCGGCGCAGCCCCAGCTCAGCGTCACGCCGGCACCGCCGTGGCCGTAGCAGTGGATCAGCTGGGTGACCCCGGCCGGCGGCGCCGGATCGGCCTCCACCCGGGCACCGCCGTGCCGCCCGGGCCGCAGCCCGACCCGCTGGGCGAGGACCGCCGCACCGGCCAGCTCGGGAACGAGGGCGGCGCAGCGGGCCCGGATCGCCCGGCTCGTCGCCGGGTCGGGCAGTTCGCCGTCGACGCCCGGCTCGAACGTGCCGCCGAGCACGACGTCGCGCCGCCGGGGGTGCACGTACGTGGCGCCGTCGGGGTGGTGTTCGTCGCGTACCGAGGTGGCGATGCCGGGATTGGCCACCAGCACCACCTGGCCGCGGATCGGATGCACCGCCGGATCGGCGGCCAACCGACCGGCGGCCAGGCCGGTGGCGTTCACCACCACCGGCGCCAGCTGGCCCGCCTCGGCCAGATTGCACAGGTCACGCTGGCGCAGGACGCCGCCAGCGGAGACGAACCGTCGGGTGAGCCAGTCCAGGTACGGTCGCATCTCCACGGTGGGCACCGTGCACCGCCACTCGGCAACCACCTCACCGGCCGGACCGGCGCCGGTGGCCGGCACCACCGGGGTGACCGGGCAGTAACGCAGGTCGGGAACGGCCGCCGCCCACCACGGTGGATCGTCGACCGGGGTACGCAGCAGCATCCGGGTCGGTCGCATCACCACCCCCGGGACCGGCTGCCGGGCCTGGTCGGCCAGTTCGTCGAAGGTGCGACGGGCCCAGTCGAGCACCCGGGACGTGCCGTCGGTCCGGGTCGGGTACCAGACCGCGGCGGCCACCGCCGACACGGTCTGCTCGACGGGGTGGGCGGTGACCACGGTCACCCGTAGTCCCCGTTGCTGCAGCCGGACGGCACAGCTGAGCCCGATGATGCCGGCTCCGACCACCACCGCGTCAGACACCGTCTCTCCTGTCTGTCCCGTCCGCCCGGTCGGTCCGCTCCGGGCGGTACCCGTACCCGCCGGGCCACATCCTGCCGGACCGGGTCACGGTCCGTACGACGGCCCCAGCCGCAGCGGCCCCGCGACAGCCTCAACCCGCAGCGGCCCCGTGACAGCCCCAGCCGGAAGCGGTCAGCGGTCAGCGGTCAGTACCCGACGTCGACGGCGACGATGAACCGGCCGTCGAGGCCGACCTCGGCGACCCGTACCGGCGGCGGCTGGTCGGGCCCGTCGGCCGGGTCGAGACCCAGACCGTAGGTGACCCGGCCCTCGTAGTCGCCGGCGAACCCGTAGCCACGCAGGCTGCCCAGCCGCAGCTGGGTGCCGGGCGATCGGCGGACCGACGTCCGGCCGTACGCGTCGTGTGCCTGCGCGGTGACGAACCGAATCTGCAGAAAGCAGTCGCCGGGCAGGTCGACCGGCTCACCCGTGCCGTCGAAGACGATCCGTGGCTGGTAACCGACCTCGTAGGACGGAAATCCGGACCGGAACACGAACGAGATCCGGCTGTACGCCGGGTCGGCGTCGGCGTGGTCGGTGGCTTCGACCTCCACCAGGTACGGCAGCGGCGGAGCCGGCCGGGGTGCGACCGGCGGATGGACGCCGTTGCGGATCACGACGGTCTGCGACGGCACCGACCAGCCGTACCGCACCCGGCGCTCGCCCGGGCCGGGGCCGTTGGTTCCGTCCGGTCCCCCCGGTCCGCTCCAGCCTGGGTCCACCACCACGGGTGACTCCCGCTGGCCGACGCCGGCTCCCGTCGGGTCGGCCGCGGTGCAGCCGGCGGCGGCCAGCAGTGCGGCGAGGCTGAGGATCAGCGGTACGCGCAGATGGGTCATACCGGACTGACGCGCGGCCGCCGATCGGGGTTTACCAGGGGCCGGAAGCCGCCCGCACCGACGGTCCGGTCAGGATCGCCACTTGATCGAGCAGCCCATGCTGGGCTGGTGCGGCTCGGGTACCGGCTGCCCGGCCAGCACCAGTTCGATCGCGGCCCGCAGCGCCGCCCCGGTGACCGGCTTGCCATTGCCCGGGGTGGAGTCGTCGAACGCGCCCCGGTAGGCCAGGGTGCGGTCGGCGCCGTACAGGAAGAAGTCCGGTGTGCACACCGCCTGGTAGGCGCGCCCGATCTGCTGGGTGGCGTCGACGAGGTACGGGAACGTCCAGCCGGCCCGCTGGGCCTGCGCGGCGAGTTGCGCGGGGGCGTCATCGGGGTAGGCGTCGACGTCGTTGGTGCAGATGCCGACGACTGCCAGGTTCGGGAACTCGGCGAGCACCTTGGCGAGTCCGACCTCGACATGCTTCACGTAGGGACAGTGGTTGCAGACAAAGGCGACGAGCAGCGCCGGGGCGTCGGCGAAGTCGTCGCGGCGGACCACGTGACCGGAGACGTCCGCCAGCGCGAAGTCGGGCGCGGGGGTGCCCAACGGCACCATCTCTGAGGTGACAGCCATGCCCGCCACCCTACCCGTGCGGTCGGCCAGGGCAGCGACAGTGCCATCTCGAGGCGGTACGCGCATACGTCGGGATGCGACCGCTGGCTACCCTCGGCGCCATGCCGTCACGCGTCGTCGCACCGGACCGGCTGTTGACCGGGTTCGGCCTGACGATGATCGGCGGCGCACCGCTGTGGCTACTCGCCACCGAGCGTAGCGAATTGACGACCTCGGCGGACGTCGAGGCGTCCCCGGTGACGGTCGCCGCGGTGGTGGTGCCGTTGGTCGCCGGGATGCTGCTGGCCAGGCTGGTGCCGCCGCGACTGCCGGTGTTGCGCCCGGCGGTTGCCGACGCGCGGGCGGCCCTCACCCGGCAGGTGGTCGGCCTGGGCGCGGTCGCGGTGGCGTTCGCCACGCTGGCGTTGCCCCTCGGGCCGGGAAGCGTCTGGTACGGCCCGGTGAAGGTCGTACTGCTGCTCGGCGGCGCATGGTGGGTGCTGCGGACCTGGCCGGCAGCACCGCCCGGCGGTCGGGAGCATCGACGGGCGCTCCCGGGGCGCTGGTACTGGCTGGGCCCAGTGCCGGCGGTCGTCGGCTGGGCCTGGTTGGCGTACCACAGCCCGCTGGCCGGACCGTCCGACCTGTCCGGCTACCGGGCGTACGACCCGATGGTCCTGCTCGCGGCAATGCTGCTGACCTTCCTGACCGCGAGTGTGCTGGAGGAGGTCTTCTACCGGCTGCTGCTGCAGACGCGGTTGGAGGCGCTGCTCGGCCGCTGGCCGGCGATCACCGCGACCGCGCTGCTGTACGCGGCGATGCACACCCATCGGGTCGGCACCGGCCCGCTGGCCGACACGGTCGCGGTGGTGCTGATGTTCAATGGCGGTCTCGGCCTGTTCCTCGGCTACCTGTGGTCGAGGTACCGCAACGTGTGGGCGATCGTCGCCGTGCACGGTGCGGTCAATTCGCTCACTCTGCTGCCGCTGCTCGTCGGCTGACCCGCCCGCGTTCAGTCGATCGGTGTCGTTGCCCACACCCGGTCCGATGAGTCGGACGGATTGCCGTGGTCGCGCTATCGTCGATTTATTCAACGCCTGATGAAATCGATGGAGGTGGTCGCGTTGGACACTGACACCGCCGACTGTGTGGTCTCCGGTGGTGGACCGGCCGGCATGATGCTCGGCCTGCTGCTGGCCCGAGCCGGGGTACGGGTCGTCGTCTGCGAGAAGCACGAGGACTTCCTGCGGGACTTCCGCGGCGACACCGTGCACCCGTCGACGTTGCGGCTGCTCGACGAGCTCGGCCTCGGCGACGAGTTCGCCGCCCTGCCACAGAGCCGGATCCACGAGGTCGCCTTTCCAACCGGCGACGGCCGGCGGATCGTCATCGGAGATCTACGCCGGTTGCACACCCCGCACCCGTACATCGCGATGGTGCCGCAGTGGGACCTGCTCAACCTGCTGGCCAGGGCGGCGTCGGCCGAGCCGACCTTCACCCTGCGGATGGGGACCGAGGTGACCGGCCTGCTGCACGACGGTAACCGGGTCGCCGGGGTGCGCTACCGGACCACGGACGGCGCGACCGGCGAGATCCGGGCCGCGCTGACCGTGGCCTGCGACGGACGCTGGTCGACCCTACGGCGGGCGGCCGGGCTGCGGCCCCGCGAGTTTCCGGTGCCGATCGACGTCTGGTGGTTCCGGCTGCCCCAGCGGGACACCGACGACCTGTCGGGCCTGGTACCGGCCGCCGGCCACGGCGCGATGGTCGTGGTGTTCCCCCGGGAGAGCCACCTGCAGGTCGCCTATATCGCCCGCAAGGGGACCGACGCCGAGCTGCGCAGCCGCGGGCTGGCGGCGTTCCAGCGTCAGGTGGCCACCGTCGCGCCCCGGCTCGCCGACCGGCTCGACGCGCTGACCAGCATGGACGACGTCAAACATCTGGACGTACGGGTGAACCGGCTACGCCGCTGGCACCGCGACGGCCTGCTCTGCATCGGTGACGCCGCCCACGCCATGAGCCCGGTGGGCGGGGTCGGGATCAACCTCGCCGTCGCCGACGCCGTCGCGGCGGCGACCCGGCTGGCCGGGCCGCTGCGCCGGGGCCGGATCACCCCGGCGGAGCTGGCCACGGTACGGGCCCGCCGGGCCCTGCCGACCGTCGTGGTGCAGACCCTGCAGCAGGTGATGCACCGCACCGTGGTGCGGCCGATCCTGGAGGGTCGACGGGGCGGCCCTCCGGCACCGCTGCTGGCCCTGATGCGCCGGTTCCCACCGGCGTCGCTACTGCCCGCCTACCTGATCGGCATCGGACCGCGTCCCGAGCACGCACCCGGGTACGCCCACCGGCGGGTTCAGCCCGGCTGAGCCCCCCGATCGGCCCGCACCGTCAGGATCAGGTCGGCGACCAGCGCCGTCCAGCCGGTCTGGTGCCAGGCGCCCAGGCCGGCGCCGTTGTCGCCGTGGAAGTACTCCGGGAAGGCGATCAGGTCCCGCCAGTCGGGGTGCTGCTGGAACGTCTCGGCGGCGCCGTAGATCGGCCGCCGGCCGTACCCGTCGCGCAGGAACAGCGAGATCAGCCGGTGCGACAGGTCGTCGGCGATCGCGTTGAGGGTGCGCTTGGAGCCGGACCGGGTCGGGTACTCGATCAGCAGGTCGTCGCCGAAGAAGGTGGCGAAGTCGCGCAACGCGCAGACCAGCAGGTAGTTGGTGGGCATCCAGATCGGGCCCCGCCAGTTGGAGTTGCCGCCGAACAGCCCGCTGGCCGACTCGGCCGGCTCGTAGCCGACGGTGAAGTCCTGTCCGCCGAGGGAGACGGTGAACGGCTCGTCGAGGTGCCGCCGGGACAGGGTACGCAGCCCGTACGGGGAGAGGAACTCCTCCTCGTCGAGCATCGGGGCGAGGATCCGCACGATCTGCTCCGGGCCGACCATCGACAGCAGCCGGTGCTGCCGGCCGTCGCCGGCCAGCCGGCGGGCGCCGATCACGTCGGCGTACTCCGGTTTGTTGGTCAGGAACCAACGCAGCCGGGCCGCCAGCTCCGGCAGCCGGGCCAGGGTGCCGGAGTGCAGCGTGGTGGTGGCGGCCAGCGGCAGCAGGCCGACCACGGACCGTACCTTCAGCGGCAGGGTGTCGCCGTCGGGCAGCCGCAGCTGGTCGTAGAAGAACGAGTCCTCCTCGTCCCACAGCCCCTGGTCGTACGCGGCGGCGGCGATGTAGGCGAAGTGTTCCAGGAACTTGGTGGCGATGTCGGTGTAGGTGTGGTCGTGCACCGCCAGGGTCAACGCCATGTCCAGCATGTTCAGCGCGTACGTCGCCATCCAGCCGGTGCCGTCGGACTGCTCCAGCACCCCGGCCACCGGCAGCGCGGCGGACCGGTCGAACGGCCCGACGTTGTCCAGCCCGAGGAAGCCGCCCTCGAAGACGTTGTTGCCGTTGATGTCCTTGCGGTTGACCCACCAGGTGAAGTTGAGCAGCAGCTTGTGCATGATCCGGGCGAGGAACTCGAAGTCGCGCCGGCCGTCGATGTCGAACACCCGCAGCGCCGCCCAGGCGTGCACCGGTGGGTTGACGTCGGCAAAAGCCCACTCGTACGCCGGGATCTGCCCGTTGGGGTGCATGTACCACTCGCGCAGCAGCAACAGCAGTTGGTCCTTGGCGAACTGCGGGTCGACCCGGGCCAGCGTCGAGCAGTGGAACGCCAGATCCCAGGCGGCGTACCAGGGATACTCCCAGGGGTCCGGCATGGAGATGACGTCGAAGCTGTTCATGTGCCACCAGGCGGCGTTGCGGCCGTGGCCGCGCCCGTCCGGCGGCGGCGGGCTGGCCGGGTCGCCGGCCAGCCACTGGGCGACGTCGAAGTGGTAGAACTGCTTGCCCCAGAGCACACCGGCGAATGCCCGGCGGGCGACGAGACGTTCGTCGTCAGTGGCGGCGGCCGGAATGACGGTGTCGTAGTAGCGGTCCGCCTCGGCGTGCCGGGCGGCCAGCGTCGCGGCGTGCCCGGCACCGAGGTTGAGCCGGGGCGGCGGGTTGTTGCCCGGCGGCGGCGCGGTCAACGTCAGCCGCAGCCGGATCCGGTCCTCGCCGCCGGCCGGCACGTCGAGGACGTAGTGCAGTGCGCCCTTGGTGCCGGTCAGCTCCGGGTTGACCGTGTCGGCGCCGTCGACGACGTGGTCGTTGATGCCGTCCTTCGGGTACGGGGTACGCGACGGCTGGCCCCAGAGCCGCTCGGCGTTGCTGTCGTTGTCGCACAGCAGCGGGGTGGGGTCGCCGTCGCCCTGCAGCACCAGCTGCCCGAGCACCCAGTGGTGGCCGACCAGGCGGTCGCCGTCGCCGGTGAGCACCGGGATCTGGTCGCGGCCGGGCAGCCCCCACCCCCAGGTGTTGCGGAACCACAGGCTGGGCAGGACGTGCAGTCGGGCATCGGTGTCGCCCCGGTTGGCCACGGTGATCTCGATGCACATGTCGGTCGGCCCCGCCTTGGCGTAGTCGACGGTTACCGCCCAGTACCGGTCGTCGTCGAAGATGCCGGTGTCGACCAGTTCATACTCGGTCTCGTCGCGGCCGCGCATACCGTTGACCGCGACGAGATCGTCGTACGGAAAGGCGGCCTGCGGATAGTGGTAGCGCCAACGCATCCAGGAGTGGGTGGGCGTGGAATCCTCGTACCACCAGTAGTCCTTCGCGTCCTCGCCGTGGTTGCCGCCGTCGCCACCCAGGCCGAACATACGCTCCTTGAGGATCGGGTCCTCGCCGTTCCACAGCGCCAGGCCGAAGCAGAACGTCTGCCGGTCGTCACAGACGCCGGCCATGCCATCCTCGTTCCAGCGGTACGCCCGGGATCGGGCATGATCATGCGGAAAGTAGTCCCACGCCGTACCGTGCTCGCTGTAGTCCTCCCGTACCGTTCCCCATGCCCGCTCTGACACGTAGGGCCCCCATGCCCGCCACGGTTGCTCACCCGCGTCGGCTTCCGCCAATCGGGTGCGCTCCGGATCACGATACGTCCGCCTGGAGTTGACCATGTCGGTCATTCTTCCTGGGACGTGTTTCCGGCACTTGTCGGACCGTCACCTTGCCGGCACACCAGCGCCGTTTCGCCGGCCCGACCGCCCAGCACCGCCCGCCGTACCACCGCCCCAGCCCTGTCCCGCCACCGGCCCGCAGCCCGCTCGCGCCGGTCGACCAGCCATGGAGGAACATTGCTCGACATCAGCTTCGGCCCGCAGGTCTGCGGCGACCTGGCCGCCGGAGCCAGCCGGGAGTGGCTGGTCACCGACGGCCGGGGCGGCTACGCGATGGGCACGGTCAGTGGCCTGCGCACCCGGCGTTACCACGGCCTGCTGGTGGTCGCCGGCACCACCCCGGCGGCCCGGCGGATCGGACTGGTCAGCCTCGACCCGGCGGTCACCCTGCCGTCCGGCGCGCAGGTCCGCCTCGGCGTACACGAATGGTCGTCCGGCGTGGTCGACCCGCCCGGTCACACCCTGCTGGAGCGGTTCGACCTGACCGACGGGGTGCCGCGCTGGCGGTGGCGGATCGGCGACGTGGTGATCGAACGGGAGATCGCGATGACGCACGGCTCGCCGTGCGTGGCGGTCACCCACCGGCTGGTCAGCGGCGGACCGGTCACCCTCACCCTGGCTGCGGTGACCACCTGGCGGGACGCGCACGGCGAACGGGACGGGCAGGCTCCCCCGCCGAGGATGGACAACGTCGACGGCGGGACGGTGGTCGAGGGCGCGTTCCGGCTACACGGACCGGACTGGGTGCCGGCGGGAACCTGGTGGGACGGCGTGTACCACCGTGAGGAGGCGACGCGCGGGCTGCGGGCCGAGGAGGACCTGTGGTACGCGGGCAGCTTCACCGCCACCCTCGACGGTCCCGGCGCGGTGGCCGAGGTGACCGCGTGGGCGGAGCAGCTGGAGCAGTCCCCGGCACCAGCGGCCGAGATCGTCGCCGCCGCCCGGGCCCGGAACCGGGCGGTGGTGGCGGCCGCGAAACCCGCCGACGCCGTCGGTGCCACCCTGGCCCTGGCCGCCGACGCGTTCGTGGTGCGCACCGGCACCGGGCCGGACGTGGTGGCCGGCTACCCGTGGTTCGGGGCGTGGTCGCGGGACACGATGACCTCGTACGAGGGCCTGTTCCTGGCGACCGGGCGGGCCGACGAGGGACGTGAGCTGCTGCGCGGCTACGCGGCGACGCTGTCCGAGGGGATGCTGGCGAACACCGCCGACACCGGGCACGTGGAGTACAACACCGTCGACGGCACCCTGTGGTTTCTGCACGCGGTGGACCGGCACGTCACCGCGACCAGCGACATCGACCTGGCGGCCGAGCTGCTGCCGGCGCTGCGCGAGGTGGTCGCCGCGCACCTGCGCGGCACCCGGTTCGGCATCCGGGTCGACGAGGCCGACGGGCTGCTCACCGGCGGCACCGGCGGCGAGGCTCTGACCTGGATGGACGCCCGGGTGTACGGGGTGCCGATCACCTCCCGGGAAGGCAAGCCGGTCGAGGTGAACGCCCTGTGGGTCAACGGGCTGGCGGCGGTGAGCGAACTGGCGCAGCTGGTGGACGGCGACCCGGGGGCGGCGGCGAGCCTGTACCCGAAGGCGCAGGAGTCGTTCCGGGCCCGCTACCCGGCCCCGTCGGGCTGGCTCTACGACGTGCTGGACACCCCGGCGCAGTACCCGCTGGGCGGGGATCCGCACGCAGACGACGACGCGCTGCGCCCGAACCAGCTGCTCGCCTGGTCGCTGCCGTACGCCCCGTTGGAGCCGGACCCGGCACCGCTGCGGGCGATCGGCGCTGCGCTGCTGACCCCGCTGGGTCTGCGCAGCCTGGCGCCGGACTCAGCCGGCTACCTCGGGCAGCACCGGGGCGGTCCTGCCCGCCGTGACGGTGCCTACCACCAGGGCACGGTATGGCCGTGGCTGATCGGCCCGTACGTGTCGGCGGCCCGGCGGTCCGGTCTGGACGTCTCCGACGTGTTCCTCGGGCTGACCGCCCACCTGAGCGAGTACGGGCTCGGCTCGGTCAGCGAAACGGCCGACGGGGATCCGCCACACGGCGCCACCGGCTGCCCGTTCCAGGCGTGGTCGGTAGCCGAACTACTGCGGGTCCGACAAGTCTGATCAGTTCCTGTTACATCAGCGCAACGCGAATGTCTTCCCTGGTTATCCCGTTGCCGGCAGTATCGTCGGCAACCCAAAGACGCGTCAGCACCCGCAATAGGTGTCTGGTCGCGCATGTCCGCGCCGATTTGAATTGAGGGGGGTCTGTCGATGTCACCTGCCGCCGACGTGATCGACATCCGCGCACCACGATCGCAGCGGATTCTGATGCTGTCCTGGGAGTACCCACCTGTCGTGGTGGGCGGACTGGGCCGGCACGTGCACGCCCTCTCCGTCGCCCTGGCCAACGCCGGCCACGAGGTCACCGTCGTCACCCGCCACGCCACCGGCGCCCCCCTCGAGGAATACGCCGACGGCGTCCGCATCATCCGCGCCGCCGAGGACCCACCCCTGTTCCCCCTGGCCACCCCCAGCCTCCTCGCCTGGACCATGGCCTTCAACCACACCCTCACCCGCGCCGCACTCCGCGCCACCCAGACCGCCGAATACGACGTCATCCACGCCCACGACTGGCTCGTCACCCACACCGCCGTCACCCTCAAGGAACACCTCGACATCCCCCTCGTCGCCACCATCCACGCCACCGAGGCCGGCCGCCACCAGGGCTGGCTCCCCGACGAGATGAACAAGTCCATCCACTCCATCGAACACTGGCTCGGCCACGAGTCGTGCCGGGTGATCGCCTGCTCCGGCTACATGCGCTGGGAGGTCAGCCACTTGCTGGAGCTGCCGGCGTCGCGGGTGGACGTGATCGCCAACGGGGTGAACGACCGGGTGTGGCGCTCGTCGACGCGGGCGGTGGCGGCGGCCCGGGAGCGGTACGCCGCCGATGGGCCACTGATCGGTTTCGCCGGCCGGCTGGTCTACGAAAAGGGCGTCCAGCACCTGATCGCGGCGCTGCCCTGGCTGCGCCAGCGCCATCCCGGGCTGCGGGTGATCGTCGCCGGTGACGGGCCGTACCGGGGTGAGCTGCAGGCGCAGGCCGCGCGGCTCGGCGTCGCCGATCTGATCTATTTCGCCGGGTTCATGACCGAGTCGCAGCTGCCGGCGGTGCTGGGCGCCACCGACGCGACCGTGGTGCCGAGCCTCTACGAGCCGTTCGGCATGGTGGCGTTGGAGGCGGCGGCGGCCGGCGCGCCACTGGCGGTGTCGGCCACCGGCGGGCTCGCCGAGATCGTCGAACCCGGCGTGACCGGTACGACGTTCCGGCCGCAGGATCCGCACGGGCTGGCCCAGGCAGTGCACACGCTGCTCTCCGACGAGCTGTTCGCCCGGCGGGTGGCCCGGTCGGCCCGGCAACTGGTGACCCGGCGGTACGGCTGGGCGACGATCGCGGCGCAGACCGCCGCCACGTACGCCGCCGCGGTCCGCGAGGCGCCGGGCTTCAACACCCGGCGGGCGGCCGCTCAGCTGGCCGGCGGCGCGGCCAAACTCGTCGTGCCGGACGGCAACCTGCTCGCGGCGGTCGGAGGTGCCGTCTCGTAGGCGTACCCGGCGGCTCGTCGACACACTCAGCTACTCGTCGACGGACTCGGCTGCTCGGTGGCCACTCGGCTGTTAGGTCACCCGGCGCAGCGAAACGGCTGATGGTCGCCACTTCTCCAGCTGATCCGGCATCGTCAGCCCACAACTACTGTATGCAGTCGTGAGCTGACGATGGGAGACGGTGATCGTGCGACCGCAGCTGATCGCGGACCGCTACCGGCTCGTGCGTCCGGTCGGCAGCGGCGGGATGGGACGTGTCTGGCTGGCCCGCGACGAGGTCCTGCACCGCGACGTCGCGGTCAAGGAGGTGCTGCCCCCGGACTGGATGAACGACACCGAACGCGAGGCGCTGCGCCGCCGTACGCTGCGGGAGGCGCGCAGCGCCGCCCGGCTCAACCACCCCAACGTGGTCCGCATCTACGACGTACGGCACGTCGCCGGCTGCCCGCTGATCGTGATGGAGTACGTCCGGTCCCGCTCGCTGCACCAGGTCGTCGCAGAGGACGGCCCGCTGCCGCCGGTACGGGTCGCGGCGATCGGCCGGCGGGTGCTGGCCGCGCTGCGGGCCGCGCACGGCCACGGGGTCCTGCACCGCGACGTCAAGCCGCACAACGTGCTGATCGGCGACCGGGGCCGGGTGGTACTGACTGATTTCGGACTCGCCACCCTGGACGGCGACGGCTCGATCACCCGGACCGGGATGGTGATCGGCTCGCCGCAGTACATCTCGCCGGAACGCGCCCGGGACGGGGCGTCCACCGTGGCAGCCGACCTGTGGTCGCTCGGCGCCACGCTGTACGCCGCCGTCCAGGGCCGTCCCCCGTACGCCCGGTCCACTCCGATGGCGACGCTGACCGCGCTGGCCACCGCGCCACCGGACCCGGCGACCCGGGCCGGGCCGCTGCGGCCGGTGCTCGCCGGTCTGCTGCGCCGCGACCCGAGACGACGGCCCGACGTGGACGAGACCGACCGGATGCTGCGCCGGGTGACCTCCGGCGCCCCGCCCGGTACCACCGCCGTGACCTGGCCCCGGCTGCGCGACGTGGCCGCGCGGTTACGGGTCCCCGGCGCCCTGACCCGGTAGGGTCGGCCGCGACGATCATTCACACCCTGGAGTACGCATGGACGCCTCCGCCCTCGCCAGCGCGCCCGGCCTGGGCATCTACCCGGGCGACCCGAAAACGCCCCTGCTGACCTGCTATGACGACGCCACCGGCGAGCGGACCGAACTCTCCGCGACCGCCCTTGGTGCCTGGGCGGCCCGGACCGCGGCGGTGCTGCGCGACGGCTGCGGGCTGGTCACCGGCGACCGGGCGGCGATCCTCCTGCCGCCGCACTGGCAGACCGCCGCCGTTCTGCTGGGTGCCTGGTCGATCGGGGTGTCGGTGTCGATCCGGCTGGCCGCCACCGCCGGCCTGCCGGTGATCGAGCCGGGTGGCGACGAAGCGTTGGACGCGGTGTTCGCCGCCCGCGGCCGGATCGACGACTGGTTGGAGGACGTGCCCGGGGCGCGGCACCGGTTCATGCTCGACATCGGTGCCCGGGCCGCAGCGGGCACCCCGCCACCGGAGGGCTACCGGGACTTCCTCGCCGAGGCGTGCCGGTACCCCGGTCAGCCACCGGCGTACGGGCTGGTCCGGCCGGGTGATCTGGCCAGCGTGGACGGGATCAGCTACGCCGAGTGGGGTTCGCTGGCGCTGGAGATCGCCGCGCAGCAGGACGTCACCGCCGGCGACCGGGTGCTGGTCGACGGCGGCCAGCACGAACACCCGCTGTTCTGGCTGCTCGCGCCGCTCGCCGTCGGCGCGAGTGTGGTGCTCTGCGTCAACCTGGACCCGGACCGGCTCGACCCCAGGGTGGACAGCGAAGGCGTCACCCGGGTGCTCTGACCGCGGTACCGGTGTGGACGGTGCCCCGACCATCTGACAGAGTTGCCTCCGCCGAGAAGTTGACCTTGGAGGAAGCTCGACCATGATGGGTCCGTCCCACGCGCTGTCCGGTGCCACCGTGTGGCTCGCCGGTTCCTGGGCGCTCGACCAGTTCGCCGGCTACGAGCAGTCGCCACTGATGATCGCGGTCGGCACCGCCGTCTGCGCCGGCGGCGCGCTCTTCCCGGACCTGGACCTGTCCGGCAAGGTCACCCGCAACCAGGGCGGCGCCACCGTCGCCCGGACCTTCGGGGTGGCGTCGCTGTTCGTCGCCGAGGTCATCGAGAAGATCTCCCTCGGCGTCTACCACGCGACGAAGCTCAGCAAGGATCCGAACCGCAAGAACGGGCACCGGACCCTCACCCACACCATTCCATTCACCGTGCTGGTCGGTTGGGGCACCACCGCGCTGTGCGCCGCGTACGGCAAGTGGGCGGTGATCGCCATCCTGTTCTTCATGATCGGCCTGGCGTTGCGGGGGCTGTTCGACGAGTGGGCCAAACGCGCCGGCTGGGTGATCGTCACCCTGCTGTCGCTCGGCGCCGCCTACTTCACCTACCTGCACCTGCCCGGTGACCGGGGCTACCCGATGCTCGGCCTGGCGATGGGGGTCGGCTGCTTCGTGCACATCCTCGGTGACCTGATCACCCGGGCCGGCGTACCGATCCTGTGGCCGATCCCGATCGGCCGGCGCATGTGGCGGATGTTCGGCCCGCCGGACCGGTACTCCATCAGGGCCGGCAGCAAGTTCGAAGTGGTCGTGCTCCGCGGTGTGTTCAGCGTCGTGTCGGTGCTGGCCATCATCGGGCTGGCCATCCCGGCGGTGCACCGGCACTTCACCGCCAGCTGAGCCCTCGGGTCACGCCGGGGTGCGCTGCACCGGCACCGCCAGCCCCCACGCCGCCACCGACTCCGGGGTGTCCACCAACCCACCTTCGGCGACCCCGTCGCAGGAGATGTCGATCACCTCGCCGGTGTGCGCCAGCAGGTACGGCCGGGCACCGCCGTCGGCGTTGGCCAGGGTCGCGATCGCCGCCCAGTGCCGTCGGCCGAACACCATCGGGTAGCTGCGCGTGCCGGCATAGGTGGCGCAGACCAGCACCTCCGGGTACGGCAGCGCGGTCACCCGGCGCAGCGCGTCAGCGGTGATCCCCGGCATGTTGACCGGGAACACCACCACCGCCTCCGCGTCGCTGTCCTTCAGCGCGTCCAGCCCGACCCGCAGCGACGAGCCGAGCCCGGTCCCCCAGGCCCGGTTGACCACCACGGTGGCGCCGGTCAGGTCGGCGGTGTCGCGCACCTGGTCGGCGGCGGCGCCGAGGACCACCACGACCGGATCACAGCCGGTCTCCCCCACGATCCGCAACGCCCGCTCGACCAGCAGTTGGTCGCCGCGGTACAGCAGGGCCTCCGGCCCGCCGATCCGCCGACCCCCGCCAGCCGCGATGATCATCCCCGCGATCCGACTCAGCTGAGCCACCCCCGCAACGTCTGCCCGGCCGGTCCAGCCCGGCCGGCGGTCACAGCGCCCGCCAAACGCTGCCCGATCCGATGGAACGCACAACGGGCCCAACGATCAGGTGGCGATCAGGTGGCGTCCGCGTAGCAGGTGACGGTGGACACCTCGAGCGGCACCCGGACCGGGGTGTCGCCGAACAGCACCGTGGTGGCCCGGCCGGCGCATTCCCGCACGGCGTCGGCGACCGCCGCCGCCTGCGTCGCCGGGCAGTGCACCACCACCTCATCGTGTTGGAAGAAGACCAGCTCGGCGGCGGTACCGGCGATCGCCTGGCGGACGGTGGCCAGCAGGACCAGTGCCCACTCGGCGGCGGTCGCCTGGGCGACGAAGTTGCGGGTGAACCGCCCCCGGGCCGGGGTGCCGACGTCGGACGGTGGACAGGTCCGGCCGAGCCAGGAACGCACCAGACCACCGGTCTCCCCGGTCCGGGCCGCCGCCTCCAGGTACTCGAATGCGACCGGGTAGCTGCGGCGCAGCACGGCGAGGGCCGGCACGGCGGCACCGCCGGTCTGCCCGTACATGGCACCGAGCAACGCGACCTTCGCCCGGGCCCGGTCACCGCCGAACGAGTCGCGGGCCAGCGCGGCGTACAGGTCACCGGCGCCGCCAGCCGCGGCCAACCGGCGGTCACCGGACATCGCGGCGAGCACGCGGGGCTCCAGCTGGGCGGCGTCGGCCACCACGAAGCACCAGCCGGGATCGGCGACCACCGCCCGGCGGACCGCCTTGGGGATCTGCAACGCCCCGCCGCCCCGGGTGGCCCACCGGCCGGACACCACCCCGCCCGGCACGTACTCGGGGCGGAACCGGCCGTCGCGGACCCAGGCCTGCCGCCACGCCCAGCCGTGCGCGGTCCAGATCCGGTGCAGTTCCTTGTACTCGATGAGCAGCGGGACGGCGGGGTGGTCCACGCCGCGCAGCACCCAGGCCCGGGTGTTCGGCAGGCTGATCCCGACCCGGGCGAAGGCCCGCAGCACCTCGGCCGGTGAGTCGGCGTGCAGTTGCCGGACTCCGAACGCGGCGGCGATCCGAACGGCGAGGTCGGCCAGCCGGCGCGGCGGCCCGCCGACCGGCGACGGTGCGCCGAGCAGCTCGGTGAGCAGTGCGTCGTGCAGGTCGGCCCGTAACGGCAGCCCGGCGGCACCCATTTCGGCGGCGACCAACGCGCCGGCCGACTCGGCGGCGACCAGCAACCGGAACCGGTCCGGCCGGGCGGTGCCCGCGATGCGGCGCTGCTGGTCGGCGTACACCCGGGTGAGCGCGTCGATCGGGTCGGCGACCGTCGTCGGGGCCGGCACGCCGTCGAACAGCGCGGTCTGACCGTGCCCGGGTGGCGCGGCACCCGGCGCGGGCGGGTCGGGTGGCACCGGTGCGCCGGTCAGCCGGGCGTACGCGGCGGCGAGTGACCGGGGCTCGCCCCAGCGTCCGTCGTAGCCGAGCAACAGCGCCTCGGTCAGCTCGACGTCATGGCACCGATCGATCCGTACGCCGACCCGCAGCATGGCCGGGTAGATCGCCGCAGTGGTCGCCCACAGCCAGCGCGGCTCGGGCACCGGACGCGCCGCCGGTGCCTGCGATGGCGACGGCCCGGCCGCCGGATGCTGCGACGGTGGTGGCCGGTCGGCGGCCGCCGCCAGGTCGGGCACGGCCTCGACCGGGCCGGCGGGTCGCCCGTCGGCGTGCAGCAGCCGCCGCGCGCCGCCGCCGCCCGGACCCGCCGCCACCGCCACCAGCACCCGACCATTGTTGCCCCGGCGTACGACAACATCGGCCCTGGTCGTGGGTGCGACGGCCGCCGGCCCGGCAGTCCCCGCGCCTGCCGGGCCGGAGGCAGGTGCTCTCCAGGTCTGATGCATGTGTGGCATCGCAATGCCACACATGCATCAGACCCGCGAACCCCAGGTGGGCAACCGTGCCGGCGGGCAATGGTCAGGATCACGTCAAGAACGCAGAAATGCGTATGTCGAGAACCTAGTGAAACATTTTTCAGGGTCAATCAGCCGGTTAGATTCGAGATCCGCCTCAATCACCGGGAGGACGATTATGAAAGCACTACGCCGTACCCTCGTCGCGTTCAGCGCAATCATCGCCGTCATGTTGCCGGCGAATGCCGCCGAGGCGGCGGTGAGCAACTACATGTGCAACCCGATCGGCGGGGTCCTGTACCAGACGAACTGGTGGTATGCCAGCAGCTGGACGTTCTACTTCGCGGTGCCCGCGTCGACCACCTATCTGTTGTCGCCGCCGCGCACCGGGGGCGCGCACATGGTCGACGTCATATACGTGCACTGACCACCACCGGCGGCCTGGAGACGTCGCCTACTTGGAGACGCTGCCGGTGAGGCCGGACTGCACCTGCCGCTGGAAGACGATGTAGACCAGCAGCACCGGCAGCATCGCCATGGTCACCCCGGCGAACAGGCCCGACCAGTCGGACTTGTAGCCCTGGTTCACCGACAGGTCGATCAGGCCCTGGGCGATCACCTGGTTCTTCGCCTCGCCGCCGTTGGGCTGCATCAGCAGGTACGGCAGGTACCACTGGTTCCACTGGCCGATCACGTTGAAGATGCCGATGCTGATCAGCCCGGGTTTCGACATCGGCAACATCACCCGGAAGAACAGTGTGCTGTGCGAGGCGCCGTCCACCATCGCCGCCTCGGCGACCGTGGTCGGCAGCGTCTTGAAGAACGAGTGCATGAAGAAGACCGTGAACGCCAGCGACCAGGCCACGTAGACGAGGATCAGCATCACGTGGCTGTTGGGGCCGAGCAGTGGGATGAACACGCCGGTGTTGTAGACACCCTTGTACAACGGCACCGCGGCCATGAACACCGGCAGGGTCAGCCCGGACAGGAACATGTAGTAGATGACCCGGTTGCCGGGGAACTCGTACCGGGCCAGCACGTAGGCGGCCATCGAACCGAGCAGCATGGTCAGGAAGACCCCGCCGCCGACGATGAGGATGGTGTTGACGAAGAAGTCGCCGATGCCGCCGTCGACCCAGGCCCGGGCGAAGTTCTCCCAGTGCAGCTGGTCCGGGATCAGCGACAGCGGCTCCCGGATGATCTGCGCGTCGTCCTTGAACGACGACATCACCACCCACAGCAGCGGCAGCACCACCATCGCGCCCCAGATCAGCAGGAACAGGTGGGAGAAGCCGTTGAAGAAGGAGTCGCTGACCGCGCCGGCCCGCCGGGGCGGCCGCGCCCGGGCGGTACGCCGACCGTCGGCGGTCTTCGACGGCGGTGGCGGCGGGCCGGCCGCGCTGGTCGGTGGGTTGGTGACAGTACTCATCGCGCGGCCCTCCCTAGAATTCGATCCGCTCACGGCGGGTGATCCGCAACTGCATCGCGGCGAGCAGCAGCGTGAAGATGGCCAGCGCGACACCGATCGCGCAGGCGTAGCCGAACTGGCCCTTGTTGAAGGCGGTGAAGTTGATGACCGACGCGAACACCTCACTGGCGTGGTCGGGGCCGCCCTGGTTGGGGGTCATCACGAAGACCAGCGCGTACATGTCCAGGGCGATGAAGCCGAGGTAGACCCAGGCGACCGAGATGCTGTCGCGCAGCAGCGGCAGGGTGATCCGCAGGAAGCTGGTCACCCGGCTGGCCCCGTCGAGCATCGCCGCCTCGAAGATGTCCTTCGGGATCGACTGCATGGCGGCGGAGAACAGCACCATGTAGAAGCCGACCCCGCCCCAGACGGCGATCAGCAGCAGCCACCACAGCACCGCCGGTACGCCGAGGAACGGCGTCGGGTCGGAGACGAACTTCAGCGGCTGCTCCGCGTCGACCAGACCGATCCTGATCAGGATGCCGTTGAGCAGCCCCTGGCTGTCGCCCCGGTAGATGGCGCCCCACATGATGGCGACCAGCACCAGGGACAGCACCTGCGGGAAGAAGAAGATCACCTTGTAGACGCCGGAGCCGCGGACGCCCCGCACGCCGGCCCTGTCCCCACGCCCGCCCACGTTGAGCAGGAAAGCAAGGAACAGGGCCAGCGCGATGGTGAACAACGGCAGGGTGACCAGGAAGAAGACGTTGTGCCAGAACGCCGTACGGATCAGCTCGTCGCCGAACATCTGGACGTAGTTGGCCAGCCCGACGAACTCCTGGGTGTCGGAGTAGCCGCCCCAGTTGGTCAGCGAGTAGCCGGCCGCCTGGGCGTACGGCCAGACGACGTAGAACACGTACAGCGCCACCGGCAGTGCCAGGAAGCCCGTCACGAACCGGGCCTTTCCGTGCTGCATCGTCAGGTCACCTTCTGCTCGGTCGGGTCAGCGGAGCGACGACTCAGGAGCGGGTGAACTTGTTCACCGCGTCGTCCGCCGCGATCTCGTCGGCCGCCTGCTGCAGGGTGTCCTGGAACTCCTTGGCGGTCATCCGACCGGCCATCAGCTCACCGATCGCGTTCTGCTCCACCTTGTCCAGGTCGGCGTACCAGTCGGGGTGACGAAACGACACCAGGTCGCCGGGGGCGTTGCTCATCAGCTCGTTGGCCGAGGTCAGCGCGGTGGAGGTGGTGACGTTGTCACCGGAGCCCTTCACCGAGGCGAGCGAGCTGGTCAGCTCGGCGAACTTGCCGGCGCCCTCCTTGGAGAGCATGGCCCGCAGGAACTCCATGCCGCCGGGGGCGTTGGCGGCCTTCTTCGGCACGATCCAGCCTTCGCCGGAGCCGGCCTGCACGGTGCCGTACGGGGCGGCGTCGGCAGCGCCGACACTCCACACCGGGGCGATCTTCATCTGGAAGCCGCTGGGGATGGTGGCCCGCATCTCGTTCTCCAGCCAGGTGCCGCAGGGCAGGAACGCCGCCTTGCCGTCCAGCCAGGCCTGCTGCGACTCGGTGTGGGTCAGGGTGTCGCTGCCGGTGAGGGTGTAGCCGTCGGCGACCATCTTCTCGACGGCGCTCATCGCGGCGGTGACCGCGTCGGTCTGCCAGGCACCTTCGGTCAGGTTGTCGATGTCGACGACCGCCTGCCGGCCACCGGCCAGCCAGATCCAGGTCATGATCGGCCAGCGCATGTAGTACGGGTACTTGCCGGCGAAGGCGAACGGCGCGACACCGGCCGCCTTGATCTTCGGGGCGAGGGTGAAGAACTCGTCGAAGCTGGTCGGCACCGCCCATCCGTTGCGGTCGAACAAGGCCTGGTCGAACCACAGACCGAACACCGTGTACGCGTAGTTGAGCTGGAAGAACTCGCCGTCGAACGTACCGTCGTCGACGGTGCCGGGCAGCAGCGTGTCGCGCACCTTGACGGCCGGGTCGTCCCAGCTCGGCGCGTCCAGCAGCGGGGTCAGCTCGGTCAGCGCGCCCTCGTTGATCAGGGTGTCGATCGCCATCAGGTCGGCGCCCGAGTTGTTGATCAGGTCGGCCGGGGTGGTGGAGAACTTCGGCTGCTGCTCGGTCTTGATCTTCTGGGTGGAGCTGAGGTTCACCGTGACGCTGTCGTGCTTGGCCACGAACAGCGTCTTGTCGAACTCGGGGTACTCGTCGCCGAGGCCGCCGTTGAACACGACGACGTCGACGCTGCTGTCGTCGGCGACACCGAACGGGTTGTCGGCGCTCTTGGCGCCGGTCTCCGTACCCGTGCCGGGGTCGCTGCCGGCACAGGCGGAGAGCAGGCCGGCCGCCGGGCCGGCCAGCAGCCCGGCGGCGGCCGCGCGGCGCAGCAGGGTCCGCCGGCGCACCGAGGCACCGGCGACGGCGGACGGGATCCGCACGGAATCGGGGTAAAGCGACATGATGCGTGCTCCTCAGCTGGGGGTTTCGGCGGGGCGGATCGTGCTCCGGTCGACGGCCTTGTGGCCGTCGACGGCTCGGGCGGTGCGGCGGAACGCCGCGTGCGCGCGGTCGTGGGTGCGCTGCGCGACGGCGACGTAGAGCAGGTCGAGGACGACGAGTTGCGGGTGGCGGGCGGAGAGCGCGTCCGGCCGGAAGGTGGTCGCCTGGGGGGCGGTGAGCAGGACGATGTCGGCCAGGTCGGCCAGGGTGGAGCGGGGGAAACTGGTCAGCGCGACGGTGGTCGCGCCGTGGCTGCCGGCCTCGGCGACCATCTCGATGGTCTCCCGGGTCTGGCCGGTGTGCGAGATGCCGAGTGCCACGTCGCCGTCGCGCATCAGCGCCGCGCTGGCCAGGCCGTTGTGCAGGTCGGTCCAGGCCCAGGCCGGTACGCCGATGCGGTGCAGACTGAACTGCATCTCCTCACCGACCAGGGCGCTGCCGCTGGCGCCGAAGATGTTGACCCGGCTGGCGGCGGCGACCGCGTCGGCGGCCTGCTCGACCTGGATGAGGTCGAGCAGGGCGGCGGTGTCGTGCATGGCCTGGGTGTCGGCGGCCATGATCTGGCCGAGCACCCGGTCGAGCGGGTCACCGGGCTGGATCTCCCGGCCGATGTCGACGGTCCAGCCGGCGGCGCGGGCCCGGCCGGTCTCGGCGGCGATGCCGAGCCGCAGGTCGGCGTAGCCGTCGAAGCCGAGTGCCCGGCAGAACCGGGTGACCGTCGCCGGCGACGTACCGCTGCGTTCGGCCAGCTCGACGATGGTGGCGCGGGCGGCTGCGGCCGGGTCGGTGAGCACCTGGTCGGCGACCCGGCGCAGCGCACCGGTGAACTCGGTGAGCCGGATCCGGGCGAGCACCGTGTCGGCCGGCCCCGGGGCGTCGACCACCGCGGTCCCCGCGGGGATCTCCACCTCGCTGTCAGCCATCGGCGCCAACCTTTCGGGAAGGACTGTTAACTGTTAGTGGTAAAAGTTCTTACTAACACCCCCTCCGTGTCAAGACCGTGGGTGAAGTTTTCAAACCGTTACCGGCTGGGAGCGCTACTACCTGGTCAAACCCCTCGATCACGATCAGGACCGCGGCATCGATGCCGCTATGCTCCGGCGGTGGCACACGCACGACTCCGCTTCGGCCAGTACGAGTTGGACCTGGAACACAGGCAACTACGCCACCGGGGCCAGCAGATCCTGTTGGAGCCGCGAGCCGTCGAGTTGCTGTGTCACCTCGCCGCTCACCGGGACCGGCTGGTCACCAGGCAGGAACTGCTGGACACGCTCTGGTCCGGCCAGCACGTCACCGAGTCCGTCTTCGCCTCGACCCTGCGCGCCGTCCGTCACTCGGTCCGCGAGACCGGCGGCCATCAGGAGGTCATCCGCACCGTCCACCGGCGCGGCTACCAGTTCGTCGCCGACGTCACCCCGGTCGCCGCCCCCAAGGACTACGACACGGTCCGGTTTTGCCAGACCAGGGACGGCGCCCGGCTCGCCTACACCGTCAGAGGCGCCGGTCCCCCGCTGATCTCCACCGCCAACTGGCTGACCCACCTCGGCCTGGACCGACGCGATCCGATGTGGATACACTGGTACCGGGACCTGATGCGCGACAGCCGGCGAGGGCTACGCTACGACGAGCGGGGCTGCGGGCTGTCCGACTGGTGCCCGCCGTCGGCCTCACCGCAGGTGTGGGTCGAGGACCTCGACACCGTCGCCGACGCCGCCGGATATGACACCTTCGCGATCATCGGTACGGCCCAGGCCGCCGCCACCGCGATCGCCTACGCGGCGCTGCGCCCGGACCGGGTCACCCGGATGGTCCTGATCAGCAGCCACGCCCGGGGCCGGCTGGCCCGCGCCCGCACCGAGCTGGACCGCCGGGTCGCCGACGTCGACCTGGACCTGGCCACGGTCGCCTGGCAGTCCGCCGACCCGAGCTTCCTGCGCGCCTACGCCGCCCAGTTCCTGCCCAACGCCACCCCGGCCGAGTTGGACGCGTACATCGCCTTCACCCGACGCACCACGTCACTGGAGAACCTGGTCCGCTTCTTCCAGATGATCACTACAATGGACGTGTTCCCGCTGGCGGGGCAGGTCCGCTGCCCCACGCTGATCCTGCACGCCCGCAACGACCCCCGGGTCCCCGCCTCGGACGCCACGGAACTCGCCGCGCTGATCGACGACAGCCGGTTGGTTCTGCTCGACAGCGCCAACCACCTGTTCACCGCGGCCGAACCCGCCTGGGCCGAGCTGATCCGCCACGTCGACGACTTCCTCGACGGCTGATCCTCACCCGCCCGACGCCCGGGCGGTACACGCCCGCTTCCAACCCGGCCAGCCGAGTCAGCAGAACGGCCGCCAGCCGTCCGCCCCGGTCCACCCTGGTGGCGGACCACATCCTCCGCCCGCTTACGGCAAACTCGATGGTGGACGCCGACCCGTGACGGCTCTGACGTGCGAGTTCGGCGGCTAACCCGGCCCGGTGTTTCATTTTGAAACATCGGCATGGGTGGTGTGTGTGTCGGATGAGAGGAAGGTGAAGCGATGCCGGTCACCGGACCGACTGTGGTGCGCCGTCAGCTGGGGCGACGGCTGCGCCGACTGCGGGAGGAGTCGTCCCGCACCGAGCAGGAGGTGGAGCGGGCGAAGGTCTGTTCGCGTACGACGTTGTGGCGCATCGAGAACGGCAAGTTCCCGGTCAAGATGAACACGGTACGGGGTCTGTGCTGGTTCTACGGTGCGGACCCGGAGACGACGGACGCGTTGACCCGGCTCGCCGCCGCGTGTGACGAGCACGGCTGGTGGGAGTCACACGGCGACGCCGTACCGGACTGGTTTCAGCTGTATGTCGGCCTCGAAGCCGCCGCCACCGAGATCCACAACTACAACCCGGAGTTGGTCCACGGTCTCTTGCAGACGCCGGACTACATGCGGGCGGTGTTCCGTGCCGCTGATCCGCAGGCGTCCGAGCGGCAGATCGAGCGGCTGGTGTCGCTGCGGCTGGACCGGCAGATTTCCTACTACGACCGCGAGGAACCGGCCCGGATCGTCGCCGTCCTCGGTGAGGGCGCCCTCGCCCGCGAGGTCGGCGGACCGGCGGTGATGGCCGAGCAGCGCGCCCACCTGGCCAGCGTGGGTCGACGGGTCCGGGTTGAGATCCGGGTTCTCCCCTGGTCCGCCGGCGCCCACGCCGCGTTCGCTGGTGCTTTCACGGTTCTCGACTTCGCCGACCCCGACGACCCGGACGTGGTCTACGTCGAGTCCCATATGGGCGCTCGATACCTGGAGCGTCCAGTAGAGCTGGCGGAGTACCGTCGAGTTTTCCGACTGATCCGCCAACAGTCGGTCCCGATCGAGGAGCACCTGCCATGAAGCCCGACACCCCCTGGTTCACCTCCAGCCGCAGCGCCGGCAACGGTGGCGAGTGCGTCGAGGCCCGCCGGCACGCCGGCCGCGCCGAGGTACGCGACAGCAAGGACCGCACCGGTCCCACCTTGACGTTCAGCACCGCCCAGTGGGGCACCTTCACCACCGCCCTACAGACCGGCACCCTCCCCCACTGACCCACCTCACGGCGGTGGGGGGCACCTCGGTACCCGAGGTGCCCCCCACCGCCGTGCCCCCGCCTCAACGAAGGACAGCCCCCGAGGGAGCTGCGACATCACCCCGGTGGTCGGCGGGCGTGTCCAGGTCCTCGCCGCCTCAATGAAGGGGCAGCTCCCGAGGGAGCTGCGACTGGGTCGAAGTTCTACCCCTTCTGACCTGCGGCGGAGCCACCGGTCCGCGAAGGGTCCGTCAACGGAGAGCTTCAGGATGCCCCCAGGGCCGCCTTCGTCCACTACAGAACAGGTATCAAGTAGGGGAAACAGGTCCGCGAAAGGGTCCGCGCTCACGGCCGTCACGACGGAGCCTTCGCGGCTGGGCTACGGAATCGCCAGTCCGTGGTCAACGATCGGCAGCCACCGCCGATCACATCGAGACCGGCTGGCGCTTCCACGGAGCGTACCGGGGTGGCCGGACCCGAAGGATTCCGTACCCTGGTTGATCATGCTCGGTCAGTGCGGCCAGCAGCCGCACGGTCGCCGCCAGACAGGTTCCCGCGCGACCCGACGTCACTACCGATCGACGCAGGGCCAGGACGACCCCCTCGACCGCCGTCAGCTGACCACGCTGCGGGGCGTCGCGCCAGTCCCGGGCGACGCTGAGCCGGGCCGCGACGTCGCGGACGGCCGTTCCCGGGTCGGGATACCGCTGCTGTACGGCCAGCGGCAGTGGGTCGATCATGGTGAGTGGGTCGCCGTCGTCGACCGGATCGGATGGTCTCCGATGGGCGGCGCAATCGGCAGCACCGCTGCCAGCCACGCGACGCCTTCGGCGACCGTGCGCGCCCCGCTGGCAGCCATCCGAATCGCCCTTCACATCAGGCTCATGATGACCTCATGCTATCGACCATAGTCAAGAAATTTGATCTTCAAAGCTGGCCGAGATCGACCTCGACGGAGAAGGGCGCGGTCAGCTTCACGAGGCCGGTAAAGATCTCGTCGTCGCGATAGCGGCCCGTTGCCGGGTCGAGCACGTACGTGTAAACGATGGGCGCGCCAGTGACTGCCTGTTCTACACGCCAGTAGAACTGAATACCAGCCTGTGCGCACTGACTTGCCTTGACGATCCGGTCGGTTGTCTCCGATCCGGGAGAGACCACCTCGACCACGAGAAGCACATGCTCGGGTCGGGTCGGCGTGACGTCGATGGTGTCCGCTCGGTAGACCGTCACATCCGGGCGGCGGTTGTTCAGCGGCACGTCCTGTAGCCGGAGATCAAAGTCAGTATCCGCGTTCCAATCAGGCCCTGCCGCGACGTCCAAAGCGTTCGCCATAAGCCTGGCGAGGCGGTTGTGCCGCTTGGAGGCGCTCGGACTCACGAGGACCATCCCATCCACGATCTCGATACCCGCGCACTGCTCTTCTGTCCACGTCGCGTATTGCTCGGCCGTGACCTGCTCATGCATCCAGTCCGGCGCGACCATTTCTACAGTCATACACACCTCCTGAATGACGATCGGCTACCAGCACCAAGATACCGTGGCTCCGGACAACTCACCGAACGACCGGTCAGGTCTGGGTGGGGAAGCCCAGGTTGACGCCGCCGTGGCGGGGGTCGAGCCAGCGGCTGGTCACCACCTTGCCCCGGGTGAAGAAGTGCACCCCGTCGCGGCCGTGGGCGTGGCTGTCGCCGAACAGCGACGACTTCCAGCCGCCGAACGAGTAGTACGCCATCGGCACCGGGATCGGCACGTTGATACCGACCATCCCGACCTCCACCTCGTGCTGGAAGCGCCGGGCGGCACCGCCGTCGTTGGTGAAGATCGCCGTACCGTTGCCGTAGGGGTTGGCGTTGACCAGCTGCAACGCGGCGTCGTACGAGTCGACCCGTAGCACCGACAGCACCGGGCCGAAGATCTCGTCGGTGTAGACCGACATCTGCGGCGTCAGCTGGTCCAGCAGGGTCGGGCCGAGCCAGAAACCGGCGGCGTCGCCGTCGACCGGCACGCCCCGGCCGTCGACGACGATCTTCGCTCCGTCTGCGGCACCGGCGGCCACGTACCCGGCGACCCGGTCCCGGTGCGCGGCGGTGATCAGCGGACCCATGTCGCAGCCGGGCCGGCGGCCGTCCCCGGTACGGATCTTGCCGAGCCGTTCGACGATCCGGGCCACCAGGTCGTCGCCGACCGGTTCCACCGCCACCAGGGCGGAGATCGCCATGCACCGCTCCCCCGCCGAGCCGAAGCCGGCGTTGACCGCCGCGTCGGCGGCCAGGTCGAGGTCGGCGTCGGGCAGCACCACCATGTGGTTCTTCGCCCCGCCGAGGGCCTGGACCCGTTTGCCGGCGGCGGTGCCCCGGGTGTAGACGTGCCGGGCCACCGGGGTGGAGCCGACGAACGACACCGCCCGTACGCCCGGATGGTCCAGCAACGCGTCGACGGCCTCACGGTCGCCGTGCACCACGTTGCAGACCCCGGGCGGCAGGCCCGCCTCGGTGAACCACTGCGCGAGCAGCACCGCCGCCGACGGGTCCTTCTCGGACGGTTTGACCACGACCGCGTTGCCGCAGGCGACGGCGATCGGCACGAACCACAGCGGCACCATCGCCGGGAAGTTGAACGGTGAGATGACCGCGACCACGCCGAGCGGCTGACGCAGACTGTACGAGTCGACCTCGGTGGAGACGTTCTCGCTGAAGCCGCCGGTCAGCAGCGATGGGATGCCGCAGGCGTACTCGACGACCTCCAGGCCGCGTTGCACCTCGCCGGCGGCGTCGGCGAGGACCTTGCCGTGTTCGGCGGTGATCACGGCGGCCAGTTCGTCGCGCCGGGCGTTGATGATCTCCCGGAAGGCGAACAGCACGCTGGTGCGCCGCGACAGCGACACGTCCCGCCAGTCGCGGGCGGCCCGCGCCGCGACCTGCACGACGTCGTCGACCTGCGCTGCCGTGGCGAACCCGACGGTGGCGGCGACCTGCCCGGTCGCCGGGTCGAACACCTCACCGTGCCGTCCGTCGCCGCCGGCTTCCCCAGTGGTACGGGCACCGTCGACGAAATGCGGGATCCGGTTCACGCCGCAGCTCCTTCCACAACCGAGGCCGACACCGACGCGATCGCGTCGACCAGGATCGCCAGCCCTTCCCGGGCCTCGTCGTCGGTGAGCGTCAACGGTGGGCCCATCCGCAGCACGTTGCCGTACAGGCCGCCCTTGCCGACCAGCAGGCCGCCCGCACGGCAGGCCTCGAACACCGCGGTGGTCGCCGCCGGGTCCGGGTCGCGGGTGCCGGGGCGGACGAACTCGACGGCCAGCATCAGGCCCTTGCCGCGCACCTCGCCGACGATCGGATGCGCGGCGGCCGCCCCGGTCAGCCCGGTACGCAGCAGCTCACCGGTGCGGGCGGCGTTGGTCTGCAGGTCATGGTCGCGCAGGTAGTCGAGGACGGCGACCCCGGCGGCCGTACTGACCGGGTTGCCGCCGAAGGTCGAGAACGAGATCGCCGGTACGGCGTCCATGACGTCGGCGCGGCCGACGACGCCGGCCAGGGCGAAGCCGTTGCCGATGCCCTTGGCGAAGGTGAGCAGGTCCGGCACGACGCCGTGCGCCTGGTAGCCCCAGAAGTGTTCGCCGGTGCGCCCCCAGCCGGTCTGCACCTCGTCGGAGATCAGCAGGATGCCGGACTCGTCGAGGACCTTCTTCCATTCGCCAAGCAGCCCGTCGGGGCCGTGCACGAAGCCGCCGACGCCCTGGATCGGTTCGGCGATCAGGCAGGCGACGTCACCGGCGGTCTGGGTGGCCAGCACCTCGCGCAGGTCCTCGACGGCGGCGTCGAGCTGGGCGTCGGGGCCGAGCCGGGCCAGCAGGCCGCGCAGCCGGTCACCGGAGTGCAGCCAGGCGACCTGCAGCGGGTTGAGTGCGCTCGCCGACCAGCTGCGGTGCCCGGTGATGCCCATCGTGGCGTACGACCGGCCGTGGTAGCTGTTGCGCACGGCCAGGATCTGATGCGACCGGCGGTAGTTTGTGGCGGCCAGCAGGGCCGCCTCGTTGGCTTCGGTGCCGGAGTTGGTGAAGAAGACCCGGGCGTCGGCGATGCCGGACAGCGCGGCGATCCGTTCGGCCAGCTCCACCTGGTGGCGGATCAGGTAGAGGGTGGAGGTGTGCACCACGCCGGTGGCGAGCTGACGCTGCACCGCTTCGCGGATCTCCGGAATGTCGTAGCCGATCATGTTGGTCAGCACGCCGCCGAAGAAATCGAGGTAGCTGCGGCCGTCGGCGGTGGTGACCCGTCGGCCGGAGCCGGCGACGATTTCCAGTGGTTCGGCGTAGTAGAGCGGCATCCAGTCGGGCATCACGGCCCGGTGCCGGGTGAGCAGGTCGTCGGCGGTCATCTGCGGCACCACGCTCCCTGGGTCGTCGATGGGAGCACCTTCCCACCGGGACCGGACAAGGAGCAACTGCCATCGTGTAGCGGCCGGCCCGGCTCGGCCTGACACTGCGTCGCCCGACGGCCCCGGACGGCCTGCGCGGGTTGTCAGTCGTCCGAGGTGGTCGCTCCCGTCTCCGCCCCCGCCTGCGCCTGCGGGTCGCCGGAGCGTTGCCGCGACGAGCGCACCCACAGCCACACACCGGTCAGGCCACTCGTCACCGCAGCGACGGCGACCACCGCCTCCACCACCAACGGGAAGTCGCTGAACGGGGACATCCGCTGCATCACCAGCCCGGCGAAGGCGACGGCGAACAGCAGACAGGCGATTACCCGGTCACGAATCATGCCGTCCTATATAGCACCCGACGCGAAATTCAGCCGGTCCGGCCCACCTGTTACCAGGGAATGCACCGGTTGGCTTCAGCCGTTGCGGGCCGCGGCCGCCAGGAACTCGGCCACCGCCCCGTCGGTCAGGTCGTCGCGCAGCAGCTCGTCGGCCAGCGCCGGACCGATGGTGAACGACGGCACGCCGGCCGCTGCCAGCCGTACCGGCGCGTGCCGCTGCCTCACCCGGCCGGATGAGGAGCGGGGACCGGGGCGGTGTCACACACGGCGGCGGCGAAGACTTCCGAGCGGTGTTCGAAGTTGCGGAAGTGTCCGTAGCTGGGCGCGGCCGGGGACAGCAGCACCACCCCGCCGTCGGGGGTCAGCTCGCGGGCCAGCGCGACCGCCGTCGGGAGGTCGTCGGCCCGTGCGGTCCGCACCCCGGGCAGCCCGGCCAGGGTGTCGAGGATCCGGGGACCGCTGTCCGGTACGCCGATCACCGTCAACTTACACTCGGCGAGGTGCTCGCGCAGCGGCGTGTAGTCCAGCCCTCGGTCGGTGCCGCCGACGATCACGGTCAACGGGCGGCCGGCGTACGCGTCGATCGCGTGCATCGCCGAGTACGGGCTGGTGGAGATGCTGTCGTCGACGAAGGTCAGCCCGGAGGGGTCGGCGATCTCGGCGAGCCGGTGCGGCAGGCCGGCGAAGCCGGCGACCGCGTCGGCGACCGCGTCCCGGTCGGCGACGCAGTCGACGCCGAGTGCTTCGAGCACCGCCAACGCCACGCAGAGGTTGCTCTCGTTGTGCCGGCCGGCCAGCGGCAGCACCGCTCGGGCGAACAGCGGCTCGGCCCGCCGGTGCAGGTACGGCCGACCGTCCGGGCCGGGTGCGACGTGGTAGCCGTCGGGCAGTCCGGCGGCGGTCGCCTCCTCGTTGAGCAGCCGCCGGGTCAGCCTCGGATCCGTACCGTTGTAAATGATCGTTTCCGGACCGTGCGCGATGATGTTGAGCTTGTCGGAGTAGTAGCGTTCCTCGCTGCCGTGCGAGTCCAGGTGCTCGGGGAACAGCGAGGTCAGCACGGCGGTCCGGGGCGAGTCGGTCAGGTCGCTGCACTGGTACGAGGAGAGCTCCAGCACGTACAGGTCGGCCTCGGGCATCGCCAGTAGCGGTACGCCGATGTTGCCGCCGAACGCGTTGCGCCGACCCAGCGCGGTCAGCAGGTGGCTGATCAGGCTGGACGTGGTGGACTTGCCCTTGCTGCCGGTGACACCGACGGTCCGGGCGGCGTGATCGGCCATCCACAGCGCGGTGCCGCCGGTGATCGGCACACCGCGTCGGCGCAGCTCGATCACCCACGGGTGGGTCTGCGGCACACCCGGTGAGCGGACCACGACGTCGGCGGCGGCCAGCCGGGCGAAGCCGTCCTCGCCGGTGAACAGCGGCGCGCTGCCGCTGTCCCAGTCCGCCGGGGCGGCCGTCGCGCTGTCGTCGACGGCGACCAGCGTCGCCGGGGACTGGGCGGTGATCGCGGTCACCGCGGCCCGTCCCTCGCGGCCGGTTCCCCACACCGCGACGGTACGGCCGCGCAGGTCAGCCAGGCGCACCGGTCATCTCCTCCACGAGCCAGCATGTCATCGGGCGCCGGGTCAGGGGCCCGAACCGGGACTAGTATGTCTGGTCGGTGATCAGTGAGGAGGCACGGGTGACCCGTGACGAGCTAGGACGATTCACCACGTTCACCTTTCCCACGCTGGAGTTCGACCCGGCGATCGGAGTAGCCGAGCTGGGCTACGCACTCACCGGCGACGACGGCGCGGAGCTGACCTTCGTCGAGCGGATCACCTTCCCGATGCCCGACGGCGCCCCGCCGCCGAGCGGACCCGGGTCGACGGTGCGCCGGGTCCTGGAGTTGCTGCACCTGGTCGCCGGGGTCAGCTACTACAAGGCGGCGGCACCGGCGCGGCTGGTGGTGCCGGCGCCGCTGGGGCCGGAGGCGGTCGCGCTGGTCACCGCCGTCTACACCAAGGGCCTGGCCGAGTACGCGTACCGCAACGCCCTGCCGCACGTGCTCGACCTCGCCCCGGTCGCGCCGGACGGGGTGCCGAGCGCGCCGACGCCGGTGGACACCGCCGACCGGCGGCCGTTGTCGGCGGTCGGCGGCGGCAAGGATTCGATCGTCACCCTGGAGGCGCTGCGCCGGGCGGGCTTCGATCCGGTGCCGTTCTCGGTCAACCCCAACCCGGTGATCGTCGCGGTCAACGCGGCCTCCGGGTTGCCGGCGCTGGCCGCCCGCCGGGCGTTGGACCCGCGGCTGTTCGACCTCAACGCGGCCGGGGCGTACAACGGCCACATCCCGGTGACCGCGATCAACTCGCTGATCGCGGTCGGTACGGCGGTCCTGCACGGCCTCGGCCCGGTGGTGATGTCCAACGAACGCTCCGCGTCCGACCCGAACCTGATCTGGAACGGACACGAGATCAACCATCAGTGGTCCAAGGGTGTCGAGGCCGAAGGGCTGCTGCGGGCCGCCCTGCAGGGCCACGCCGGGCTGACCGAGCCGTACTTCTCGCTGCTGCGGACCCTGTCCGAGCTGCACATCGCGAAGCTGTACGCCCGCTCGACCGGCTACGACCCGGTGGTGACCAGCTGCAACGCGGCGTTCAAGTTGCGGGACCGCAGTGAACGCTGGTGCGGGGCGTGCCCGAAGTGCCGGTTCGTGTTCCTGGCGTTCGCACCGTTCATGGCGCGTGACCGACTGGTCGGCATCTTCGGCGTCGACCTGCTCGCCGACCCGGCCCAGCTGGCCGGCTACCGGGAGCTGCTCGGCCTCGACGGGCACAAGCCGTTCGAGTGTGTCGGTGAGATCGAGGAGTCCCTCGTCGCGTTGCGGATGCTCGCCGGGTCGCCGCAGTGGCGCGACGCCCCGCTGGTACGGGAGCTGATGGCGGCGGTGCCGGAACAGGCCTGGCCGGCGGTCGACGCCTCCGACGTACTGCTGCCCGGTGGGCCGCACCACGTGCCGGCGGCGTACGCGAAGGTCCCCAGCGCGTTGGCCTGAGATCCGGTTCGGGGCGGAGCCGGACGTGCGATGGACAATCGCTCCCGGAACATGGTCCGGCACGTCAGTACACCTCCTGCGGCAGGCGGGGCGTTGAGCCGGTGTCCGCGGTCCCGTCACCGCCGGTCGCCCCGCCTTCGCCGGTGGCGACGTCGACCGCGTCGGCCACCTCCGGATGCAGCTGCCCGGCCTCCCGCATCGTTGGCCACAGGCCGGAGCGGGTGAGCAGATCCCGCACCGGTCCCCGGACGGTGGCCAGGTGCAGCGCCACGCCCCGGCTGGCCAGCCGCTCCCGGGCCTGGGCCAGGGCGTGCGCGCCGTCGGCGTCGGCGTCGCCGATCGCGCTGGCGTCGACCACCACCGCTCGTAGGGATGTGCGGGTCTCGGCCAGCGTCAGCAGCCGGTCGGCGAGGTACTGCGCGTTGGCGAAGTACAGTGGCCCGTCGATGCGCAGCACCACCACCTGCGGATCGGTGACCAAACCCTGATAGCGGGCCACGTTGCGGAAGGTCGCGGTGCCGGGCACCCGGCCCAGCTCGGCGGTGTGCGGGCGGGCCGAACGGCGCAGGAACACCGCGAGGCTGAACACCACCCCGGCGGCCAGGCCCGGTTCCACCCCGGCGACCAGGGTGACCGCGAAGGTCAGCGCCAGGGTCAGCCCGTCGACCCGCCGGATCCGCCAGGCAGTCCAGGCGCCCCGGTAGTCGACCAGCCCGAGCACGGCGACCACGACGATCGCCCCGAGCACCGCCTTGGGCAGGTGGTGGAAGGCCGGGGTGAGCAGCAGCGCGGTCAGCCCCACCACGACGGCGGTGACCACCGACGCGACCGGGGTGCGGGCCCCGGCGGAGAAGTTGACCGCGCTGCGGGAGAACCCGCCGGCCACCGGAAACGCGTGGAAGGCACCGGCGGCGGCGTTCGCCGCGCCGACCGCGACGAGTTCGGCGTTCGGGTCGACGTGCTGGCGGGACCGGGCGGCCAGCGACTTCGCCACCGCGATGCCCTCCATGTAGCCGACCAGGGCGATCGCGATCGCGGCCGGCAGCAGGGCCCGCAGGTCGGCCAGGGCGACCGCCGGCAGGTCCGGGATGGGCAGCCCGCTCGGCACGTCCCGCAGGATCGGTACGCCCCGCCCGCCGAGCGCCAGGACGGCGCTGACCGTCGTGACGGCGGCGACGACCAGCAGCGCGCCGGGCACCTTCGGGGCGTACCGGCGCAGCAGGACCAGCCCGGCGATGCTGGCCGCGGCGACCGCCACGGTCAGCGGATGGATCGTGGCGGCGCCGTGCCACAGGCTGGCCACGATGCCGGGCAGGTTCTCGGCGCGTTCGACGCGCATCCCGAGCAGGTCCTTGACCTGACTGGCGGCGATGACCAGCGCGGCGGCCGAGGTGAACCCGGACAGCACCGAGTGGGACAGGAAGTTCACCAGCGCGCCGAGGCGCAGCACCCCCATCAGGATCTGGATGGCGCCGACCAGCAGGGCCAGCAGGCCGGCGAGGGCGGCGTACCGCCCGGGGTCGCCGTCGGCGAGAGGGGCGAGCGCGGTGGCGGTCATCAGCGCGGTGATGGCGACCGGGCCGACGGCGAGCGAGCCGGAGGTGCCGAGCAGGGCGTACACCAGCACCGGCACGATCGCGGCGTACAGCCCGGTGACCGGTGGCATGCCGGCGAGGGCGGCGTACGCCATGCTCTGTGGCACCAGCATCACCGCGACGGTGAGGCCGGCGATCAGGTCGTGCCGCAGTGTGTGCCGGTCGTAGCCGCGCCGCCAGCCGAGGATGGGCAGGACCCGCGCCGGGCCGGTGCGCTCCTGGCGGGGGTACGCGGTGGCGGTCATCTCGCCGCGCCGGCCCGGCTGATCCGGGTCAGCGAGGCGTCGACGTCACATCCGGCGCCCTGGTTGTACGGCAGGCGGGCCAGCAGCATGCCCATCGCGCAGGTGTTGGTCAGCGCCGCGAAGGTCAGCCCGGCGCCGATGAGTCCGGCGACGTACCGGGCCGGTGGGTACCAGATGCTGGCCAGCACCGAGACCAGCACGATCCCGCCGGCGACCAGCCGCACCTGACGTTCCAGGCTCCACCGCTGGCGGCCCCGGTTCACCGGGGCACCGGCGGAGATCCAGGCGTTCATCCCGCCGTCGAGCACGGTCGCGCCGTCCAGGCCGGCGTCGGCGAGTTTCGCGCAGGCCTGGTTGGCCCGGTTGCCGGACTGGCAGATCAGCAGGATCCGCCCGCCGGCGTCGGCGACGATCCGGTTGAGGTGGGCGTCGACCTGGTCCAGTGGCAGGTTGATCGCCCCGTCGATGTGAGCGGTCTCGAACTCGGCCGGGGTACGCACATCGACGACCAGGGTGTCGGGGTTGCCGGCCAGCAGTGCGCGGGCGGCGGGCACCTGGATGCTCGGGTTGGTGGTGGGGGGCATGTCGTTCCTCCGTGCGGTGGTCGGGGTCGTGCGGTGGTGGTCAGGATTCGGTGGTCAGGTCGGCGACGCCGGCGCCGCTGAGTACGGCGGGCCGGTGGCCGGCGCGGACCAGCAGGCTGGCGGCGATGGCGGCCCGTCGGCCGCTGCCGCAGGCGACCAGGACCGGTCGCTGCGGGTCGAGCTCGGCGGGGATGCCGTCGGTGACCAGGTCGGCGAGGAAGCGCTCGACCGCCCCCGGCCAGCTGGCCTGGGCCCGCTCGTTGGGCATCCGTACGTCGAGCAGTTGCGCGTCGGGCTGGGCCAGGCGCTGGCGGAAGTTGTCCAGGTCGAGCAGTTCGTAGCCGGGGCCGAGCTGGTCGGCGGGGGCCGGCCGGTGGACGCCCTGGACGGTGTCGAGACCGATGCGGGCCAGTTGGACGACGGCTTCGGTGACGTCCTGGTCGGGTTCGGCGACCAGCACGACGGGTGCGCCGTACGGCAGCAGCCAGCCGGCCCAGCTGCCGAAGTCGTCGGTGAGCTCGATGCCGACGGAGCCGGGCAGCAGGCCGGCGGCCCGGGCGGGCCGGGGCCGGATGTCCAGCAACTGGGTGTCGTCGGTGGTCGGCAGATCGGCGGCGGTGATCTCCGGGATCTCGACGGCCGGCATCGGCTCGCCGCCGCGCAGATTGGCCGGGCCCATGTACTGGTAGAAGGCCGGGATCGGCATCGGCTCGGCGAGCAGCCGGTCGGCGAACGTCTCCGGGTCGCCGATGCCGAGCAGCGGGTTGGTGTCGACCTCGTCGCCGATGGTGGAGGTGAACCGGCCGGCGCCGGTGGCGGTGCAGAATGAACCTTCACCGTGGGTCGGGTAGAGCTCGACGGCCCGGGGCAGACCGGCGAGGCGGTGCAGCGAGCCGTGTTGCAGCCGGGCCAGGGTGCGGGCCCGCTCGGGGCCGAGCAGATCGGGTCGGCCGGCGGAGGCGACGAGCAGGCTACCGCCGGAGAAGACGGCGACCGGCTCGCCGTCGATCAGCACCAGGTAGCTGGTGTGTTCCGGGGTGTGACCGGGGGTGTGGACGGGGCGCAGGGTGAGGTTGTCGGCCTTGATGTCCTCGAGGTGGAAGGCGGGGGTGTGCCGGTAGGTCGGTGCCGCGCCGGCCGGGAGGACCAGTTCGGCGCCGGTCCGTCGGGCGATCTGCGGTCCGCCGGAGACGTAGTCGTTGTGCAGGTGGGTCTCCAGGACGAACCGCAGGTCGACGTCACGTTCGGCGGCGGCGTCGAGGAAGCGGTCGATGTCGCGCTGCGGGTCGACGAGCACCCCCTTGCCCTCGTGGACCAGCAGGTAGGACTGGTCGCCGAGGCCGGGGGTACGGAATGAGATGAGTTCCACGGGTGCTCCTCCGCTCTCGCGTATACCCCTGGGGGTATCTACAGACCCAGTATGTTCGAATGAACGGACATCTGCAAGTGATACCCCCGGGTGTATCGTGTAAACCCAGCTGGGCAGGCCCGAAGCACCAGCGGGAGACCCCGAACCAGGAGGAACTCGCCATGCAGGTCGAGGAGAACACCACGGCGGACGTGGTGAAGCGGCTACGGCGGGCCGAAGGCCAGATCCGCGGCATCATCGCGATGCTGGAGTCCGGCCGGGACTGCGCCGAGGTGGTCACCCAGCTCGCCGCCGTCTCCCGGGCGCTCGACCGGGCCGGCTTCAAGGTCATCGCCAGTGGACTCGAACAGTGCATGGGCCCCGACGCCGACGTCACCGAGCGCAAGGCCAACCTGGAGCAGATGGAGAAGCTGTTCCTCTCCCTGGCCTGACACCGGAGCCCGACGGACCGGCCTGACGCCGGAGCCCGACGATCGCCGGAGCCCGACGATCGCCGGGGCCCGGTGGGTCGCCGGGCCCCGGGCAGGTCGCCGGGTCAGCCCCGGTCCGGCCGGGTGGCCAGGTACCAGTCGGTCAGCTTGACCGTGTCGTCGGTCAGCCGCGCGTCCAGGTCGGCCTCGGTACGCGGCGCACCGAGCACCACGTCGTCACCGGATCGCCAGTTCGCCGGGCAGGACACCCCGTCGCGATCCGCGGTCTGCAGCGCGTCGATCAGCCGCAGGATCTCCGGAATCATCCGGCCGGCGTTCATCGGGTAGTACAGCACCGCCCGGACGATCTGCTCGGCGTCGATGACGAACACGGCCCGTACCGCCGCCGTGCCGGACGTGTTCGGGTGCAGCATCCCGTACGCGTGCGACACCGCCATGTCCAGGTCGGCGATGATCGGGAACGGGATCCGCACGCCGAGCTTGTCGTGGATCGACCGGGTCCAGGCCAGGTGGCTGAAGACCGAGTCCACCGAGTTGCCCAGCAGCGCCACGTCGCGGGCGGCGAACTCGTCGGCCAGTTCGGCGAAGCCGACGAACTCGGTGGTGCAGACCGGGGTGAAGTCGGCCGGGTGGCTGAACAGCACCAGCCAGCGGCCGGCGTAGTCGGCCAGCCGGACCGGGCCGTGGGTGCTCTCCGCCGCGAAGTCGGGTGCCCGGTCACCGATCAGCGGCAGCCGCGCAGCCGGGGTGGCAGTCTCGCTCATGGTTGTCGATACTCCTCAACTGGTAGGTGGGGATGGTCGCAGGCTCAGGCGGCGCCGACGGCCTGCCGGGCGGCGAACTCCGCCGGGCTCAGCGGCGTGGGTGCGGCGGTGACGTCGAACAGGGCGTGGTCGCGGCGGTTGAGCACCGCGTCGTAGCCGAAGTACGCCGGGGCGGCCGGCTGGCCGGCGGTGACGATCGCCAGGAACTGTTCGGTGTCCATCGGGGCGCAGGCGTAGTTGGTGGCCCGCTGCTCGCCGATGGTCGACGAGCGTTCCGTGGACAGGTTCTTGCCGCAGGCCGATCCGGCGCCGTGGGCCGGGAAGACCCGCACCGGGTCGGGCAGCGCCATCAGCTTGTGCTGCACGCTGTCGTAGAGCATCCGGCCGAGTTCGTCGGCGGTGACGCCGAGCGAGGCGAGCAGGTCCGGCCGGCCGACGTCGCCGATGAACAGTGCGTCGCCGGTGAGTACGCCGTACGCGACCGGGTCGTCGGCGTGCTCGTAGACCAGGATGCTGATCGACTCCGGGGTGTGCCCGGGGGTCTCCATGATCTCCAGGGTCACGTCGCCGAGGCTGATCCGTTCCCCGTCGGCCAGCTTGCGGATCGGGTAGTCGGCCTCGGCCCGCCGGCCGTAGCCGATCCACACGCCGGTGCGCGCGGCCAGTTCGAGGTGGCCGGCGATGAAGTCGGCGTGGAAGTGGGTGTTGACGACACCTTCGATGGTGAGGCCGTGCGCCTGCGCGTCGGCCAGGTACTCGGTCACGTCGCGGCGCGGGTCGACCACGACGGCGCGCTTCGTGGTCTCGTCGGCGATCAGATAGGACGCCTGGGACAGGCAGTCCAGGTAGTACTGGGCGAAGAACATGCCCGGGACCTCCTTCGGCGGGTGGTTCGTGGCTGCCGGATTCAGATCCCAACATACCCCAGGGGGTATGTACCGGCAGCGACTCAAGGGTCCCGAAGATTCAGGACCTTCGACCCGGTACGGCGCCGGACCTCCCGACCCGGCGGGGGTCTGGCCAGCGGGCGGTCAGGCCGGTGAGCGGTCAGGCCGGTGGGCGGGCCCGTACCTCGTCCAGCGCCAGCACCGCGACGTGCAGCGACAGGCACGCCTGCACCGAGTCCAGGTCGACGCCGAGAATCCGCCCCAGCCTGGTCAACCGCTCGTAGAACGCCGGCCGGGACAGGTGCACCGCCGCGGCCGCCGCCGACTTGTTGCGGCCGTGCTCCAGGTACGCCCGCAACGTCGCCAGCATCCGCTCCCGGGGATGACGGGCCTCGTACGCCAGCAGCGCGCCCAGCTCACGCTCGACGAACACCTGCAACCGGGGTTCCTCCCGCAGCAGGTGCAGCAGCCCGGCCAGGCCGACGTCCGGCAGCCGCAGCACCTGGTCGGCGCGGCGGTCCCGGCGGCCGGCCTCGGCCACCTGACGGGCCTCGACCAGGGTCCGCCGGGCCTCCCGGACGCTGTCCACCCCGCTGCCGGCGGCGACCACCACCGGCACCGGCTCGGACCGGCGCAACCGGTGCAGCGCGGCCAGCAGACCGTCCAGCGCCGGGTCCGCCGCCGTGGCGTCCCGGACCGCCAGCAGTACGCCGACCGCGTGCTCGTCCAACGGGCTGGCCAGACCGGTCAGCCCGGCTTCCCGCAACGCCAGGCCGACCGTCTCGGCCAGGTCGCGCAGCCGGGCCTGGACCGCCTCGGCGCTGTCCGCCGCCGGCACCGATCCGGCCCCGCCGGCATCGGTGGCCGCACCGGGCTCGGCACCGGAACCTGCGTCGCGGAACCGGACCGCAACGCCGACCAGGTGCCGACGGTCCAGGCCGACGCCGAGCGCCCGTGCCCGCACCGCCACCTCGTCGACCGGCTGCGACCCGTCCAGCAGCGCGGTCAGCAGCGTCCGGTGAATCTGCCGCTCCAGCCCTTCGGCGTCGCGGCGGATCAGCCGGCCGAGCGCCAGGGTCGACGCGGCCCGTTCGAGCAGGATCGACCACCGCAGCAGCGGACCGCCCGACCCGGTGGACCCGTCGGAGACACCCGAGCCGCAGGAGACACCCGAGCCGCTGAGACCGGCTGCCGGGCAGCGCAGCAGCAGCCGACCCCAGTCCTGGCCCCGGGCACCGACCATGGTCACCAGCCAACCGGTGTCCGCGTGGTACGCGGTACGCCCGGTCGGCTGGATCCGGCGCGAATGCTGCTCCCAGCCGTCCAGCAGCAGCCGGGGATTCTCCCCGACGCTGTGGTAGGCCAGCACCCGACGGGACAGGTTCTCCAGCACCACCGGCGCGCCGGCCAACTCGGCCGCCTGGCGTACCACCTCGGTGGCCTCCGCGCCCTCCACGGACAGCTCGGTGAACCGCTGATGGATCTCCTCGGTCGCCCGCAGCTCGGCCAGCTGGGCGTCCACGATCAGGGCGTGCACCGCCTCGGTGATCAACACGAACCGGGTCTCCCGGCGCAGCTCCACCAGCGGCAGCCCGCGCCGGTGCGCGGCCGCGACCATCACCTTCGGCACCCCGCCGTGGTAGCGGCGGCCGAGCTCCACCACCAGGCCGGCGACGCCGACCTCGGCCAGGTCGGCGATGAAGGCCCGCACGCCGGCGTCGTCGACGGGCAGCCCGATCCCGGTGGTCAGCACCAGCTCACCGCCGCGCAGCAGGCTGGCGATGTCCGGCACCTCGGTAACGTGTACCCAGCGCACCGGTCGGTCCAGACCCTCCTCGGCGGCGACCACCCGGGGTCCGCCGTTCCGCACCGGGTCGAGCGCCAGCACCTCACGGACGGTCGGGAACACCCGCAGAACGCTACCCCGGCGACCGGCACAATGCCCGGTGTGCCAACAACGGAGATCATGGACCCGGACGACGAGCGGATCGCCGACTACCGGGCGCTGACCGACGTCGAGCTGCGGACCCGGTGGGAGCCGCCGAACGGCCTGTTCATCGCCGAGGGCGAGCTGGTCATCGGGCGGGCCCTGCGGGCCGGCTACCGGCTGCGGTCGGTGCTGGTCGACGCCAAGCGGGTCGACCAGCTCGCCGACCTGCCGCCGGACGCGACGGTCTACGCGGCAACCCCGGCGGTGCTGGAGTCAATCACCGGATTCCACGTGCACCGGGGCGTGCTCGCCTCGTTCCACCGCCGGGCCCTGCCCAGCCTGGACGAGGTGCTCGACCGGGCCCGCCGGCTGGTCGTCTGCGAAGGGATCAACACGCACACCAATCTGGGTGCGCTGTTCCGCAGCGCGGCGGCACTCGGCATGGACGCCGTGGTCCTCTCCCCCACCTGCGCGGATCCGCTGTACCGGCGGTCGGTGCGGGTCAGCATGGGCGAGGTGTTCGCGGTGCCGTACGCCCGGGCTGCGGCCTGGCCGGCGGCGCTGGCCACCGTCCGTACCGCCGGGTTCCGGCTGCTCGCGATGACCCCGGCACCGGACGCGGTGCCGGTCCAGCGGCTGGACTCCGCGGCCCGGGCCCGGCCGGCGCTGCTGCTCGGCGCGGAAGGGCCGGGGCTGAGCACTGCGGCGGTCCAGGCCGCCGACGTACGGGTGGCCGTGCCGATGCGACGCGGCGTCGACTCGCTCAACGTGGCGACGGCGGCGGCGGTCGCCTTCTGGGAGCTGTGCCGCGACGACCCGGCTTAACGCGAGCTGGCCGGGGCGGTCGCCGGCACCTGGATGCTGGGCACCATCCGGCCGGCGGACCAGGCCAGGCCGATCCCGGCGGTCAGGGTGAGGACCGCGCCGACGGTCTGCAGCGGCCCGGAGAGCAGCCCGACGAGCCCGAGCAGCGGGGACGCGACGATCAGCAGCCAGCCGTCGAGCCGGTTGAACAGCTCCGAACGCAGCACCGCGGCACCGGCGAGCAGCCAGCCGAAGCTGTACAGTGCGGCACCGACCAGGGCGATCGACCGGGCCGACGTACCGTAGACGGTCGTGCCGTCGGGCAGCCCGACGAACGGCACCGTCAGTGCCGTACCTGCCAGGCCGACCAGCAGCGCCGAGACGGCGGTGCCCCGGCTGCGGGCGGCGGCGTGGATCCCAGCGATCGCGACCAGCGCGACCAGCCCCAGCCAGCTGGCGATCACCCAGGAGGCCAGGTACGCCGGCCGGCCGTCGACCAGGTCGGGTGCCGGGCCGCCGCCGCGCACTCCGCTCAGGCCGCCGATGCCGAACGCGATCGCGTACAGCGGCAACGTCCAGATGGCGACCCGGCTGAACCGGCGGATCGACCACGCCCAGGCGGCGTTGGTTGCCGGGCCGGCCGGGGTGTTCTCGGGTGCGGCGGCGGCTACCACGGCGACACCGGCGTCGCTGCGGGAGACCACCCGTACCGGGCCGGACCGGCCGGCGTTGGACGCGGTGGTCCGGGGTCGGGTGTTCCTGACGGCACGCGTCACGGTGTCGCCTCCCCGCGCTGCGGGGCCCGCACCGGGCCCCGTCGGCTGTGCTCACTGACCGACCGATCGTGACAGCCGCCGACAGCGGTACGCGCGGGTTCCTCGGATTTCAGCCGGTCGGGTCAGCCGGCCCGGCCAGCGCCGGCCGGGCCGGATCGGGTCCTGCCCCGGCTACAGGTCAGCCGCGTTCGGCCTGCGGGCGCTGCTGCTCGGAGTTCAGCTCGCCGAGCAGCTCGGACGCGGGCACCGGCTCGGGCGCCGGCAGCCCGGCCGGCCGGGCCTTGGCGCCGCCGGCCGCCGTACCGCCGCTGGTGACCTGCTCGGCGGCCCGCACCTCGTCGTTGACCCGCTGCGCCTCGGCGGCGGCGGCCTCGGCGGCCTCGGCCGCCTCCCGCTCCACGGCGCTGGAGTCGACCTGCTGCGACGGCGCGTCACCGACCATCTGGCTGAGCCCACCGAGCGCCCCGCCCAGACCTTCGAGGGCCTTGGTCAGCTCGGCCGGGACGATCCACATCTTGTTGGACTGGCCGTTGGCGATCTGCGGCAGCGCCTGCAGGTACTGGTAGGCGAGCACCTTCTGGCTCGGGTTGGCCTGGTGGATGGCGTCGAAGACGGTCCGGATCGCCTTCGCCTGGCCTTCGGCCTGCAGGATCCGGGCCTGCCGGTCACCGTCGGCGCGCAGCACGGCGGCCTGCTTCTCGCCCTCGGCACCGAGAATCTGCGACTGCTTGTGCCCCTCGGCGGTGAGGATCGCGGCGCGGCGGTCCCGCTCGGCGCGCATCTGCTTCTCCATCGAGTCGCGGATGCTCGGCGGCGGCTCGATCGCCTTGATCTCCACCCGGGTCACCTTGATGCCCCACCGGCCGGTGGTTTCGTCCAGCACGCCGGACAGGTGCTGGTTGATCTCCTCACGGCTGGTCAGCGCGCGCTCCAGGTCGAGCGAGCCGATGACGTTACGCAACGTGGTGACGGTGAGCTGCTCGATCGCCTGCAGAAAGTTGGCGATCTCGTAGGTGGCGGCCCGGGGATCGACGACCTTGAAGTACAAGACGGTGTCGATCGACACCACCAGGTTGTCCGAGGTGATCACCGGTTGGGGCGGGAAGCTGACCACCTGTTCCCGCATGTCGACCTTGGCCCGTACGGTGTCGACGAACGGGACGAGCAGGTTGAGACCGGGCGTCAGGGTGCGCTGGTACCGGCCGAGCCGTTCGACCAGGTCCATCCGCTGCTGCGGGACGATCCGCACCGCCCGGATCAGGGTTATCACTGTGATCAGAGCGACCGCCCCGACCAGCACCGCGATCACTAAGTCCATCGTCGTTCACCTTCTCGGCTCGGGAAATTCATGCCGGCTCGGGGTGTTCATGCCGGTCCGCCGCCGGTGACGTCGTCCCGCCAGACCAGCGCGGTGACGCCCTTGACCTGGATCACCTGTACCCGTTCGCCAGGGGCGAAGACCTGGATGCCGTCATACGAGCGGGCGCTCCACAGCTCGCCGTCGATCTTGACCTGGCCGCCGTCGGCATCCACCCGCTCCAGCACCAGCGCCGAGGCGCCCTCGATCGCCTGCACGCCGAACGGCTCCTCGCCACCGCTGAGCGCGGACTGCCGGTGCCGCTGGATGGCCGGCCGGACGGCGACCACGGTCAGCGCCGACACTGCGGCGAAGACCAGCGCCTGGGCGGCCACCGGGGCACCGAGAGCGGCGGCGAACGCCGCGGCGAACGCGCCGGCGGCGAACATGACGAGGAACAGCGTCGCGGTGAATAATTCCGCGACCGCCAGTACGACGCCCAATACGATCCACAGGACGGGTTCCACACACCGATCGTGACATGTATGCGCACCACCGGCGACCCTCGGACCGACAAATCGGGCAGCCATTAGTGAGTCGGACCAATACGGCCACCCTAAGTCACGATCCAACCCACCTGAGTCACGAGCAAGGAGCATGTAGGCGTGTCCGCACCCCTGTCCCCCGACACCATCAGCATGATCGACACTGCGGTCGCCGAGACCCAGTCGAACGGCCGGGCACCCTCCGTCGTCCTCGGCGTGCTCCGGGACCGGCGGCTGGTGCACATCGCGTCCGCCGGTGACCACCCGTCACCCCACCCCGACCTGCAGTACCGGATCGGCTCGATCACCAAGACCTTCACCGCCACCCTGGTGCTGCGGCTACGCGACGCCGGCCGGCTCGACCTCGACGACCGGCTCCGCGACCACCTGCCCGACGCCCCGTTCGAACGGATCACCCTGCGCCAACTCCTCGGCCACGCCGCCGGCCTGCAACGCGAACCGGACAGCGACACCTGGTGGGAACGCAGCACCGGCACCGACGTCGCCACTCTGCTGGCCGGGCTCGGACCGGACAAGATGGCCTTCCCGCCGCACCGCACGTACCACTACTCGAACCTGGCGTACGGGCTGCTCGGCGCCGCCCTGCACCGGATCACCGGCACGCCGTGGAGCGACCTGGTCGCCACCGACATCCTCGGACCACTCGGCATGACCCGCACCACCTACCACCCCACCGCCCCGTACGCCGCCGGCTACGTGGTGCACCCGTGGCACGGCACGCTGCGCGAGGAGCCGCGTACCGACACCCGGGCGATGGCCCCCGCCGGCCAGCTCTGGTCCACCGTCGCCGACCTCAGCCGGTGGGCGGCGTTCCTCGCCGACCCGGACCCGGCGGTGCTGGACCCCGACACGATGGCGGAGATGTGCCTGCCGGTGGCGATCAACGACCCGCAGCGGTGGACCGGCGGCCACGGGCTCGGCCCCGAGCTCTACCGGGTCGGGGAGCGGGTCTTCGCCGGCCACGGCGGCTCGATGCCCGGCTACGTCGCGCTGCTCGCCGTGCACCGTGGCACCGGCACCGCCGTGGTGGCCTTCGCCAACTCGTACGGCTTCGCCCGGGGTACCATCCGCGAACTGGGGCTACGGGTACTGGCCGGGGTGCTGGACCGGGAACCGGTCGCGCCGCGTCCCTGGCGACCGGGCACCCTGCCGCCGCCGGAGATCGACGCTGTCTGCGGCCGGTGGTGGTGGATGGGACGGGAGATGCAGGTTTCCTGGGACGCCGACGCCGCCGAGCTGGTCCTCACCCTGCTCGGGCCGGTCCAGCCGGTGACGTCGCGGTTCGCCGCGCTGGGCGCGGACCGCTGGCAGGGCCGCAGCGGCGCCCAGCAGGGCGAGATCCTCACCGTACGGCGTGGACCGACCGGCACCCCGACAGCGCTGGACCTGGCCACCTTCGTCCTTACCCGCGACCCGGACGACCTCGGCTGACCGGACGACCTCGGCTGACCGGACGACCCCGGCTGACCGGACGACCCCGGCTGACCGGACGACCCCGGCTGACCGGACGACCTCGGCTGACCGGCCGCCGGCTCACTGCGGCGGTACGGTGACGAAGTCGATCAGCCGCTCCATCGCGTTGATCAGCGGCGTCTCCACGTCCTGGTAGCTGTCCACACTGGACAGGATTCGACGCCACAGCTGCGCCGGATCGGCCACGCCGACAGCCGCACAGACGCCTTCCTTCCACGGCTGTCCGGGTGGGATCCGGGGCCACTGCCGCAATCCGATCCGGTCCGGTCTGACCGCCTGCCACACGTCCACGTACGGATGCCCGGTCACCAGGACGTACGGCGAGGTGACCGCGGCGACGACCCGGCTCTCCTTGGACCCGGGGACCAAATGGTCGACCAGCACGCCAAGCCGGCGCTGCGGTCCGGGCGCGAAACCGGCCACCGCAGCGGCCAGCCCGTCGATGCCGTCCAGCGGTTCGACGACGACGCCCTCGACCCGCAGGTCGTCACCCCAGATCCGCTCGACGAGCGCGGCGTCGTGCACACCCTCCACCCAGATCCGACTGGCCTGGGCCACCCGGGCCGGTCGGTGGCCGACCGCGACCGAACCGGAAGCGGTGCGCTGCCGCTGCCGGGGCGCGGCGGGTGCCCGGGGCGGCCGGCGCAGCGTCACCGGCTGGCCGTCCAGCAGGAAACCGGCCGGTGCCAGCGGAAAGTGCCGTCGGCGACCGTGCCGGTCCTCCAGTGTCACCGCGCCGGATTCGAAACCGACGACCGCGCCGCAGAAACCGGAGTCGGCGTCCTCCACCACGAGGTCCGGCTCGGCGTCGACCTCCGGCACCACCCGACGGCGGCGCCAGTTGCCCGCCAACACGTCGTCGCCGTACCGCTGGTCACCACCCACGTCCGGCAGGCTAACCGCACCGGGCGACGGTGGCCCGCCGACGCGCCGACCGGACACCCCGACGGGGACCTGCCGCCCGGTGTCGAGACAACCGACAGCGCGGCACGTACCCTAGCGTGCATGTCCCCCGCAGCAGGCGCGGCGACCCTCGCGACGCGCCGCTCCAGCCGCTTCGTGGCCTGGGTGCGCGCATGGCGCGCCGGCCTGGTGCCGTACGACGAGATCGCCGACGAGATCGCCGGCGACGAGGAGCATCTGGTCGCCGACGCACCCGGTGCCTGGACCGACCTGCCGTTGCGCGACGCGCTGTCCTGCTTCGCGAAGCTGCCACCGGACGAGATCCGGCTGGCGTTGCCGGCCCCCGGCGACCCACGCGGTCTGCCCGGTCCAGGTGAGTTCACCGGCGCCGCGCTGCTGGCCGGCGAGGCGGTGGTGGCCCGTGGGCTGGGCGTCATCCCCGAGGTGCGCTCACACACGTCCGGTTCCGGGGTCACCTTCGAGACGGTGCTGTGGCGGATCTACCCGCTGCCGCAGGAGCTACCCGCCGCCGGGCACGCCGGGCCGAGCGCCGCCGAAGCCGAGGCCGAGCTGTCCACCGCACTGGCCGAGACGACCACGGCGCTGACCCGGCTGGACGTCGCGCACTGGCGGCCGGAGCTGGCCGGGGCGCTGGCCGCGCTGCGCCGCCCGGACGGCGGGATGGACCTGCCACCCGGCTTCGATCCGCGGGCTCGCCGGCTGTTCGCCCGGGCCAGCGTGCTGGACCAGGTGCTGGCGCTCGCCGAGCACGTCGCCCCCGGCGGCGCCGTCAACGGCTACGAGGCCCAGCAGCGCGACGCCGCGCTGCGGCCGCTGACCACTGCCTGCCGCCGGGCGCTGGTCGCCGCCTGCAACGCCCCGCTGCGGCCCTGACTGCCGAGCGCGGCCGGACGCCCCGACCAGATCTCGTCTCGATCAGATCTCGTCGATCAGGTCGGCCACCGACGCGACGATCCGCGACGGCCGGTACGGGTAGCGGTCGATGTCGGTACGGCTGCTGATCCCGGTGAGCACCAGGATCGTCTGCAGCCCCGCCTCCAGCCCGCACAGCACGTCGGTGTCCATCCGGTCACCGATCATCGCGGTGCTCTCCGAGTGCGCGTCGATCGTGTTCAACGCCGACCGCATCATCATCGGGTTCGGCTTGCCGACGAAGTACGGCTCCACCCCGGTCGCCTTCGAGATCATCGCCGCGACCGAGCCGGCCGCCGGCAACGCGCCCTCGGTCGACGGCCCGGTCGGGTCCGGGTTGGTGCAGATGAACCGGGCACCGCCGTTGATCAGCCGGACCGCTTTGGTGATCGCTTCGAAGCTGTAGGTGCGGGTCTCCCCCAGCACCACGTAGTCCGGGGCGTAGTCGGACAGGATGTAGCCGACCGCGTGCATCGCCGTGGTCAGCCCGGCCTCACCGATGACGTACGCGGTGCCACCCGGCCGCTGGTCGGCGAGAAACTGCGCGGTAGCCAGCGCCGCTGTCCAGATCGCCTGCTCCGGCACGTCGAAACCCATCCGGGTGAGCCGGGCCTGCAGATCGCGGGGGGTGTAGATGGAGTTGTTGGTCAGCACCAGGAACGGTTTACCGGAAGCGCGCAACCGGTTGATGAACTCCGGCGCACCGGGGACCGGTTGGCCCTCGTGCACCAGCACACCGTCCATGTCGGTCAGCCAACTCTCGACGGGCTTACGGTCGGTCACGAGGATCTCCGGGGGGTGGAAGAGGCAATGCAGCAGTTCACCGGGCAGGTGTCCCAGACCGGCAGCGTACCGAGCCGTACCCGGGTGAGGGCGCCGTCCGGGCGCAGCCGTTCCGACACCAGGTCCCGGACCATCGACACGAAGGCCGGGTGGGTGCCGGGGCTGGCCGCCCGGGCGTACGCCAGACCGAGCTCCTTGGCGGTCGCCGCGGCCTCGGTGTCCAGGTCCCAGACCACCTCCAAGTGGTCGGAGACGAAACCGATCGGACTGACCACCACTGCGTCGACCCCCTGACCGGCGAGTTCCCGCAGGTGGTCGTTGACGTCCGGCTCCAGCCAGGGCACCTGCGGCGGCCCGGACCGGCTCTGCCAGACCAGGTCGTACGGCAGGTCCGGGGCGGCGTCGGCGGCGACCAGCCGGGCGGTCTCGGCCAGCTGGGCCTGGTAACGCCCGCCCTCCGGGCCGGCAGCGGCCGCCGCGCTGGTCGGGACCGAATGGGCGGTGAACACCAGCCGGGTACGCCGACGCAGCGCCGGGTCGATCGTGTCCAGCGCGGCCCGGACCGCTTCGACGTGTGGACCGACGAACCCGGGGTGATCGTGGAACTGCCGCAGCTTGTCGATCACCGGGGCGTCCGGGCCGACCGCCGACCGCGCCGCCGCGATGTCCTCCTGGTACTGCCGGCACGACGAGTAGCCGCCGTAGGCGCTGGTGGCGAAGGCGAGGGCGCGGCGGACCCCGTCGTCGCGCATCCGGGCCACCGTGTCGGTCAGCATCGGATGCCAGTTGCGGTTGCCCCAGTAGACCGGCAGGTCGAGCCCGTGGGCGGCGAAGTCGACGCGGATCGCGGCGAGCAGCTCCCGGCACTGCTGGTTGATCGGCGACACGCCGCCGAAGTGCTGGTAATGCTCGGCGACCTCGGCCAGCCGTTCCGGCGGCACGTTGCGGCCCCGGGTCACGTTGCGCAGGAAGGGCAGCACGTCCTGCGGACCTTCCGGGCCGCCGAACGACAGCAGAACCAGTGCGTCGTACGCCATGGGCCCTATTGTTCCTGGTCGGGCCGGGCCGGGCGGCGGCGCATCCCGAAGATCAGGCGCCGATGGCGTGGAAGCCGCCGTCGACGTGCACGATCTCACCGGTGGTCGCCGGGAACCAGTCTGACAGCAGCGCCAGGCAGGCCCGCGCCGCCGGCTCCTGATCGGTCAACTGCCAGCCCAGCGGCGCCCGCTCGGTCCAGGCCTGCTCGAAGGCCTCGAAGCCGGGGATCGACTTGGCCGCCATGGTGCGCAGCGGGCCGGCGGAGACCAGGTTGCTGCGGATGCCCTTCGGTCCCAGGTGCAGCGCCAGGTAGCGGGACGCGGACTCCAGGCCGGCCTTGGCGACCCCCATCCAGTCGTAGACCGGCCAGGCCAGGGTGGCGTCGAAGGTCAGCCCGACGACCGCGCCGCCGGGACGCATCAGCGGCAGCGCCGCCATCGCCAGCGACTTGTACGAGAAGGTGGAGATGTGCAGCGCGGTGGCGACGTCGTCCCAGGGCGCGTCGAGGAAGCCGCCACCGAGGCAGCTCTGCGGGGCGAACCCGATCGAGTGCACCACCCCGTCGAGGCCGTCGACGTGCCCGGCAACCTTGTCGGCCAGCCCGGCCAGGTGCTCCGGGTTGGTCACGTCGAGCTCGATCACCGGCGCTTCGGCCGGCAGCCGCTTGGCGATCCGCTCCACCAGCGACATCCGGCCGAACCCGGTGAGCACGACGGTGGCACCGTTCTCCTGGGCGAGCTTCGCCACCGAGAAGGCGATCGACTGGTCGGTGATGACGCCGGTGACGAGCAGCCGCTTACCGGCCAGCAGTGCGGACACAGGTTTCTCCGTTCGGTGTTTCGTAGCCAGGTCGGGTCGGTGCGGTGTCACAGGTCGGTGCGGCGTCGACGGTCAGTGCCCCATGCCGAGGCCGCCGTCGACGGGAATGACCGCCCCGCAGATGTAACCGGCGGAGTCGCCGGCGAGCCACGTCACCGCGGCGGCCACCTCGTCGGCGGTGGCGAACCGACCGGCCGGGATGGCCTTGCGGTACTCGGCCTTGCGCTCCTCGGGCAGCGCCGCCGTCATGTCGGTCTCCACGTAGCCGGGGGCGACGACGTTGGCGGTGATGTTGCGTCCGCCGAGTTCGCGGGTGATCGACCGGGCCATGCCGACCAGGCCGGCCTTGCTCGCCGCGTAGTTGACCTGACCGGGCGAGCCGAGCAGGCCGACCACCGACGAGATGAAGATCAGCCGGCCCCAGCGGGCCCGCAGCATCTTCGTCGAAGCGCGCTTGGCGCAGCGGTACGCGCCGGTCAGGTTGGTGTCCAGCACCGAGGTGAACTGCTCCTCGGACATTCGCAGCAGCAGCGTGTCGTCGGTGACGCCGGCGTTGGCGACCAGCACCTCGACCGGCCCGAGCTCGGCTTCGACCGCGCCGAAGGCCTGGTCGACCGAGTCGGCGTCGGTGACGTCGCAGCGTACGCCGAACAGGCCGGCCTGCTCGGCGAAGCCGGACCGGTAGGTGACCGCGACCCGGTCGCCCTGCTTCGCGAACGTCTGCGCGATCGCCAGGCCGATGCCCCGGTTACCGCCGGTGACCAGTACGGTGCGGGCCACGTTCCCCCCTCGTCGTCGATGATCCGGCCTTGGAGACTAGGTGCTACCGCCGGGTAAGCAGTAACCCGGGGGTACTACCCCTGTGGTGTCTTGACACCAGGTCGGTCCGGTCGTAGCCGCAAAGTGGTGAAGTTAGTGGCCGCGCAGGTCGGTGCGGCCGGGCTGGCGATCCGGTGGTTGCGAGGCCGGATCGCCACCACCGCCCGGTGGTGGTCGGTGGTCGCGGCGGTGAACCGGCACGCGCTCGGCGTCTACCTGTGGCACCAGCCGGTACTCATCGGGCTGACGGTCGCCGCGCTGGGCTGGCCGGTGGGACCGCCGTCGCCGGGGTGCACACCGCGCCGGAGCATCCCGGGTGGCTGGTCGACCGGGCCGTCTATCTGCCGGTTCTCGCCGTCACACTGATCACGTTGCTGCGGATTGTGCCGACCTGCCGGCCCAGGTGTACGCTCTTGCCCGGTTCAACGGCCGGACGACCTGTGGAGGTGATCGCTGTGCGAGATAGCGATCCTCCTAGTCGTCGCCGGGCCACCGGTCGAGCGCGCTGAGGTCGGCGTGGCTCCTGGTGCGCCCGTGCGATCTGCCCGTGTCGCCCGTCAGCCCGCCCGCCGGTCACCCTGATCCACAGGTGGCCGGCCCGTCGCCGGAGTCCACCCTCGATGAACCGTTACGTCGCACCGCTGGGGTTCACCCTGGCCGCCGTCTGGATCGCCGTCATCTTCGTGCTGGCCAGCGGCGCACGGTGACGGGCCCCGGCCGGCGGCGGGTGTCCGTCGCCTGCCGGGCCGGGCCCTGTCACCTGCTGGTCCGGTCGGGCCGTCTCACGGCAGCCGCGAGGTCCACAGCAGACTGAGTACCGCCGCGCCCAACGCCAGCAGCAACGCCAGGGCCGCGTACCACTGGGTTATCTCCCGGGGCACGGTCCGCTGCCCGATCGACGAGCCCATGTCCTCGTACACCTGGTTGAGCTCGCCGACCGACGCCGCCTCGTAGAAGAAGCCGTTGGTCGCCTCAGCCAGCTCGGCCAGCGCGAACCGGTCCACCGGCACCCGCTGCACCTGGTTACCGATCTGCACCTGGCCGTCGTCGGTGCCGAACGCGATCGTCGACACCGGTACGTTGGCCGCCGACGCCGACGCAGCGGCCTCCTCGACCGACCGGCCCGAGGTGCGGTAGCCGTCCGACAGCAGCACGATCCGGGCCGGCGGCGGGCCCTGCGCACCGTCGGTCGGCACCAGCCGGATCGCCTCCAACGAAGTGAACACGGCCTCGCCGGTGGCGGTGGCCTCGGCCAGCACCAGACCGTCGATCGCCTGGGACACCGCAGCCCGGTCCTTGGTCGGCGAGACCAGCACGTTCGCCGACTTGGCGAACGCGACCAGCCCGATGTTGTAGCCCTCCGGCAGCTCCGCGACGAACTCCTTCGCCGCCTGCTGGGCCGCCTCGATCCGACTCGGAGTCACGTCGTCGGCCTCCATCGACAGCGACACGTCGATGGCGAGAATGACGGTGGCCCGCTCCAGCGACTCCTCAGCGTCGATCGACGGCCGGGCCAGCGCCGACGCCAGCACCAGCAGACTCAGCAGGAACGCCCCGGCGGCCAGGTGACGACGCCAGCCGAGGCCACGCGGGGCCAGCGTGCGCAGCAGGTCCACGTTGGTGAACCGGACCGCGTACGCCTTGCGGCGGAACTGACGCCACACGTACATCCCGGCGATCGCCAGAACCGGCAGCAGGGCGAGCAGCCACCAGGGCTGCAGGAAACGGATCATCGAGCTTCGCTTTCCGGGCGCGGGGTGGGGGCCGGGCGGGCGATGCCACGGGTACGGGCGTGCCGCTGCCCGGCGACGAACCGGACGATGTCCAGCAGCCAGTCCGAGTCGGTCCGCAGCCGCAGGTGGGCCGCGCCGGCACCGCGCAGAGTCTGCGCGATCGCCGCCCGCTGCGCCCCGGCCGCCTCGGCGTACCGCCGGCGCAGCCGCGGATCGGCGGTCTGCACCTCGTGCAGCGTGCCGGTCTCCGGGTCGGCCAGGGTCAGCACGCCGGCGTCGGGCAGCTCCAGCTCACGCGGATCGACCACCTCGACGGCGAGGACGTCGTGGCGGACCGCGAGTTTTCGGACCGGCCGGCCCCACTGCTGCGGCGGGGCCAGGAAGTCGGAGATCACCACGGCGACGCCGCGGCGACGCGGCGGCCGGTTCAGCATGTCGACCAGGGCACCGAGGTCGCTGCGGCCGGGTCGGGACTGGGTGCCGGCGATCGCCCGCAGCAGCCCGTGCGCCTCCTTGCGGCCGGTCCGCGCCGGCAGCCGGGAAAGGACGCCGCCGAGCGCCGGATCACCGGTGCCGATCACCGCGCCCACCCGGTTGCCGCCCCGCGCGCTCAGGTGCACCATCGCCGCCGCCGCCGAGACGGCCAGGTCCCGTTTGAGGCAGCGGGCGGTGCCGAAGTCCAGGCTGGCCGACAGGTCCACCGCCACCCAGGCTTCCAACTCCCGGTCGGCGACGGTACGCCGTACGTGCGGCACGGTGGTCCGGGCCGTCACCGGCCAGTCCATCCGGCGCACGTCGTCACCGGGCCGGTACTCGGTCGACTCACCGGCCTCACTGCCCGGACCGGGCAGCAGCCCCACGTAGTCGCCCTGCAGCAGGCCGTCGAGCTTGCGGGTGACGGTCAGGTAGAGCCGGGACAGCACCGCCTCCGCCCGGCCCGAGCTCGGCACCGCAGCGGTCACTGCGACTGTCCGGGCCAGCCGGCGCCACCGGGCGGGCCGGGCACCGCGGCGGCCGGCGCGGCATGTCCCATCGGTCCCACCGGCTGCGGCGTCGCGTTCTGCCGGGGGGCTACCGACGGCAGCGGCACCATCTGCATGATCCGCCCGACGACGTGGTCGGCGGGCACGTCGTCGGCCAGCGCGTCGTAGCTGAGCACCAGCCGGTGACGCAGGATGTCCGGGGCGATGTCCTGCACGTCCTGCGGCAACGCGTAGTCGCGCCCGCGCAGCAGCGCCAATGCCCGGGTGGCCCGCACGATGCCCAGCGAGGCACGCGGGCTGGCACCGTACTGGATCAGCTGCGCGACGTCCGGCATGCCGTGCTCGGCCGGCGCCCGGGTGGCCAGCACCAGGCGTACGGTGTAGTCGACCAGCGCGTTGTGCACGAACACCTTGTCCGCCTTGCGCTGCAGGTCGACCAGGTCGGTGGGCTTGAAAACGACGCTCGGCTGCGGCGCCTCCACCCCCATCCGGTAGACGATCTCCCGCTCCTCCGCGTCGGTCGGATAGCCCACCACGATCTTCATCAGGAACCGGTCGCGCTGCGCCTCCGGCAGCGGGTAGACGCCCTCCTGCTCGATCGGGTTCTGGGTGGCCATCACCAGGAACGGATCCGGTACGGGATGCGTCTGCCCGCCCAGCGACACCTGCCGCTCGCTCATCACCTCGAGCAGCGCCGACTGCACCTTGGCCGGCGCGCGGTTGATCTCGTCGGCGAGCAGGAAGTTGACGAACACCGGACCGAGCTCGATGTCGAACTTCTCGCTGGACTGCCGGTAGATCCGGGTGCCGACCAGGTCGGCGGGGACCAGGTCGGGGGTGAACTGGATCCGGGCGAACGAGCCACCGACGACGGTGGCCAGAGTCTCCACGGCGAGCGTCTTCGCCACCCCGGGGACGCCTTCCAGCAGGCAGTGCCCCCGGGCGAGCAGCGCGACGAACATCCGCTCGACCATCCGGTCCTGACCGACGATGACCCGTTTGACCTCGAACATCGCCCGCTCCAGCAGGGTCGCGTCGGCGGCCGGTGTCGCCTCGGGGGGCGACGGTGGCGCAGCGGTCGGTGTCGAAGATTCGGGCGTGGTCGGCTGGGCCACCGGTCCTCCACAGCGTGCTCTGGTGTCGTCAGGGTTCTGGCGTCGTCGGGTCGAAAAGGTCGTGCCGCACTAAGCGTCGCACGCCGGTCCGAACCGGCGGGCAGGGGCCGAGAAAGCACCGCCAGGTGGGTAGACACGAGGGGGATCGGCGTGTGTACGATTCAGCCGTCGCCGGGCGGCTTCCCCCGTGGCCGCCCGGCGCTCACTCCTTCAGGTGCGTGCCGCCCTGTCCCGGTGCCGTCCCCGGCATGCTGCCGACCTCGCCCGGTGCCGACCTGGACTCGCCTGGCGCCGGCCTAGACTCGTACCGTGGCCGCACCCCCCGATTCCGCCGACACCGCACCGGGCGAGCAGTTGGTCTGTTCTGCCAAGGGCTGCCGTGCCCCGGCGATCTGGGCGCTCAACTGGAACAACCCCCGGCTGCACCAGCCCGAACGCCGCAAGACCTGGCTGGCCTGCGCCGACCACCGGCACCGGCTCGGCGACTTCCTGCACGTACGTGGATTCCTCCGCGACGTGGCGCCGCTTGGCTGATCGCCTACGCTCGTAAGGGTGACCGAACAGTCCGCCGCACCGGCAGCCCCGATCAGCCCTCTGGAGCCCTGGCCGGAGACGGTGCAGTGGCAGCCCGTCTCCCGCGACCTGGTCTGGGTGGAGCTGATCCGGCTCGCCATCGGGATGAGTTTCCTGCTCGTCGGGCTCGGGGTCGGCTGGGCGATCACCGGTTTCTGGTTCGTTGGCGTCGGCTTCGCCGCCGCCGTGCTGCTCACCGTGCTGCGGGTGGTGGCGACGGTGCGGGCCGTCTACGCCTGGGGGTACGCCGAGCGCGACGACGACCTGCTGGTGCGGCACGGGCTGCTGGTCCGCCGGCTGTCGATTGTCCCGTACGCCCGGATGCAGTTCGTCGACGTCTCCGCCGGCCCGCTGGAACGGGCCTTCGATTTGGCGACCGTGCAGCTGCACACGGCCGCGGCGGCCAGCGACGCCCGGGTGCCCGGGCTGCGGCCCGCCGAGGCGTCCCGGCTACGGGACCGGCTCACCGCGCTCGGCGAGATCCGGGCGGAGGGTCTGTGAGCCAGCCGCACGATCCGGTCCCGCCGCCGTACCCGCTGCCCGGACAGGCCTACCCGCTACCGGGCCAGCCGTACCCGCCGCACGGTCCGGTCGAGGAGCCCCGCCAGCGGCTGCATCCGCTGAGCCCGATCCTCAAGGGCAGCAGGGCCCTCGTGGTGATCATCGCCGGCCTGTCCTGGCAGACGCTCGGCCGGGTCGGCTTCGGTCGCTTCGCGCTGCTGGTCGTGCTGTGCCTGCTCGGCTACCTGGCGGTGGCGGTGATCAGCTGGTACAACACCGGCTACCACGTGGTCGGCCGTGAGCTGCGGATTCACGAAGGTCTGCTGTGGCGGCGGACCCGTGCCATCCCGCTGGAGCGGCTGCAGGCGGTCGAGGTTGTCCGGCCGCTGCTCGCCCAACTGACCGGCCTGGCCGAACTGCGGCTCGAAGTGGTCGGCGGTGGCCAGACCGAGGCGCCGCTGGCATATCTGACCGTCGCCGACGCCGCCACGCTGCGGGCCCGGCTGCTGGCGCTCGCCGGCCGCGCCAAGCCGGCCCCGGACGCGGCAGCTCCCGACGGGACGGCACCGCTGCCGGACGGCACCCCGGCCGGCCTGCCCGACCCGTCCGCGCCGCCACCCGGCCGGCTACTACACACCGTGGTCAACCGGGACCTGCTGATCAGCCAACTGCTCACCCCGCAGACCATGTTCCTGCCGTTCGGTGTCGCGTTCGTTATCACCCAGTTCGCGATGGACGCCACCTGGTCATTCGTGGCGGTCGCCAGCACCCTGACCGCCACCGCCGGGGTGATCCTGCAGCCGATCCGGCGGGTGCTCAGCGACTGGAACTTCCGGCTGGCCCGCGACGAGGTGGGTCTGCGGGTCCGGCACGGGCTGACCGAGACCCGGTCGCAGACCGTACCGCTGCACCGGATCCAGGCGATCGGTGCGACCTGGCCGCTGCTGTGGCGGGGGAAGAGGTGGCTGCGGTTGCGGTTGCACGTCGCCGGCTACGCCGCACCGGACGGGCAGGGTGGCGGCACCCAGTCCGACCAGTTGCTGCCGGTCGGCGTACTGCCCACCGCGAACCACATCCTCGCCGACGTGCTGCCCGGAATCGCGCTCGACGCGCTGCCGATGACGCCGCCGCCGCGCCGGGCCCGCTGGCTCAACCCGCTGGTGCAGCCGAAGCTCGGTGCCGGGCTTGCCAACGACGTGTTCAGTGTCCGCAGCGGGTTGCTGACCCGGCAGATGCTGGTCGTGCCGTACGCGAGGATGCAGAGCGTACGGGTGGTGCGCGGGCCGCTGCAGCGGCTGCTCGGGCTGGCCACCGTGTACGCCGACACCGCCGGCGGGCCGAGCGCCGCCGCCAAGGACCGGGACGTGGCCGAGGCGTGGTGGCTGGCGGCGGAGCTCAGCGACCGGGCCCGCGCCGCCCGCAGCACGCCAGCCGATCCGCCCTCGCCGCAGCCGTCGATCTAAAAGGAGTCGTGGTCGATATACCGGCCAGATCCTTTTAGATCAACTGGTGGACGAGGGCGAGCAGCAGGTCGCAGCGTTCGGCGGCGCGCACCGCGCGGCGCAGGTTTGGTCCGTGCGACGACTGACCGAACGAGATCATCGCCGCCTTCAGGATGCCGCCGCACAAGCGGCAGTCCAGGTCCGCGGCGTCGGCCGCCGCGATCCCGGCGGGCGAGGCGAGCCGCGTCCACCGCAGGTGCCGGTCGCCGGGTCACCCGTCACCGTCGTCGTCCGGCTCGCCGGCCGGCATCAGCCCGGACAGGTGCAGCACAGCCCGGATGCGCCGGGCGGAGCTCGCGTCCCACCGGTCCAGAATGGCGAGTGCCCGCAGGAACGGTCGACACGGTGCCGGGATGCCGCCGCACCGGTGACACTCCCCGGTGGTGCGGTTCGGGATGTGGGTCCGGGCGGTGGAGTTCGCATCATGGACGACTCGGGCCAGCTCCGGTGACCAGGTAGGGTCGCCGCCTCGCGTCGGGTCGTCCGGGGCCCACCGATCCCGTCGTTTCTGATCATCATTACCCCCTCGGATCGATTACGAACAGCGTGTATCTTTCTGCTGAGTTCCACCCTGGATCGCTGACCATGCTCAATGGAAGAAGGCGTTAGGCCCAGGGAATGCACGTGCTGTCCAGGCCAGCAAAAGATCAACAAGTTCGAGCGATTTGGGGGATGTGAAGGTCTATGGCTGGGAGCGATTATCTGATATCGGAGCTACGCCGGCTGCGCGAGTCGTTCGGGCTGACCCAGGATGCGTGGGCCGACCGGATCCACTTCTCGGCGAAGCACGTGGGTGCCATCGAGCGCGGCGAGCGGCCCGCACTGCCGGACTACCTGAAGGCCGTCGACAAGGTGTTCGGCACCGCGCTGGTCAGGTTCTATCGGGAGTTCGTCCGGGGCGACTGGACACCCGTGTGGTACCGGCCGTTCGTCGAGTACGAAGGTCGGGCGACCCTGCTGCGGGTCTACCATCCGACGCTGATCCCCGGACTGCTGCAAACCGAGGCGTACGCACGCGCTCTCCTGCCGGCAATGAACGTCCCGGCCGAGGACGTCGAACAGACGCTCGCGGCACGGCTGGACCGGCAAGAGATCATCACCCGAACCACCAGCCCGTGCCGCCTGGTCGTGATACTCGACGAAATGGCGATCCGCCGCACCTCCGGCGGGCCGGAAGTGATGCGCGAACAGCTCAAAGCACTGACGGAGATGGGCGATCGACCGAATGTACAGATCCACGTGGTGCCACTGGCCACCCCGGCGTATGTCGGGATGTACGGCCCGATCGTCCTGGCCTCGGTTGAGGGTCGCACAGTTGGCTTCCTCGAAGGCCACCAGGAAGGCCGGGTGGTGGAGTCGCCCGACCGCACCGCGAGCCTGGAGAGCGACTGGGAGTCGATCCGGCAGTACGCTCTACCCTGCGCGCAGTCGCTCGAACTGATCACGAAGGCGGGAGAGACATGGACCTGACCAAGCCTCGTTGGCGTAAGAGCACCAAGTCCGACACAGGGGCCTGCGTCGAGGTGGCCGACAACATCACCGGGCGCGTCCTCGTGCGGGACACCAAGGACCGCGACGGCGCGATGCTGACCTTCGGACCGACCGCGTGGCGGTCCTTCGTGTCGACGGCTGCCACCCTGAAGCCTTGAGCCATCGGACAGCGCCGAGTCAGCCGTAGGCCGGATCACCCAGGCTTGACTCCGCCCTCGCGGTTGGAGCCAAGCCTGGGTCGTCCTATTGAGCTGCGGCGCTCTCGCTCGCCGGCAGCCGGTACGTCGCCCGCAGCGGCGACAGCAGGGCCGGCAGGAAGGCGGCGGTCATCCCGGCCGTACCGATCCACAGTACGGCCGACGCCCCGAACAGGCCGCCGAGCGCACCGCCGAGCAGCGCCGCGACCGGCATGCTGCCCCACTGGACGAAGCGGACCGTGGCGCTCATCCGGCCCAGCAGCCGATCCGGAGTGATGCTCTGTTGCAGGCCCGCCTGCGCGACAAGCCGGACCACCCCGCCGAAGGACAGCAGTGCCAGCCCGGCCACAGCAAGCCAGGTCGGCCAGCCGACACTTGTTGCTGGCAGCAGCGCGGCGGCCGGAGCGGTACACAGCGGCGCCAGCCAGATCGCCGGACCCGGGCCGACCCTGGCGATCAGCCGGCCGGCCATCAGCGCGCCGACGAACCCACCGCAGGCCATCGCCGAGAGCACCGAGCCGATGCCGGACGTACTCAGATCCAGCTGCCGGGCCAGGAAGACCAGCAGCATCGTCTGGTACACGACGAGGAAGAGACTGAAGAAGCCGTCGGTGAACAGCATCGGCCGCAGCAGCCGATGACCGAGAACGAACCGCAGTCCTTCGGCAACCTCCCGGATCAGCTGCCGATCGGTTGCTTCCGGCCGCACCACCTCGACGGTACGGATTCGCAGCATGCCGAGCGCGGACAACAGCATCCCGGCGGCGCTCACGATCAGCGTGAGCGGTGCACCGAGCCAGCCGACCAGGGGACCCGCCAGACCGGGGCCGCTGATGCTGACGGCGGAACGGACCGCAGCGATCCTGCTGTTCGCCTCGACCAGGTGGTCACGACCGACCAACGTAGGGACATAGCTTGTGTATCCGACCTCGAACAGTACGGTCAGCAGTCCGTGGCCGAGAGCAATCGCGTACAGCAGCCAGATCGACAGCGCATCGGCCCACCAGGCCAGCGGTAGCGTCATCAGCAGCGCGGCTCGCAGCAAATCCGTGTTGACCATCACCGGGCGCTTGCGCCACCGGTCGACCCACGCACCCGCCGGCAGCCCGATCAGCAGCGACCCGGCCGTGGTCATCGCGGTCAGCACGCCGACCGCGAACTCGTCCGCGTCCAGCCAGAGGATCGCCACCAGCGGCAGCGCGAGGTAGACGAACCGGTCGGCGAGCTGACCGGCGACGGTCGCGCCGAAGAACCGCCGGAAATCTGGCTCGTGAAAGAGACCAAGTCGGACCATCATCGAATCCACTCCTCGCTGCGCACGAGGACCGAGGATAAGCAGGAGGCATCCGAGCATGGTGACGCGGCCGTCGTATGTGGTCACTGGAGGTGCCCGGGGCATCGGTCGCGCGATCGCCGAACGCCTGGCCGACGAGGGGCAGGTTGTCGTCGTGGACGTCACCGGTCAACTCAGCTGGCAGCACGAACGGGTCATGCTGATCACCGGCGACGCCCGTGACGCCGAGACAGGGCGACGAGCGGCGGCCGCCGCCGAGTCCGCCGGTCCGCTGCTCGGCTGGGTCAACAACGCCGCGGTCTTCGGTGACGCGGGTATGGATGACGCGTCTGCGGCCCGGATCCTGGACCTGATCTCCACCAACCTGGCTTTAGCGGTCACCGGCTGCCATGTCGCGGTCAACCACTTCCTGACGCACGGGCGTAGCGGGGCCATCGTCAACGTCTCGTCCCACCAGGCGCAGCGCCCAGTCCGCGGAGCGCTGCCCTATGCGACCGCGAAGGCTGCTGTCGAGGGTCTGACCCGGGCAATGGCGGTGGATCACGGGCCAGCCGGCATCCGTACCAATGCTGTCGCGCTCGGCTCGATCGCCACCGACCGGTTCGAGCGGTACCGTGCCCGGCACCCCGAAGTGGACACCGAGATGGCCGCACTGCATCCGCTCGGCCGGGTCGGTACCGCACAGGAGGTCGCCGACACTGTCGCCTTCCTGTTGTCTCCCGCCGCCGGATTCGTCAACGGCGTCGTCCTCGCCGTCGACGGCGGACGGGCAGTCAACGGACCCGACCCCGAAGCCACCGGGGTCGCGGGGCGGGCCCGGTCGGAGGGCGACCAGCGGCGCGGTGGTGCGTTCGATGTACCAGCGGGTGTAGAAATGTTCGTTGACGACGACTCCGGCTAACTCGCCTGAATCGACCGGCACCCGGACGGCTTAGTGCTCAACACCCACCGCTACCCGGCCGCCAGCTACCTTGTGCTGCACCGCAGCACCTGCCGGACGATCACCGGCGCACCGGCCGGCGGCAGCCGCTGGACCTCGGACTACAGCAAGATCTGTGGCCAACGCCGTGACCTCGAACAGTTGGTGTTGGAACGGCTAGGCGCGGTGGTCCACCCGTGCAAGTTTGTGCGAACCCCCCTGACCGTGCTGGGAAGATGTGGTGGTCGTCGAGGAGAGCGCTATCCGATTGCCACTGTGGCATGAGGTGGATAGCGCTCCGCTCGATGTCGGCGACCGGACGATCGGCGGCCCCGCTACGGGGCCCAGGCGGGGTCGACGTCCCAGGTGACGTCGGCGGCCCAGCTGGTCGGCGAGTTCCAGGACGGGCCACCGGCGCCGTCGCTGAGCCAGATCTCGGCGGCGTAGTGGCGCAGGAACGAACCCGGATAGTTGAACGACTCCAGCGAGACATCAGATCCGGTCAGGCCGCGCCGGGCGCACCAGGTGGCGTCGGCGCGCAGCAGCGCGGTGCCGTCGTCGGGCGAGGTTCGGACCCGGGAGTTGGCATGTCGGAGGTACTGGCCCGGGAAGTTGACCGACTCGAACGAGTAGCAGTCCGGGTTGGCCAGACCGGGCCGGACCACGTACGTCGCGTCGTCCTTGAGTAGTTGCGGGCTGTCGGCGGTGACCACGTCGGTGTAGGCCAGGCTGTCGCGGTGGCGCAGGTAGCGGTCGGTGAAACCGGGTGTGGTGACGCGCAGCGACCGGCGGGCATCCAGCGGCAGGGCGACCGGTGTACGCGGCGGCAGCGCCCGGGAGGTGGCGATCAGCGCCAGGTTGGCCGCCCGTACCCGGGCCTCGTCCATCTTGACCACCTGCCGGTCGTAGGTGAGGAAGCCGTTCAGCTCACCCTCGACGTCGGTGATCTCGGTGTGGACGGCGGCGCTCAAGCCTCGGCCGATCATCAGGTTGGCGGTGCCCTGGATTAGCCCCACGTAGCGGTCGGTCAACGCTGTCGGGGTCGGCTGCCACTCGTACGCCTGGAAGTTGCCGTTCGGGCTGTATTCGTGGCCCGGCACCCGCAGTCCGGGGCCGCCGAACTCGCCCAGCACGGAGATCCGCCCGCCGGTCGGCGCCGGGGCTCCAGGGCCGACGTAGACGTGCCAGTCGTCCATGTCGCCGTTGCCGGGGCTGCCCAGCGACTGGCAGCAGTTGTACCCGCTGTGGGTGTTGACCAGCCGGGTCGGGTCGAGGTCCTTGACGGCCTGGCCGACCCGGATCGTGTCGGCCAGGGCCCGCTCGCCCCAGCCTTCGTTGTAGACGACGTAGGCGACCACCGACGGCGAGTTGCGGTGCTCGTTGACGATCTGGCGCGCCTCGGCCTCGAACTGGGCCTGCTGGGCGTCGGCCGGGTCGATGTCCTGGGCGGTCATCGACGGGATGTCCTGCCACACCAGCAGGCCGAGCCGGTCCGCGTGGTAGAACCAGCGCTGCGGTTCGACCTTGATGTGCTTGCGCACCATGTTGAACCCGAGGTCCTTGTGTTTGCGCAGGTCGAAGGCGAGTGCCTCGTCGGTCGGCGCGGTGTACCCGCCGTCGGGCCAGTAGCCCTGGTCGAGGGTGCCGAGCTGGAAGACGAACTCGCCGTTGAGGGTCGGTCGCAGCACCCCGTCAATCGTCCGTACGCCGATCTCCCGCATCCCGAAGTAGTGGGTGGTCCGGTCGACGACCCGGCCACGCCGGTCACGCAGGGTGACCCGCAGGTCGTAGAGGTACGGTCGTCCGGCGACCAGCGGCGGGCGTTCGGCACGGGTACGGCGAACTCGGTGAAGCCGCCGGTGGCGGTGCCGACGACGGTGCCGCCGGCGAGGGCTTCGGCGCGGACGGTGTGGCCGGCAGCGTTGTCCGGATTGCCACCCGGACCCGGATGGTGTCGCTGGCCAGGTCGGGGCGCAGGTCGACGTCGCTGATCGAGGTGGCCGGGGTGGGTTCCAGCCAGACGGTCTGCCAGATGCCCGAGGCCGGGGTGTAGAAGATGCCGCCGGGGGTACGGGTCTGTTTGCCGATCGGTGGCAGGCTGCCGTGCTGCCGGCTGTCGGTCGGGTCCCAGACCGCGACGATCAGTTCGTTGGGGGCCGCGACGCAGCGCACGAGTGATGTCGAAGCTGAAGGCGTCGTAGCCGCCGGTGTGATCGCCGAGCCGCCTGCCGTTGACCCAGACGGTGGCCTGCCAGTCGACGGCTCCGAAGTGCAGGTGCACCCGCCGCCCGGTCCAGCTGCACGGAACGGTGAAGGTGCGCCGGTAGGTCAGGTGGTGCCGGTCGTCGTCGGCGGCCCGGCCGATGCCGGACAGCGCCGATTCGACCGGGAACGGCACGTTGACCCGTTCGGGCAGGTCGACGCCGAACTGTGGAGCGTCGTCGGTGGTGGACTGTCGCAGTTGCCATTCGCCGTTGAGGTTGCGCCAGTCGGGGCGGGTCATCTGCGGTCTGGGGTATTCGGGCAGCGGGGTGCCGGTGAGCGCCTCGGCGGTCCACGGGGTGGTCAGCGGCGCGGGGCGGGCGGGCACCGCGACGGCGGCCGAGGGCGCGACGAGCAGGCCGGCGGCTGCGGTCGCTGCCGCAACAGCGGTCCAACGGGTACGGGGCGATCGCATGTCGTCTCCATCGGTGGACGGGCCGGGGACGGGATCGGATCAGGGAACGCATCGAGGCACGTCGAGGTTTGTTTATAACGTTATAGACGCCCGGTCGACCGCCGTCAATCTCCGCCCGTCGATGTGTGCCAGGATCGACGGATGGGTGCCAGTCTGCGGAGCATCGCCGAGCGCGCGGGCGTCTCACTGGCCACGGTCTCCAACGTGGTCAACGGCTACCGGCCGGTGGCCGAACCCACCCGACGCCGGGTGCAGCAGGCCATCGACGAACTCGGCTACACCCCGAACCTCAGCGCGCGGCACCTGCGGCGCGGCCGGACCGGACTGATCGCGCTGGCCATTCCCGAGCTGACCAACCCGTACTTCGCCGAGCTGGCGGAGACGGCGATCCGGGAGGCTGCGGCCCTCGGCTACACCCTGGTGATGGAGAGCACCGACGCCGACCCCGACACGGAGCTGGCGCTGCTCGGCGGCTCCCGCCGGCACGTGGTCGACGGACTGATCCTCAGCCCGGTGCGAATCGGCCGCGCCGAGGTGCTCGCCCGCCGCGACGCGCTACCGCTGGTCCTCATCGGCGAGGGCGTCTCCGACGTGCCGCATGACCACATCGCCATCGACAACGTCGCGGCCAGCCGCGCGGCGGTGGCGCACCTGGTCGCGCTCGGCCGCCGCCGGATCGCCTTCATCGGGGCCCGGGGCCACGACGACCGACAGTCGGCGCAGCTGCGGCTGCGCGGTTTCCGGGCGGGCATCGCCGCCGCCGGGCTGCCCGACCGACCGGAACTGACCGTGGTCACCGACCGGTTCGGCCGGGCCGACGGCTCGGCCGCGATGCGTCGGCTGCTCACCCTCACCGAGCCACCGGACGCGGTCCTCGCGTACAACGACCTGATCGCGCTCGGCGCGATGCGCGCCGCCGCCGATGCCGGCCGGCGGATCCCGCAGGACGTCGCGGTCGTCGGGATCGACGACATCGAGGAGGGACGGTACGCCAACCCGAGCCTGACCAGTATCTCCCCTGACAAGGCGGCGATCGCCCGGCTGGCGGTCCGACGGCTGGTCGACCGGATCGAAGGGCGTCCGCCCCGGCCGCCGTACGATGTGCGGACCCCGTTCACCATGGCGGTCCGGCAGAGCACCGTCGGCGCGCGGTCCGGCTTTCGTGGTCCGACACAGGTCGAGCACCTAGGCTGATTGGTCATGGGACACACGCCGGAGAACAGCTTCCGCCCGGGTGCCACCGCCCGGGTCGAGCTGACCGTGACCGATTCCGACACCGCCCAGGCGGTCGGCTCGGGCGACGTACCGGTCCTCGGTACCCCGCGGCTGCTCGCCCTGGCCGAGGCGGCGACGGTCGCCGCCACCGCCACCGGGCTGCCACCCGGCATGACCACCGTCGGCACCCGGGTCGAGCTGGACCACCGGGCGGCGACGCCGGTCGGCCGTACGGTGGCCGCGCTGGCCCGGCTGACCGAGGTCGACGGGCGGCGGCTGGTCTTCGAGGTGGTGGTGTTCGAGGCGGGCACGACCATCGCGCAGGGCCGTATCGAGCGGGCCCTGGTCGACCGGCACCGGTTCGTCGAGCGGGCCTTCGACCGCACGCCGGCGCCGCGGGCCGGCGACGACCCCACCGGTGAGCGGGCAGTCTCCGGATGAGTGCCCGGTTCGTCGAGGTCGGCGACCGGGTGTATGTGCTGCGCCGACCCCGGCTCGACGTCAACTCGACGCTGGTCGTCGGCGCGGCCGCCGCCGTGCTCGTCGACACCGGCAGTACGCCGGCCGAGGCCGCCGAGCTGGTCGAGGCGGCCCGGCGGATCACCCACCTGCCCTGGTCGGTGGTGAACACCCATCACCACTTCGACCACTGCTTCGGCAACCAGGTGGCCGCCGGGGATCCGCCCGCGCCGGTGTGGGCCCACCAGGAGGCGGCCCGGCTGCTGGCCCGCCCGGTCGAGGTGGTCCGCGACGAGGCGTACCGCGAGATGATCGGCCACGATCCGCAGCTGGCCGAGCAGCTCAGCCACGCGGTGGTCCACCCACCGGACCGTACGGTGACCCGCGCCGCGACGCTCGACCTGGGCGGCCGGGTGGTTGAGCTGTGGCATCCCGGGCGCGGGCACACAGTCGGCGACCTGGTGGTGCACGTCCCGGACGCGGACCTGCTGGTCGCCGGTGACCTGGTCGAGCAGGGTGCCCCACCGTCGTTCGACGACGCCTACCCGCTGGAGTGGCCGGACACCCTCGCGGCGGTGCTGCGGCGCCTCGGGCCGGCCAGTGTCGTGGTGCCCGGCCACGGCACCTGCGTCGGCGTCGACTTCGTCCGGGCCCAGCACGCTGACCTGGTGGCGTTGGAGTGGCTGATCCGCGACGGGCACGCCGACGGGGCGCCGCCGGAACAGGTCGCCGCGCGGGCACCGTTCGGGCCGCAGGCGGCGGGCACCGCGGTCGTCCGCGGCTACGCCGAACTGTCCAACCGGGCCTGACCGCACTCGGCGCGACCGACGGGAGCCGGCGACGGCGGTCCGGAGTCGATGGTGAGTAGGGCGGGCAGCGGACCCGCGTCGGCGTCGACGAGGTCACCGAGGCGAACCTCGTCGAGCGCGGAGAGGAAGGCCGCTCGGGCCCGGCGCAGCTCGACGCGCAGTCGGCAGTCGGCGCGCAGCGGGCAGGCCGGCTGGTCGCAGGAGACAACCTCACCGTCGCCTTCGAAAGCCCGTACCACCTGGGCCACGGTCATCTCGGCGGCGGCCGGGACGAACGCGGTGCCGCCTGCCCGGCCCCGCACCGTGACCAGAACGCCGAGCCGTTGCAACCGCTGCACCACCTTGGCGACGTGGCTGCGCGGCAGGGCGAGCCGGGCGGCCAGGTCGTCCACCGTGGTACGGGTGCGAGACGCGGCGGTGAACATGGCGACCCGTAACGCCATGTCCGTGGACCGGTTGAGCTTCACGTCCCGACCCTAGTCAGCCACGGCAGACGGCACGGCCCGGCGTGAACGGCCCGGCCCGGCGCGGTGTGATCGGGGCTCGGGACCAATGGCCCTAAAAGAGGAGTCACAGATTCCTGTTTAGTGGCGTCGTACCCGTCCGATCCCCAAAGGAGTGACCGTGCTCTCGAAGTCCTCAGCAGCGGTGGTGACCGCGACCCTGCCCGTCGTACAGACCCACGGCGAGGCCATCACCAGCCGGTTCTACCAGCGGATGTTCGCCGCCCATCCGGAGCTGCTGGATCTGTTCAACCGGGGTAACCAGGCGACCGGCCGCCAGCAGGCGGCGCTGGCCGCCGCGGTGGTCGCCTACGCCGAGCACCTGACCGGGCGCAGCACGCTGCCCTGGGCGCCGATCCTGGACCGGATCGCACACAAGCACGCCTCCCTCGGCATCACCGCCACTCAGTATCCGATCGTCGGACGCCATCTGCTCGCCGCCGTCGGCGAGGTGCTCGGCGACGCCGTGACGCCCGAGGTCGCGGCGGCGTGGGACGAGGTCTACTGGCTACTGGCCTGCGAGCTGATCGCCCGGGAGGCCCGGCTGTACACCGTCGCCGGCCTTCCCTTGCGGGCCGGTGCCGGCTGGCGGCCGTGGCGGATCGTCGAGAGGATTCCGGAGACCGCCGACATCGTGTCGCTGATCCTGGCCCCGGCCGACGGCGACCCGGCACCCACCTTCACCCCCGGCCAGTACGTCTCGGTCGCGGTTGATCTGGCCGGCGGCCAGGGTCAGCAGATCCGCCAGTACAGTCTGTCCGGCCGTCCCGGCGCCGCGACCTGGCGGATCACCGTCAAACGGCTCCGGGGCGGGGCCGGCGCGGCGGGCGGGTCAGCCGGGTCGCCGGCACCGGACGGAACAGTCTCCAGCCAGCTGCACGACCGGACCGCCGTCGGTGACGTCCTGCGGCTGAGCCCGGCGTTCGGCGAGGTCAGCTCCATCGGCGCGCTCGGCGTGCCGCTGCTGCTGGTCAGTGCCGGGATCGGCGTCACCCCGGCGATGGCCGCCCTCGCCCAGCTGGGCGCGGTCGCGCCGGCCCGCGAGGTGGTGCTGGTGCACGCCGACCGGTCGGCGGCCGCGCACCCGTTGCGCCACGAGCTGCCGGAGCTCCAGCAGCGGATGCCCAACCTGTCGGTACACCTGTGGTACGAGGACGCCACCGACGGCGGGCTCCCCGATTTGAAGGCGACGATCCACCCCGGATGGGTCGATCCGGCACGGATCCCGCTCGCACCGGACACGTACGCGCACCTGTGCGGGCCGGTGCCGTTCATGGCGCAGGTTCGTGGCGAGCTGCTGCGCCGGGGCATGCCGGCCGAGCGGATCGGCTACGAGGTGTTCGGGCCGGGGATGCTGGCAGGCTGAGCCGCCGACACCGCCGTCGGCGGGCGACGGTCAACAGCACCGCCGAGTCCTCGTCGGCGTACAGCGCGTGCCGGGCATCCGGGATGACCAGCAGGTCACCCGTCTCGCCCGGCCAGGACCGGTCTCCGGCGACCAGCCGGATCCGGCCGCGCAGGTGCTGCGCACGTTCTGCCGCCGCTCACCCCGAGAGCCACTCATCTCGAGAGCCGCTCAACCCGAGACAAGAGCCGGCAGGACCGTACCGATCGGCTCGCGCACCACCGCGTCGGCGATCGTGTCGTACGGGGTCGGCGCGGCGTTGATGATCACGACGCGGGCACCGGACTCGGCGGCGATCTCGACCAGCCCGGCGGCCGGCTGCACCGTCAGCGAGGTGCCGACGGCGAGCATCAGGTCGCAGTCGGCGACGGCCCGCGCCGCCCGCCGCAGGGTCGGTCCGTGCAGCGACTGGCCGAACGAGATCGTCGCCGTCTTGAGGATGCCGGCGCAGTGCCGGCAAGCCGGGTCGTCCTCACCGGCGGCCACCCGGTCCAGGACCTCCTGGATGCCCGTACGGTCGGCGCAGCCGAGGCATTCGGCCTCGTACAACGTGCCGTGGATTTCGATCACGGTGTCCGGTGAGTTGCCGGCCCGCTGATGCAGCCCGTCGATGTTCTGGGTGACGATCGCAGCCAGCTTGCCGGCGCGCTCCCACTCGACCAACGCGGCGTGGCCGACGGAGTCTGTGGAGATGCCGGCTCCGGTCAACGCAACGATCCGGCGGGCGTCGGCGACCCATTCAGTGACCTGTCGGATGTCGACGTCGTCGCGTAGACCGCTCATCCTGCGACGGTAGCCGGCGTCACCGTCGGACGACGACTCCGGCCGGGCCAGCGCGTCCTCGTCCGGCCAGACCATGACCACCGACGGATTCCACTCCACCGGCCGAAACGGGGACAACGCACACGAGTTCCCGGTCACCTGTTCACGGGTGACCGGGAACTCGTCACGTTTGCCGTGAGCTATTAGCAGGACTGCGTCACATACCCGGTGGCCGCGCCGACGTGGGATGCCACCTCACGCCAGATTCCACCCGATAACGTGGCTTCAACCTGCGATCTCTACCGCCCCTATAGATCCCATTACCATCCGTCGGTTGCGGTCTTCTTGCGGCATCATCGGCGTCCGGCAGGGCTATGTCCCATCGGCCACCAATCTGCCCATCAAGAAATGCACCGCGCATCGAGTCAGCACCACGATCGTCGCCGCGCGGTACATCACCACCGTCACCACGAGAAAACTGACCACTAGAATACTCTACGTAGATACGTTGTATGCGATAGCCGATCGGACGACGAACACCTGGCTGACTGCGCTCAACAGCACGCGCCGCAATGAGGAAATCACTCACGAGCCGGTCGACTGCAGCACCTTCCGTCTCCGCCTCGACGAAGGCCTCGACTTCGATGACCCCTTCGACAGCGTCACTGGAGGTCGAAATATCTGCGACCTTAGCGGCATCCGCAACCCCGAGGATCCCTTCCAAGATGTGTTTTGCATCTGCGTGCAGTTCGGCCTCGACTGGCCGCAAGCCGGAGCTCCACCATCGGGGCACGACTCGCAAGACGACTCTAACCTCCACTCCCGCACCAGCTCCCTATGGGATCCAAGCCTCCAATTCCGCTTCCGCACCCTTCTGGGGCGCCGCCGACAGTCTAGCGAGTTAGCCCAATCCAGAAGTCTCTTGGCATACCTCTCGGCGTTCTGCGGGCGCCAGCTTACACTTCTCTGATGGCAACCCTTGGCGCAGACAATCGCTCCCTCCGGTTGATCCAGTTCAACCGTGAAATTGCGGATTCTCAGATCCTCCAAGACGTTATTGACCTCGATATCGGGATGGATTTGGAATCCAAACGCTCCCATTCTTCTCCCAACGTTGGGCACCCCTACCGCACGGCGCAGCGGTCCGTACCACAACGAGCGGATGCCCCATGGGTGACGCGGAGACTTTGTGGATCTCTTAGCACTCAGCACTTCAGCGCCAAGAGGCCCCGAGCATCAAGGCTTATCAGTATTCATGCCAGCGCATACTTATCATCCTGGTAACTTACCGCAGTTCCATAAATGTCGACGGACAATCTGTCCGTCGACCCATTTCCGGAGGCACCCGCAGCAGCGGACACGCCGGCCGTGATGTACGCGAGGCGGCGTCGAAGTCCGACGCAGTGAGCGCCAACCATGGCCGAGATCCGGGCGGTCGCCGCAACCCACCGTCTGACAACTCTGGCGAGGCGGACCGGTACGAGCCCGATCCGGACTGGACTAGGCCTGCGTGTGGACGAGCTGCGGGGAGCATGGCGGCCAACGGACGCTTGCACGCGAGCCCCAGACGCGGACGTGACCGGAGCCTCATCCGGTTAGCGCTCACCTACACCGGTCAAGGTTCCAGCGATACTCGTGTGAGATGTCCGCGAAACCTGGGTCCCACGTGGATTCTCACCTGGATGGAGCCGACTGCCACCGAGGTCGCCGACCGGGTGCACGCGCTGCCGACCCGGTCTCGCCGCCAACGTCAGCGACGACCAGGTCAGCCGGGCGCAAAAAGTCAGCCGAAACGTTCGGCGACGGCCGCCCGGGTGGGCATCGACACCGCGCCGCCCGGTGACTCGCACACCAGCCCCGCCACCTGTAGGGCGAACCCGACCCGGGCGGCCCAGCCGGCGGCGTCGGCCGGCAGCCCGGTGCCGAGCAGTTCGGCGATCAGTGCGGCCATCACCGAGTCGCCGGCGCCGGTGGCGTCGACCGCGGCCACCGTCGGGGCGGCCACGGTCAGCACCTCGCGGCCGGCGCTGACCAGGGCGCCGGCCGCGCCCCGGGTGACCACCACCGCACCGGCACCGAGATCGTGCAGCAGCGCGGCGGCGGTCACCGGGTCGGCACCGTCGTAGAGCACCTCGGCGTCGGCGGCGCTCAGCTTGACCAGGTCGGCGGTTGCCGCGAAGCCGGCGACGACCTGCCGGTACGCAGCCAGCGAAGCGGTGTCGGGCAGCAGCCGGGGCCGGACGTTGGGGTCGAACACCCGCAGCCCGCCGGTGCCCGCCCAGGCCTGTCGGGCGGCGACCCGGGTCGGCTCGCACAGCAGCGCGATAGAGCCGCAGTAGAGCACGGCGGCGTCGCCGACCAGTTTCCCATCGAGGCTGGCCGGTTCGAGCAGCCCGTACGAGGGTGGGTCGCCGTAGAAGCGGAAGTCCGGCTCGGCGCCGGTGAAGGTGGCCACCGCCAGGGTGGTGGGCGCGGGCACGGTGACCATGGCCCGGTCGCCGACCCCGGCGGTACGCAGGAAGTCTCGGATCCGGTCGGCGAGCGGGTCGTCGCCGAGGGCCCCGGCGAACTCGACCGCACCGCCGAGCCGGGCGACGCCGACCGCGACGTTCAGCGGCGCCCCGCCGATCACCTGGCGGTAGACCGGTTGGCCGGCGCATTCGCCGTCGAGCAGGTCGATCAGTGCCTCGCCGAGCACCACCGCGTACCGCATGGATCTTCCTTCCACCTGCAGTTTTGCCGCTCCGAAGTCTGCCAGGTCGGCGCCCCGGCACCGGCCGCCACCCCGCACCCCGCACCTCACATCGAGCAGCGACTATTGCACTTCCGATCGATGTATGGTGGGATATCGATTACCAGGACGGCGTGGGGGCAACTCGCTGTCCTTCGGACTCGCCGGGAGCTGCGCGAGCGCGCTAGACGTCCATCGGACGGCACGTCGGTCGACCGCGTCCGCGGCACGGCCGGCCAGTCGCCGTTCCTCCTTATGTTTCCTGACGTTCCGCCATGTCGGAACCCATCGCCCTGTCCGCCGGCCCGGGTCTGTCCCGCGCCGTGGACCGGTTCACGAAGGAGTCTCGGTGAAAGCTCTACGCAGAGTGGCGGTAGTTGCCGCCGCTTCCGCGCTCACCGCCGGCCTGCTCACGGTGGTGACCCCCAACGCGGCTTCCGCGCACGGTGCCGCCATGGCGCCGGGCAGCCGCACCTACCTCTGCTGGGTCGACGGTCTGTCGCAGTCCGGCCAGATCATCCCGCAGAACCCGGCCTGCTCGGCCGCCGTCGCCCAGAGCGGCGCCAACTCGCTGTACAACTGGTTCAGTGTGCTGCGCTCCGACGCGGGTGGCCGCACCACCGGTTTCATCCCCGACGGACAGCTGTGCAGCGGTGGCAACTCCGGCTTCTCCGGCTACAACCTGGCCCGCAACGACTGGCCGCTGACCCACCTGACCGCCGGTGCCCGGATGGAGTTCAAGTACAGCAACTGGGCCCACCACCCTGGCACGTTCTACTTCTACGTGACCAAGGACAGCTGGAGCCCGAACCGCGCGCTGGCCTGGAGCGACCTGGAGGCGACGCCGTTCCTGACGGTGACCAACCCGCCGCAGCGGGGCGCGGTCGGCACCAACGACGGCCACTACTACTTCAGCGGCAACCTGCCCAGCAACAAGAGCGGCCGGCACATCATCTACTCGCGGTGGGTCCGCTCGGACAGCCAGGAGAACTTCTTCGGCTGCTCGGACGTCACGTTCGACGGTGGCAACGGTGAGGTCACCGGGATCGGGGGCAACCCGAACCCGACCCCGCCGCCGACCACCGCTCCGCCGCCCACCACGGCCCCGCCGACCACCGCGCCCCCGACCACCGCGCCGCCGACCAGCAACCCGCCCACCGGCGGCTGCTCGGCGACCTACCGGACCACAAGCTCCTGGTCCGGTGGATTCCAGGGTGAGGTGACGGTCACCAACAACAGTTCCGCGAGCATCGGCGGATGGACCACGACCCTGAACTTCGGCAGCGGGGTCACCATCAACAGCCTGTGGAGCGGCACCCACACGGTGAGCGGATCGAGTGTCACCGTCCGCAACGCGGCCTGGAACGGGTCGCTGTCGCCGAGCGGGTCGACCACGTTCGGCTTCGTCGCCAACGGCAGCCCAGGCACACCGTCGACGGCCTGCTCCGCGAGCTGATCCACCGCCGTACACGGCCGATTCCCACCTGACCGGGCCCGGCAGCGCGAGACGCTGCCGGGCCCGGTCGGTGCGTGGCCTCGCAGGTCGAGTCGACGCGTGACTCGGTAGTCCCGGCGAGCCGGACCGCAGTGGGTCAGGCCACCATCGACCCGACCACCGGCTTGGTGAGCAGCGCCGACTGGTTGCGCCGGATGCCGGGGTCGAGTGAACGTTCCACGAAGATCGCGTGCCAGATGCAGAACACCAGCACCGTCCACACCTTGCGGGAGTGGTCGGCCTCCTCACGCTTATGCTCGTCGAGCAGCCGCATCGCGTACGACAGGTCGAGCAGGTCACCGGCGCCCGAGGTGGCGAAGATGTGCCGGGCCCACTCGTACATCTCGCCGCGCAGCCACACCCGGGTCGGGGTCGGGAAGCCGAGCTTGCGGCGGTTCACGATGGCCGGCGGCACCACGGCCTGCAGGGCCTGGCGCATCGCGTACTTGGTGGCGTCGGAGCGGGGCGGCAGCCGTAGCTCCACCGGGATCTTCGCGGCCACGTCGAAGACCTCCTTGTCGAGGAAGGGCACCCGCACCTCCAGCGAATGCGCCATCGAGATCCGGTCCGCCTTGACCAGGATGTCGCCGCGCAGCCAGGTGTACAGGTCGACGTACTGCATCTTGGTGACGTCGTCGAGCTCGGCGCACTCGGCGTAGATCGGCGCGGTCACGTCGGTGTAGCGCACCGACGGGTCGTAGCGGCGCAGCAGGTGCCGCTTCTCCTCCTCGGTGAACATCCGCGCGTTGCCGTAGTAGCGCTCCTCGATCGGGGTGGTGCCGCGTTCCAGGAAGCTCTTACCCTTGACCCCCTGTGGGATCACCTTCGAGACGGCACGCAGCCCTTTCTGCATCGGATCCGGCAGTCCGTGCACCGCGCCCAGCGACAGCGGCTCGCGGTAGATGGTGTAGCCGCCGAAGAACTCGTCCGCGCCTTCGCCGGAGAGCACCACCGTCACGTGTTCGGCGGCCTTCTGCGCCACGAAGTACAGCGGCACCAGCGCCGGGTCGGCCACCGGGTCGTCCAGGTGCCAGACGATGCGCGGCAGCGCCTCCATCATGTCCTGTGGCCCGATCTTCGTCGGGATGGTGGTCACGTTCAGGTGCCGGGCCGAGTCCTGGGCGACCTCGATCTCCGAGTAGCCCGACACGTCGTACCCGACGGTGAAGGTCAGGATGTTCGGGTTGAACTCGCGGGCCAGCGCCACCACCGCGGTCGAGTCGATGCCGCTGGACAGGAACGCTCCGACCGGCACGTCGGCCCGCATGTGCATGCGTACGCTCTCCCGCAGCGTCTCGCGGATCTCGTCGTACAGCCGCTGCGGGTCCGGCGTCGGCGTCGGCCGGAAGATCGGCTGGTACCAGCGGCGGACCTGTACACCACCGGCCGGGTCCGGCGCCGGCCCACCGGTCGTCGGGTCCAGCGCCGGCGGCGACCAGGTCAGGCACTCCCCGGAGCCGATCCGGCTGATTCCGGAGTGCAGGGTGCGCGGCTCGGGCACGTACTGCAGGGTCAGATAGTGCGACAGGTTCGCGGTGTCCACCCCGGCGTCGCCGGCACCCGCGGCGGCGGAGAACGGCAGCAGCGCTTTCTTCTCCGAGGCCAGGTAGATGCCGTCCGGGGTCTGCAGGTAGTGCAGCGGCTTGATGCCGAAGTAGTCCCGGGCGCCGAACGCGCGACGCCGCTGCCGGTCCCAGATCACGAAGGCGAACATGCCGCGCAGCTTGTGCAGCACCTTCTCGCCCCAGTAGTGGTATCCGGCGACGATCACCTCACCATCACCGGCGGTGGCGAACTGCGCGCCGAACTCCCGGACCAGCTGGTCCCGCAGCTCGATGTAGTTGTAGATCTCGCCGTTGAAGGTGAGCAGGTAGCGGCCGTCGGCGTAGGCGAGCGGCTCCTGGCTGGACGCCACGTCGATGATGGCCAGCCGCTTGTGCGCGAACACCGCGTCCGCCCACCGGCCGGTCGGGTCGCCGATCACCTCCACGCCGGTCTCGTCCGGGCCACGGTGGTGCAGGCATTCCAACGCGTGGGCGATCGCGTCGCGGTGTGCGCCGGCGTCGCCGCGGGCGCTGAAAAAGGCCAGGAGTCCGCACATGGCAGACATCTTTTCACGAGCCGGTCACGCGGTACCGTCGAGTACGCCCAACCGTGGGGAGGACGCAGTGACACACGATCAGACCGAGGGCACGGCACCGGACCGGGCCGGAGCCACCGGCACCGAGATGACCGCCGAAGGCACCGAGACGACCGCCGAGGTCGCCGCCGAGCAGCCGCGCACCGAGTCGCACGACCCGGACTTCCCGGAGAAGCTCCTGGAGTTCATGCGCACCGGCTGGCGCGACGACACGCTGCCGCTCGCCCCGCGCGCCGAGGTGCCGAACCACGCCCGCCGCCGTGCCGCCCTCGCCGACGCCTTCCCCGGCGAGACCCTGGTGGTGCCCACCGGCACCGAGAAGACCCGGGCCAACGACACCGACTACCCGTTCCGGCCGGGCAGCGACTTCGTCTACCTGACCGGTGACCACGATCCGGACAGCGTGCTGGTGCTGCACCCGACCGGCGACGGACACGACGCGGTGCTCTACACCCGGCAGCGGTCGTCGCGCGACAACGACGAGTTCTTCCGCAGCCGCGACGGCGAGCTGTGGGTGGGCCGGCGGCGCACCCTGGCGGAGAAGTCCACCGAGCTGGGCCTGCGCACGGCGCCGCTGAGTGAGCTGCCGCAGGCGTTGGCCGGGTGCGCGCCCGCCCGGACCCGGGTGCTGCGCGGCTTCGACCCGCGGGTGGACGCGGCGGTGCTGCCGTACGACAGCGGCGACGACGCCGGGGCCCGCGACCGCGAGCTGGCCTCGGCGATCGCCGAGGCGAAGCTGGTCAAGGACGAGTGGGAGGTCGCCCAGCTGCAGGCGGCGATCGACGCGACGGTCCGCGGCTTCGAGGACGTGGCCCGGGTACTGCCGGCCGACCGACCGGTCGCCGAACGGCTGCTGGAAGGGGTCTTCGCGCTGCGGGCCCGGCACGACGGCAACGACGTCGGCTACGGATCGATCGTCGGCGCGGGCGCGCACGCGACGATCCTGCACTGGGTACGCAACGACGGCGTCACCCGTCCGGGTGACCTGCTGCTGATGGACATGGGCGTGGAGGGGCACCACCTCTACACCGCCGACGTGACCCGGACCCTGCCGGTGTCCGGCCGGTTCACCGCCCTGCAGCGCCAGGTCTACGACATCGTCTACGCCGCGCAGCAGGCCGGAATGGACTACATCAAGCCGGGAGTGAAGTTCAGCGACGTGCACCAGACCTGCATGCGGGTGCTCGCCGAAGGCCTGGCCGAGCTGGGCGTGCTGCCGGTCAGCGTGGACGAGGCGATGGAGAAGGAGTCGACCGTCTACCGCCGGTGGACGCTGCACGGCTTCGGCCACATGCTCGGCATCGACGTGCACGACTGCTCGTACGCCCGTAAGGAACGCTACCGCGACGGCGAGCTCGGCGAGGGGTACGTGCTGACCGTCGAGCCCGGCCTGTACTTCCAGCCGGAGGACGAGCTGGTGCCCGAGGAGCTGCGCGGCGTCGGCATCCGGATCGAGGACGACGTGCTGGTCACCGCCGCCGGCGCGGTGAACCTGTCGGCCGGGCTGCCCCGGCAGGCCGACGAGGTCGAGGCCTGGCTGGCGGCGCAGCGCGACGCCGGCCCCCGGCTGCCCTGACGCACGCCTGCCCTGACGCACGCCCGCCCCGACCATTGTCGGCCCCGATCTGCACCGGATCGGCACCGGTGCCGATCCGGTGGGCCGTCAGGTCGGCCCGACGAAGACCGCCACGGTACGCGGCGGCACGGTGAACGTGCCGGTGGCGGCGTCGAAGCTGGCCTGCCGGCTCACCGGGGCGGCCGAGTCGCGCAGCACCGGGTGCAGTTCGATGGCGGCCCGGCGTAGCTCGGGCAGCCGCTGCCGGGCGGTCTGCGGAGTCGCGTTGAAGATCACCGTCACCGACCCCCACCGCCGGTCCAGGCCGGCGGAGCGCAGCCGCATGGTGATCACGCCGGGGGTCTCGGCCGGCCCGGCCAGCGGGAAGCTGACCCGCTGCTGCACCTCGCGGGCGGTGGACAGGGCGAACACCGGTGACGAAGCACGGATTCGCAGCAGTTCGGCGTACCGGGCGGCGGTCGCCTCGATCGTGGCGCAGTCCGGCACCAGGGCCGGGTCGGCGAGCAGCGGTCCGGCGTACGGCCATTTGTCGGCGTTGTCGGCGGCAGCCCGGCGCCGAATCCGTTGCCGGCAGCGCAGTCCCAGCGGATCTGGTTGAACCAGTCCCCCGAGTTGTACGAGTTGCGGTCCAACGACTTGGACCGCAACCGTTCACTGCCGGCGGTGACGAACCCGGTCCCCTGGGCGAAGACCACCGTCGACAGGGCGAGCAGCTGGGCCCGGGACCGGTCGGCCGCCGACGTGCCCGCCGGCAGCTTGTACGCCAGCGCGTCGTAGAGAATCTCGTTGTCGTGGGCGTCGACGTAGGTCACCGCCTCCCCCGGTGCCGCCGTGTAGCCGGCCGGTGAGCCGTTGTAGTCGACGTCGGCGCCGGTCACCCGATCGCCGCTGGCAGCGGTGAACGAGTACCCGGCCAGGTTGCCGGTCAGCCCGACCTTGATCAGGTCCTGCTGGTGGCGCAACCGGGTCTGCTGCTCGGCGCGGCTGCCGTTGACCGGATCCCCGTTCGGATCGGTGAACAGGCCGGAGGCGAAGCCCTGCACCCGTGGGTTGGCGTCGAACGGGCCACCGCCGCGCACCGCGTCACGCAGCCGGTCGGTGAACGTGCCGACCCCGGTGCCGGCCATGTTGGCCTGGGTGGCCTGGACGAACCGGGCGTCGCCGGCGACCTCGCCTAAGTCCCAGCCCTCGCCGTAGAGCAGGATCGACCGGCCGTCCACCCCGTCCCGGGCCACGGTCAGCCGGTCCAGCGCCCGGCGTACCGCCAGGATGTTCGCCTTCGGGTGGTGGCCCATCAGGTCGAACCGGAAGCCGTCCACCTTGTACGCCCGGGCCCAGGTGACCACCGAGTCGACGACCAGCCGGCCCATCATGGCGTGTTCCGGTGCGGTGTTGGCGCAGCAGGTGGAGGTGGCGACGGTGCCGTCGTCGAGCAGCCGGTGGTATTGACTACGCCAGAAGTCGAAGGTGGCCGTACCGGCAGGCACTGCGTTGTCGCGATGCATGTCCACTTGGTTTTCGTGACGAGGTTCCGGCACCCGGTGTTCGCCGACCGGCACCTGACCCGCATGAAAACAGATCATGCGGGACGTGTGCACGGACTTCGAGGCCGGACTGGTCGAGTTCAACGGCGGCCACAACCATGTCCACCTGCTGGTCGACCACCCACCCGAAGTCGCCGTGGCCCGCCTGGTCAACTCACTCAAGGGCGTCCCGTCGCGCCGCCCCCGGCAGGAAATTCCCGACCTCGCACGCCACTACCACCGGGCCAACAAACTCTCTGGTCGGGCTCGTACCTCGCCGGCTCCGCCTGCGGCGCGCCACCGAGCATCGTGACGCAGTACATCGAGCAGCAGACCCGGCCAGGTTAGAGCACTGCTCGGGCCCTGGCGGCCCTCCCAGCGCGGGCCACCACCCCCGGCCTGAAGGCCGGAGCGCTGGCCCGCATTCCGGTAGCGGCCCCGCCAGGACGATTCACCGCGTACCGACCAGACGCCGGTGCGGTCGTCGCGGCGCATCGCCACGGTCTGCGGCTCGGCGGTCGGCGTGTCGAACAGCTCCAACGCGACGGTCCGGGCGGTCGGTGCCCAGACCGACAGGGTCGGTCGCCGGCCGGCGAAGGTGACGCCGAGCGGGGCTTTCGTCGCGGCGGCGTACAGGTCGTCGAGCACGCCCGGCGTCTGCACGCCGGTGACCGCCAACAGGTTGCCCTCGTGGTCGCGTTCGGTGACGACGACCTGGCCGCGCAGCGCGGCGGCGAGCGTCGCCCGGTCCCGGGCATCGACGGTGAAGGCGCGGTGTGCCCACAGGTGCGGCAACGCCGCACGCTGGGTCTCGGTGAGCCCGTTGCGCCGCGCGGTCAGCGGGATCGACCGGTGGTCGCCGACGAGGTCGTCACCGTCGACCCGCAGCCCGCCGGCGGGTGCCCAGACCAGGTCGTAGCGTCTGCCGTCGGTCGGCCCGGTAGCCCAGGCCACGGTGGACCGGTCGATCCAGTGGGCCCGCTGGACGGTCAGGTCGAGGTCGCGGCGGGCACCGCCGGGTGCCGGTGGCAGCAGCCGCTGCGGGTCACCGGCGAGCAGCCACACCTCGCGGCCGACGGCGTCGAAGTCGAGCCGCTGGTCGGTCGGCAGATCCTTGTCGTCTCCCCGGTGGACGATGTAACTCAGCCCGGTCGCGTCGTCGGTCAGCGGCACCCGGAAGGTGACGCCGTAGTCGTCCCGGTCGGCGGGCGGCAGCGGATCGGCCCAGTCGGTGGGGGTGGCGGCGCCGTCCCAGACGTGCAGCCCCCAGCCGGTGTAGTCGCCGTCGGCGCATCGGCCACCGGCGCCGGGACGGCGGCCAAGGTGACAGCGAGGACGGCGGCGAGAGCATACGGCGCCAAGCGAAACGCACGGGTGCGGACGGGTGCGGCTTCCATCGACAGCCTTCCGTTGACGATGAGCGCACGCCAACCCTTGCTGCAAGATTCTGCAATAACTTGCAGGCGTGGTCAGTCCAGGTCGCAGGGCGCGCCGTTGGCCAGGCACCGCTGCGGGGTGGTGCCGTGACCGTGGCGTTCGAAGTGGAACCGCAGCGGTACCGACGAACGGGCCCCGACCGGCACCGAACCGGTGAAGACGTACTCCCGGCCGGACCGGCGCATGGTCGCCTGGGGCGCACCTTCGACCCACGCGGTGTGCATCCGGCTGACGTTGTCCGGGAAACTGATGGTCACGGTCCAGGCACGGTCGTACCGCGAGGTGTTCATTACCAGCACCTCGGCAATGAACCCGTCGCCGAACTGCTGGAGCACCCGGTAGCGGCCGATCACGTCGGGAGCGGCCGCCGGCGCCGAGGCGCTGGGCGCGGCGGGCGTGGTGACACGCGGTGGATCGTAGGACGGAGTGGACGGCAACGACGGCAAGGTGGCCGAGGTGGACGGCAGCAGCGAGGAGGAGGCCGGCCAGGAGGGAACCGGAGAGGACGAGGGAGCTGGCCGCAGGACCGCCTCGCCGGACGGCGGTGGGGCTGTGGCGACCAGCTGGCCGCCGGTGTTCACCGCCGGTGGGCTCACCGCGACCCGCGGCTCGGGCTCCGGCCGCACGGTCGGCTGTGACTCACCGATGGCCCGGGTCTGCACGGGTACACAGCCGGCGGCCACCAGAAGGATGACCACCATGACAGCGACTCCACTCAGGACGACCACCCACGGCGCCAGGGCGATCACGGTGGAGGGGGTCCAGGCGGTGCGCGCGGAGTGTCTGCCGTCCACGATGGCCCCCTTTATGCGCCGACGTCCCGCGGAAGAGTAGCGATTTCGACCCGCAACGCAAAAGGCCCAGTTACTGACTAGTTAGTGGAGTGGGGTAACAGTACAGATACGCACCGCGTCGCGACGAAGCCGCAACAGGTAGTGGAATCGCTGACCGGGCACCGACCGCCCGTCGGCGTCGAGGTACTCCCACTCCACCTCGACCGCCACCAACGCAATGCTCACCTGCCGAACCTGGTGGAAGCGGGCGTGCGACGCGACGATCCGCCGCTGGGCGTAATCGGGCGCGGCGCCGACGAAGGACAGCGCCACCGCCGCCGGCGAGGAGAACGCGAAGCTGTAGGCATCGGCGACGACCATCGCCGGCGACGCGAAGCAGTCCGCGATACCGGGCACATCGCCGGCGGTGATCGCCGCGCCGTACCGGTCAAAGAAGCCGGCGAGGGTGTCGAGGTCGGTCGAGGTGTCCACGAGACCGCGGTGCCCGGTGCGACCGCTCGACAAACCCGTCCCGGAAGCCGACACCGGGTTGCGACAATAGCAAGACGGACGTACGGTTTTGTTGCGAGCCGCGCTCCGGGTAAGTGTTACCTCACCCCGACGCCGCGGTAATCCGTACGAAAGACTGCCAGGACGACCAGGGACACAGCGGTAAGGAGTCCGACGTGGCGAGCCTCGACACCTTCGGTGCGAAGAGCCAGCTGCGCGTCGCCGACGCGAGCTACGAGATTTTCAAGATCAACACAGTGGCGGGTCACGAACACCTGCCGTACAGCCTGAAGATCCTGCTGGAGAACCTGCTCCGCACCGAGGACGGGGCCAACGTCACCGCCGGGCAGATCCGGGCACTCGGCTCCTGGGACCCGACCGCCGAGCCGAGCGTCGAGATCCAGTTCACCCCGGCCCGGGTCCTCATGCAGGACTTCACCGGCGTGCCGTGCGTGGTCGACCTGGCCACCATGCGGGAGGCCGTCCGCGAGCTCGGCGGCGACCCGACCAAGGTCAACCCGCTCGCGCCGGCCGAACTGGTCATCGACCACTCGGTCATCGCCGACCTGTTCGGCCGCGAGGACGCCTTCGCCCGCAACGTCGAACTGGAGTACGGCCGCAACAAGGAGCGCTACCAGTTCCTGCGCTGGGGGCAGACCGCGTTCAACGAGTTCAAGGTCGTCCCGCCCGGCACCGGCATCGTGCACCAGGTCAACATCGAGTATCTGGCGCGGACGATCATGGAACGCAACGGGCAGGCCTACCCGGACACCGTCGTCGGCACCGACTCGCACACCACGATGGTCAACGGGCTGGGCGTCGTGGGCTGGGGCGTCGGCGGCATCGAGGCCGAGGCCGCCATGCTCGGCCAGCCGGTCAGCATGCTGATCCCCCGGGTCGTCGGGTTCAAGCTGTCCGGCGAGGCACCCGCCGGCACCACCGCCACCGACCTGGTGCTCACCATCACCGAGATGCTGCGCCAGCACGGCGTTGTCGGCAAGTTCGTCGAGTTCTACGGACCCGGTGTCGGCGCCGTACCGCTGGCCAACCGGGCCACCATCGGCAACATGTCGCCCGAGTACGGCTCCACCGTCGCGATCTTCCCGATCGACGCGGAGACCATCAACTACCTGCGGCTCACCGGCCGCGACGACGCGCAGGTAGCGCTGGTCGAGGCGTACGCCAAGGAACAGGGCCTGTGGCACGACCCGGCCGCCGAACCGTACTACTCGGAGCGGCTCGAGCTCGACCTGTCGACCATCGAGCCGTCGCTGGCCGGACCGAAACGCCCGCAGGACCGGGTGCCGCTGGGCAGCGCCAAGACCATGTTCCGCTCGGCGCTGACCGACTACGTCGCCGACGACCACACCCCGTCCGTGGCCGGCCCCGCCGACGAGGCCAGCGTCGAATCCTTCCCGGCCAGCGACCCGCCGGCCGCCGACGGCGCCGACGACCCGGCCGACAAACCGCACGAGCTGATCAGTGCCTCGGTCGGCGCCGGCGGACGGGCCAGCAAGCCGGTGCAGGTGACCGGTGCCGACGGCGCCCGGTTCGAGCTGGACCACGGGGCCGTGGTGATCGCGGCGATCACCTCCTGCACCAACACCTCCAACCCGCAGGTGATGCTCGGTGCCGCGCTACTGGCCCGCAACGCCGTCGACCGGGGGCTGGCCCGCAAGCCGTGGGTGAAGACCACCCTGGCACCGGGTTCCAAGGTCGTCATGGACTACTACGAGCGGGCCGGCCTCACCCCGTACCTGGAGAAGCTCGGCTTCCACCTGGTCGGCTACGGCTGCACCACCTGCATCGGCAACTCCGGCCCGCTGCCCGAGGAGATCTCCGCCGCGGTCAACGAACACGACCTGACCGTGGTGTCGGTGTTGTCCGGCAACCGCAACTTCGAGGGCCGGATCAACCCGGACGTCAAGATGAACTACCTGGCCTCGCCACCGCTGGTCGTCGCCTACGCCCTCGCCGGCACGATGGACATCGACCTGGCCAACGAGCCGCTCGGCACCGGATCCGACGGCCAGCCGGTGTTCCTGCGCGACATCTGGCCCAGCAACGCCGAGATCGAGCAGGTGCGGGCCAGCGCCATCGGCGCCGCCGGGTTCGGCGCCGCGTACGCCGACGTGTTCGCCGGCGACGAGCAGTGGCAGTCGCTGCCCACCCCCACCGGCGACACCTTCACCTGGGCCGACGAGTCGACCTACGTGCGCAAGCCCCCGTACTTCGAGGGCATGGCACCGACACCTCGGCCGGTGACCGACATCGCCGGTGCCCGGGTGCTGGCCAGGCTCGGCGACTCGGTGACCACCGACCACATCTCGCCGGCCGGTGCGATCAAGCCCGACTCCCCCGCCGGGCGCTACCTCAGCGAGCACGGTGTCCCCCGGCACGAGTTCAACTCGTACGGGTCCCGGCGCGGCAACCACGAGGTGATGATCCGGGGCACCTTCGCCAACATCCGGCTGCGCAACCAGCTGGTGCCGGGCGTCGAGGGCGGGTTCACCGTCAACCACCTGACCGGTGAGCAGACCAGCATCTACGACGCGTCGGTGGCGTACGCGCAGGCCGGCGTGCCGCTGGTGGTGCTGGCCGGCAAGGAGTACGGCTCCGGTTCGTCACGGGACTGGGCGGCCAAGGGCACCATGCTGCTCGGCGTACGGGCCGTCATCGCCGAGTCGTACGAGCGGATCCACCGCTCCAACCTGATCGGCATGGGGGTGCTGCCGCTGCAGTACCCGGCCGGGCAGGACGCCGCCTCCCTCGGGCTCACCGGCACCGAGACGATCGACATCGTCGGGGTGACCACGCTCAACGACGGCACCACTCCGCGTACGGTGACCGTGCGCACCGACACGGGTGTCGAGTTCGAGGCCGTGGTCCGGATCGACACCCCGGGCGAGGCCGACTACTACCGGCACGGCGGCATCCTGCAGTTCGTGCTGCGCAAGATGCTGGCCAGCTGATCCGGTCACGGATGAACGGCGGCGGTGGGTGGTGACCCGGTCCGGTCACCACCCACCGCCGTGTTGTGCCAAGCTCGGACCATGGACGACAGGACCTTGCTGGCCCGAATCCAGGAACTGGTCGACGAGGAGCACGAGCTGCGTGGCAGGTTCGCCGCCGGGCAGCTCTCCGCAGACGAGGAACACGCCCGACTGGGCGCGCTGGAAGAGGCGCTCGACCAGTGCTGGGACCTGCTGCGTCGCCGCCGGGCCGCCCGGGACGGCGGCGGCGACCCGGACGCCGTCCAGCCACGGCCCACCGGCGAGGTGGAGAGTTACCTGCAGTAGTGGCTGCGGCGAGGAGAACCGCAGGTCAGCCGGCCAGCACCGCGGCCACGGCCGGGATCACACCGGACGCTTCCCGGGTCGGCGCGTACCGCTCGTCCAGCCAGTTGCGGCCCCGGTGCAACCAGACGCTGGGCAGTCCGGCCGCGGCGGCTCCGCCGATGTCGGCCTCCGGGCTGTCACCCACCATCCAGGCGCCGCGTAGCCGCATCCGCACGCTCTGCGCGGCCAGTGCGAAGATCCTCGGGTTGGGTTTGCTGACCCCGGCGGCCTCCGAGATCACCCAGTCGGCCACGTACCGGTCCAGGCCGGTCCGGCGGATCTTCGCCTCCTGCTGGCGGGCCGTCCCGTTGGTGACTATCACCGGCACCCAGCCGGCGTCCCGTGCGATCGCCAACGAACAGGCCACCAGCGGATCCAGCCGGGTGTGCCGCACGACGCCGTCGTGCAGCTCCTCGACCAGGTCGACCGACGACGACCGGAGTCGATACCGCTCCCGGAGCGCATCGGCCAGATCCCACCGGTCGGTCAGCCCGTCGGCATCGACGGAGACCAGCCAGTCGATGTCGTCTCGTGGGGCACCGACCGAGTCCAGGAATTCCTGACCCCACACGCGAAACGCCCCGGCCCGGTCGAGCAGGGTGTTGTCCAGATCCAGGAGCAGGAGTGGCACGGGCGCACCTTACGCGACACCGTATGGCGGGGAACAGTCCCAGAATGTAAACGAGTACCGGTAGCAAGCCGTACGTACGGCTTGCTACCGGTCTGCCCACCTGACACGATCACATCATGCCCCGGGTGAGCCAGATCCAGCTCGACGCACGCCGCCAGGAGATCCTCGCCGCCGCCCGGGTCTGCTTCGCCCGGCACGGGTACGAAGGTGCCACCGTCCGCCGGCTGGAGGAGGCCACCGGGCTGTCCCGGGGAGCGATCTTCCACCACTTCCGGGACAAGGACTCACTGTTCCTGGCGGTCGCCGAGGACGACGCGGCCGCGATGGTCGAGACGGTGGCCCGCAACGGCCTGGTCCAGGTGATGCGCGACCTGCTCACCCGGGCAGACTCCCCGGACACCGCCGGCTGGCTGGGCAGCCAGCTCGAGGTGTCCCGGCGGCTGCGTACCGACCCGGACTTCGCCCGGCGCTGGGCCGCCCGGTCCGCCGCGATCGCCGAGGCGACCCGGGAGCGGCTCGGCCGCCAACGCGATGCCGGCGTGCTGCGCGACGACGTACCGATCGACGTCCTGGCGCGGTTCCTGGAACTGGCCTACGACGGGCTGGTGCTGCAGCTGGCAATGGGGCGGCCTGGCAGCGACCTCGGCGCCGTCCTCGACATCGTCGAGGAGGCGGTACGTCGACCTCCGCCACGCTGACCGGTGGCACGGCTGTCCCACAATAGGGACCACCGTCAGCGCGGGAGCGTCGGTGACCCGACGCCCGCCCAGCGACCAGGAGACCCTATGACGCCCGGTGACACCTGGGGCATCCCCGGCCCCACCTTCCTCGTCGTCTTCGGACTGACCGCGCTGGTGCTCCTCGTCGCCAACCTCGGCTACCGGCGGATCGCGCTCTCCGGGCACGACGGCCGCACCGGATCACTCGGCGGCGCCGAGGTCGCGTACCTCAACGGCGGGGGCCGGTTGGCTGTGTACGCCAGCCTGGCGGCGTTGCGCTCGGCGGGCAGCGTCGACGTCGGCAGCCGCGGTACGTTGCGGGCGGCCGGTCCACTGCCGGCCGGTGCCGGGCAGCTCGACCAGGCGGTCCACCACGCCGCGCAGCGCCAGGTACGGGTCCGCGACCTGCAGACCGATCAGTGGGTCGTCGACGCGCTGCATCGAATGCGCGACGGCCTGGTCTCTGCCGGGTTGGCCATCGGTGACGGCCAACGCCGTACCGCCCGGCTGCTCGCCGGCACGGTCGGGATCCTCGCCGCCGTCGGTGTGCTGCGGGTGTTCGCCGGCGCCGCGAACAACCGGCCGGTCGGCTACCTGGTGCTGATGCTCGCGGTCACCGTACCGGTGGCGATGGTGCTGTTCTTCTCGGTGCCGCGCCGTACCCGGGCCGCGAATCGCCTCCTCACCAAACTGCGCAGCCAGTACCGTCACCTCTCGCCGACCTTGCGGCCGGCCCCCGCGACGTACGGTGTCGCCGGCGCTGCGATGGGGGTCGGCGTTTTCGGAGCGGCGTCCTTGTGGGCCATGGACCCGGCGTTTGCGGGGACCGCGGAGATCCAGCGGGTGAGCTCCGGCACCGGGTCCTCCGGTTGGGGCGGTGACAGCGGCGGGGGTGGCGGTGACGGAGGAGGCGGCGGCTGCGGTGGCGGCTGCGGCGGATGAGCCTGATGTCCGTCACCGCCTGGCCGCCCAACCCCGACGGTGGGCTCGGGGTCGGCATCGGCTGGCGGCCGGAGATCTCCGGCTTCGTCGATGGATTGCCCGGATTGCGCTTCTGCGAGGTGATCGCCGAGTCGGTCGACCCCGGCCGGCCACTGGACGACGGGCTTCGCCGGCTCCGTGAGCGTGGGGTGACCGTCGTGCCGCACGGCGTACGGCTGTCCCTTGGCAGTGCCGAGCCGGTCGAGCAGGACCGGGTCGATCGGCTCGCGGGCGTCGCCGAGCTGCTTGGCGCGCCCCTGGTCAGCGAACACATCGCTTTCGTCCGGGCCGGCGGGGTCGAGGCCGGGCATCTGCTGCCGCTGCCCCGCACCTGGGCGGCGGTCGACACGGTCGTCGGCAACGTCCGGCGGGTGTCCGCCGAGCTGCCGGTGCCGATCGCGCTCGAACCAATCGCCGCAGTGTTCGACTGGCCCGACGACGAGCTCGACGAGGCCGACTTCGTCAGTGAGGTCATCGAACGCTCCGGCGCGCTGCTGCTGTTGGACGTCGCGAACGTTTACGCCAACGCCCGCAACCGGGGCGACGACCCGGTCGCCCTGCTCGACCGGCTGCCGCTGGAACGCATCGCGTACCTGCACGTCGCTGGCGGTGCCGCCGACCGGGACGGGATCTACCACGACACGCACACCGACCCGGTCCCAACCGAGGTGCTGCAGCTGCTCACCGACCTGTGCGCCCGGCGGCGGCCACCAGCGGTGCTACTGGAGCGGGACGGACGCTATCCACCGGCCGAGGTGCTGCGCGCCGAACTGGACACGATCTCGGCGACAGCCGGTCTGGACCGGGTCACGTGACCGGCCAGGCATCGTCCGACGACGCTCCCGACCCCCGTACCGGGCTTGCCGCCACCCGACGGGCAGAGCTCGCCGCCGCCCAACGTGCGCTGGTCGCGTCGCTCGTCGACGACACCGATCCGCCGCCCGGCTTCGACCCGTACCGGCTGTCGGTCGCCCGTACCGCGCTGCTGCGCAAGCGGGCCGGTGAGGTGGCCCGGCACTGGCCGTTGCTGGCCGCCTCGCTGGGTGACGCCTGGCCGGCCGTGTTCGTCCGCTGGGCTACGGGCCGGCGGTCGGCGGGTGGGTTGCGCGACGGCTGGGACTTCGTCCGGGCGCTGGCCGCCAGCGACCGTCTGCCGGGCCTGGCCGTGGCGGAGCTCGCCGGCCGGGAGGCCGGCTGGTGCTACGACGGGTCGTCAGCTCCCCGCCGACGCCGTCTCCCGGCGGTACGACGGCTGCCCGGCGGGTGGACGGTCCAGGTCGCCGGCCGGGTCCGGACGTTCGGCCTCCGCCGGTAGCCGGCCCGGTCGTCCGCCGGGGTCACGACCGGCGGCCGCCGGGGTCACGACCGGCGGCTTCACGGCATGCGGCAGGATCGTGGGCATGGACCTCGGCCTCGAAAACCGGGTGTACGTGCTCACCGGCGCGTCCCGTGGACTCGGCTACGCCACCGCCGCCTGTCTGGTCGCCGACGGAGCACGGGTGGTGCTCGCCGCCCGGGACGCCGCCGGGCTGACGGCGGCGGCACACCGCCTCGGCGGCCCGCGGCAGGCGATCGCGGTCAGCGCCGACCTGGCCGAGCCGGACTGCGCGGCACGCCTGGTCGCGACGGCCCAGGAGCACTTCGGCCGGATCGACGGCGCGTTGATCTCGGTCGGCGGGCCGAAACCCGGTCCCAGCCACGCGGTCAGCGACGAACAGTGGCGGGCGGCCTTCGACACCGTGTTCGTCGGCACGGTACGGGCGGTACGGGCCGTCGCCGACGCGCTACCCGCCGGCGGTGCGGTCGCCGTGGTGCTGTCGACGTCGGCCCGGATGCCACTGCCCGGCCTGGGCATCTCCAACGGGCTGCGGCCCGGTCTCGCGGCGGTCGCCAAGGAGCTCGCCGACGGCTACGCCGGCCGGGGCGTCCGGGTGGTCAGCCTGCTGCCGGGCCGGATCATGACCGACCGCAACGTGGAGCTCTTCGCCGCGAGCGACGATCCCCAGCAGGCCCGGGCCGAGGCGGAAGCGGACATCCCACTCGGTCGGCTGGGCGAGCCGGAGGAGTTCGGGCGGGTGGCGGCGTTCGTGCTGTCCCCGGCCGCGAGCTATCTGACCGGAATCACGCTGCCCGTCGACGGCGGCGCGCTGCCCTGCCCCTGAACGGCTTTTCGGCGTGTCCACCGACCGGGCCACGATGGCGCAGCTGCTGGCCGACGCTGTCGGCCGTACCCTGCCCGACGTCGTCGGACCCGATCTCGACGTGCTGTTCTGCGGAATCAATCCGAGCCTGTACTCCGCTGCCGTCGGCCACCACTTCGCCCGCCCGGGCAACCGGTTCTGGCCGACGCTGCACCGGTCCGGTTTCACGCCCCGGCGGCTCGACCCCAGCGAAGATCATCTGCTGCCCGGGTTCGGGCTGGGCGTGACGAACCTGGTCGCCAGGGCGACGGCGCGGGCCGACGAACTCACGCCGCCGGAGCTGGTCGCCGGAGGCGCGCGGCTCGTCCGGCTGGCCGCCGCGTGCCGACCCCGGTGGATCGCCGTGGTCGGGGTGACCGCCTACCGGCTGGCGTTCGACCAGCCACGGGCGGTCGTCGGACCCCGGCCCGAGGACCTCGGCGGCGCGAGGCTCTGGGTGCTGCCCAACCCGAGCGGGCTCAATGCCCACTACCAGCTCGACCGGCTCGTCGCCGAGTTCGACCGGCTACGGCAGGCGGTGACGGCCGGACCGCCGCAATAGGCGGTTACTGGTGGCGGGCCAACCGCTCGCGGATCAGCTGACCGAACAGGCCGGCAGGTTGTCCGCAGTCGAGGCACTGAAGACCTTCGTCGAGACGTGGCCCCCCGCACTGGGCGCACCGGCCCCGGTCGCGCGGATCGTGGTACGACCGCAGGGCGGCGCAGAGCGCCGCAGCCACCGAGTCGGTCAGTACGACAGGGTCGGCGTCGCCGACGCGAACCGCCACGCCAGCCGACCGGGCCGGTGCCAGATCGAGCGCGGCCAGCCGCGCAGCGAACTCGCGCAGTGCCGCCGCGACCGCAGCCTCCGGTTCCATCGGCCCAGCGTAGTCGACGGCGGACCGCTATCCGGCGGCGGTGCCCGACGGCGGGGGCAGGTCCTGTTCGGCCGGAAATGCCCGACCCGACCCGGCAGTCACCGGATCCAGCCCGGTGTCGTCGAGGTACGGGGTCGGCGAGTCGGCCATCGCGAACTGGGTTCGGTACAGCTCGGCGTACAGCCCACCGGCGGCGATCAGCTCGGCGTGTCGACCGCGCTCCACGATCCGGCCCTCGTCGAGGACGAGGATCTGGTCCGCGTCGCGCACCGTCGACAGCCGGTGCGCGATGACCAGTGCGGTACGGCCGGTGAGCGCGACCGACAGGGCGCGCTGCACCGCCGCCTCGGACTCCGAGTCGAGGTGGGCGGTGGCCTCGTCGAGGATGACGATCGACGGTGCCTTGAGCAGCAGCCGGGCGATGGCAATCCGCTGTTTCTCGCCGCCGGAGAAGCGGTAGCCGCGCTCACCGACCACCGTGTCCAGCCCGTCCGGCAGGGCCCGGACCAGCCCGTCGACCTGCGCGCCGCGCAGCGCCGCCCACATCTGGTCGTCGGTGGCGTCCGGCCTGGCGTACCGCAGGTTCTCCGCGATCGTCTCGTGGAACAGGTGGGAGTCCTGGGTGACCACCCCGATGGTGTCGCGCAGCGAGTCGAGTGTCGCGTCACGCACGTCCACCCCACCCACCCGGATCTCGCCGTCGCTCACGTCGTACACCCGGGAGACCAGCATGGCGGTGGTGCTCTTGCCGGCGCCGGACGGGCCGACCAGGGCGACCAGCTGCCCCGGCTCCACGGTGAACGACACCCCGCGCAGCACCGGCTCGGAGACCGTGCGGTCGAGCGTCGCGACGTCCTCCAGCGAGGCCAGCGAGATCTCGGCGGCGCTGGGGTACCGGAACCGGACGTCGCGGAACTCCAGTCGGCTCGAGCCGGGCGGCACGACGACGGCGTCCGGGCGCTCGGCGATCGACGGGGCGAGGTCGAGCACCTCGAACACCCGGTCGAAGGAGACCAGCGCGCTCATCACGTCGACCCGCACGTTGCTCAACGCGGTCAGCGGCCCGTAGAGGCGGGTGAGCAGCAGGGCCAGGGTCACCACGGTGCCGGCGCTGACCGCGCCGGTGACCGCCAGCCAGCCGCCGAGTCCGTAGGTGAGCGCCTGGGCGAGCGAGGCGACCAGCAGCATCGCCACGAAGAAGGTACGCGAGTACATCGCCGACTGGATGCCGATCTCCCGGACCCGGTCGGCCCGCTCGGCGAACCGGCGTGCCTCGACCTCGGGCTGGCCGAAGAGCTTGACCAGTAGCGCGCCGGCGACCCCGAACCGCTCGGTCATCGTGGCGTTCATCTTGGCGTCGAGGTCGTACGACTCCCGGGTGATCTCCGCGAGCCGCTTGCCGACCCGGCGGGCCGGCACGATGAAGATCGGCAGCAGCACCAGGGACAGCGCGGTGATCTGCCAGGACAGGGTGAACATCACCGCGGCGGTGAGCACCAGTTGGATGACATTGCTGACCACACCGGACAGCGTCGAGGTGAAGGCCCGCTGGGCGCCGATCACGTCGTTGTTGAGCCGGCTGACCAGCGCACCGGTCTGGGTCCGGGTGAAGAACTGCAACGGCATCCGCTGCACGTGGTCGAAGACCCGGGTCCGCAGGTCCAGGATGATGCCCTCACCGATCCGGGCGGCGTACCAGCGTTGGGCCAGGGAGAGCAGCGCGTCCACCACGGCGAGACCGGCGATCAGCAGGGCCAGCCGGACCACGGTCGCGCCGGCGTCGGCGCGACCGGCGGTGATCGTGTTCACCACGTCGCCGGCGAGGACCGGGGTGGCGACCCCGATGCCGGCCGCCAGCACGACGGTTACCAGGAAGACGCTGATGTCCCGCCGGTACGGGTGGGCGAAGGCGACGATCCGCCGGGTGGTGCCCCGGCTGACCCGGTGGGAACGTAGCTGGTCGCCGTCGCGCATCGAACGCAGCATGCCCCAGCCGGCCCCCATGCCACCCATCCCACCGGATCCAGCCATCGGCACCCGCCACCTTCGTCTCGCCACCGTCGCGGGTACCAGTGTCCCGGACGCCTACGACAACAGTTCAGGTAACTGGTGTCTTCCCGTTGAGGCCTTACTGCCCGACCCGGCGGCTACTCGCCGGCTCCGGTCAGGTCCCGGATCCGTCGGGTCTGCGCCTCCCGCTCGGCGCGCAGCTGGGCGGCGGGGGTGCGGTCGGTGGCTCCGGTGAGCAGGGCCTTGATCTCGACGACCGCGTCGCGGGGCCCGGCCAGCACGGCCGCGACCAGGTCGGCGACGGCCGGGGCCAGCTCCGTCGCGGGCACCACCAGGTTGGCCAGCCCGAGCCGATCGGCCTCGGCCGCGTCGAGCCAGCGACCGGTGACGCAGATCTCCAGGGCCCTGGCGTAGCCGACCAGGTCGACGAGTCGCCGGGTGCCACCGAGGTCCGGCACCAGGCCGAGGGTCACCTCGGCCATCCGCAGCCGGGCGTCGTCGGCCAGGACGCGCAGGTCGCAGCCGAGGGCAAGCTGGAATCCGGCGCCTACGGCCGGCCCGTGCACGGCGGCGACGCTGATCACGTCGGGGCGGGCCAGCCAGGTGAAGGCCTCCTGGTACTCGGCGATCCGGGCGGCGCACTCGTCCGGCGACAGGGCGGCCAACGGCGGCGGGGTCGGATCGTCACCAGGCGGACCGTCACCAGGCGAGTCGGCTCGCGGATGGTCGGTCGCGGCGAGATCCGCATCGGTGCCACCCGCAGCGCTGGGATCGAGCAGTGCCTGGATCGCGCCCCGGTCGAGGCCGGCGGAGAAGGCCCGACCGGCGCCGCGGACCACCACGACGCGAACGTCGCCGCGCAGCTCCCGGCCGATGCCGCGCAGCGCCCGCCACATCTGCGGGGTTTGAGCGTTGAGCACGTCGGGCCGGTCCAACGTCACTGTCGCGACCGGCCCGTCGTAGTCGAGTCGTACGCCACCGGACACGGTCAACGAGGGCCTTGACCGTGACAGCGGGGTACGGGGCGCAACTGGATCGTCACCCCTTCTTGCGACGCCGAGCGCCGCCACGCTGGCGCAGTTGCACGCCGGACTCGGTGAGCACCCGGTGGACGAACCCGTACGAGCGGCCGGTGGAGGCCGCAAGGGCGCGGATGCTCTCGCCGGATGTGTACCGCTTGACCAGGTCCTTGGCCAGGGTCTGACGCTCGGCTCCGACGATCCGGCGACCCTTCTCGGTGGTGGCGGCTGTGCCGGTGGCTGCCATGCTGATTCCTCACGTCCCAGACTGTGCGGTTCGATGCGGTCCCACCTATTAGACCGTCTCCAACGATCATGCGCCAGATATCAACTGTTCGCCAACCGACACGCACAGCCCTGTCAGTTACCCGATACGGCGCCACCGAGGAATCCCACCGGCATGCCGGCAGCCCTTCGTCAGCCCCACCCGGTGCGCCTTGTTCATACAATTCACGCTATCCGATAATGACGTTCACCGATGAAGCATCGCCCCGGGCCGGGCTGCCGGACGGACCGCGCCCTCATGCAAGTTCCACGAGTTCGAGCAGGTCGTCGCTCCACGCGTCCTCATCACCGTCGGGCAGGAGAATCGCCCGGTCTGGTTTGAGAGCCAGCACCGCACCCGGATCATGGGTCACCAGGACGATGGCGCCGGGATACCGGGCGATGGCATCGAGAACCTGTTCACGACTGACCGGATCCAGGTTGTTGGTCGGCTCGTCGAGCAGCAATACGTTCGCCCCCGAACAGACCAGCGTGGCCAACGCGAGCCGGGTCTTCTCCCCACCGGAGAGCACCCCGGCCGGCTTGTTCACGTCCTCACCGCTGAACAGGAACGCACCGAGAATCTTTCGCAGGTCGGTATCCGCCTGGTCGATCGCCGCACTGCGCATGTGGTCGAGCACCGAACGCTCGACGTCCAGGGTCTCGTGCTCCTGCGCGTAGTAGCCGATCCGCAGCCCGTGCCCGGGCCGCACCGCACCGGAATCCGGCTCGACCAGGCCACCGAGAATCCGCAGCAACGTCGTCTTGCCGGCACCGTTCAGCCCGAGGATCGCCACCCGGGAGCCACGGTCGACCGCCACGTCGACCCCGGAGAAGATCTCCAACGATCCGTACGACTTCGACAGCCCTGCCGCCGTCAACGGCGTCTTGCCGCACGGGGCCGGGCTGGGGAACCGGACCTTGGCCACCTTGTCGGCAACCCGCTCGTCCTCCAGACCGGCGAGCAGTTTCTCCGCTCGCCGGGCCATGTTCTGCGCAGCCACCGTCTTGGTGGCCTTGGCCCGCATCTTGTCGGCCTGGGCGAGCAGCGCACCGGCCTTCTTCTCGGCGTTCGCTCGTTCCCGGCGGCGGCGCCGCTCGTCGGTCTCCCGCTGCTGCTGGTACGCCGCCCAGCCGACGTTGTAGACGTCCACCACCGAGCGGGTGGCGTCGAGGAACCAGACCTTGTTGACCACCGCGTCCAGCAGGTCCACGTCGTGGCTGATCACCACCAGCCCGCCCTTGTGCCCGGCGAGGAAGCCACGCAGCCAGGTGATCGAGTCGGCGTCCAGGTGGTTGGTCGGCTCGTCGAGCAGCAGGATGCCGCCGCCGTTCTCGGCCGCGTCCCGGAACAGGATCCTGGCCAGCTCGATACGGCGGCGCTGACCGCCGGAGAGCGTCCCGATCGGCTGGCCCAGCACCCGGTCCGGCAGACCCAGGTTGGCGCAGATCCTGGCTGCCTCCGCCTCGGCGGCGTACCCGCCGAGGGAGGCGAACTGGTCCTCCAGCGTGCCGTAGCGACGGACCAGGCGCTCGTCGGTGCCGCCCTGCGCCAACTGCTGCTCGACTTCGTTCATCTGGGACATCAGCCGGTCCAGGCCGCGGGCCGACAGCACCCGGTCGCGAGCGGTCACGTTCAGGTCGCCGGTACGCGGATCCTGCGGAAGATATCCGACCGCGCTGCGCCGGTCGATCTGTCCGGTGTACGGCAGGCCCTCGCCGGCCAGCACCTTGAGGGTGGTGGTCTTGCCGGCACCGTTGCGGCCGACCAGGCCGATGCGGTCGCCGGGCTGCACCCGCAGGGTGGTGTCGGACAGCAGGATCCGCGAGCCCGCACGCAGTTCCAGGCCGGTAGCGGTGATCATTGGTAGCTCACTCCTGAGATCGGAAGCTGACTCGCGGACACGACAAAACGCCGACCGGACGTCCTGTCCGTCGGCGTGGGGCGGTTCAGCCTTCGCAGAGCAGCACGGCCCCATACTACCGGCGGCCGGCACCGCCACCCAGCCGGTTACCGGAGCCAAGATCGTCGACGGTGGTGGGTGAGTACGACGGCATCCGGTGATCCATCCACGACGGTGTCGCGGGACGCCGGCTGGCCAAGCGGTATGCGGCGCACCGCCGGCCCGGTGGACCGGCCTGACCGAATCGGGGAACTTGTCCGCCGACGGGGTGATGCACCACGCCGACCAGGGATGTTAGGCACATCAGGCGCGCGTAACGATCACTTGACTCCCTGGAGACGACACTCATGCTGCCCGGTGGGATGATGCCCATGACCCAGCTGATCGCGATGGTCCGCAGCACTTCGCCGCGACAGGCTGTCGGGCTGCTGGCAGCCATGCCGGCCGACCGCATCCCGGTGGCAGTTGCCGAGCTGACGACCACCGACCTGGTCCGGCTGCTACCGGCCGCCGGCGACGATCTGCGGTCCCGGTTGATCGGTCTGCTCAGCACCGATCAGGTGGCCGACCTGGCCCGAGCCATGCCGACCGCCGAGGCGGTGGCCATGCTCAATCGGCTTCCGGCCGAGCAGGTGCACGCGGTCGCCGACCGGCTGCCGCAACCCACCGTCGCTGCCCTGCTCACCGCGATGCCTGCGGACCGGCAGACCGACCTGCTGTCGGTGATGCGTCCGCAACAGGCGCATGCGGCCTGGGCCGGTACCTACCAACGGGAGGTGGCCGAGGCGCTCGCCCGGGCCAATGCCGAGGTGAGCATCCCGGCGAACGCCCCACCCGGAATCGTGCTGGTCCAGATCTTCGGCTGGCAGATCACCGTGGCCGCCCGCCGTGACGACGACGGACGGGTGGCGGTACGCGACGCCGAGGACGCGGCGTACCGCATGCGCGCCAACGCGGCGCTCGCGGTGACCGACTACCAGCCGGCCACCGACGTGCTGGACTACTGCGACGAGGCCCGCCGGCAGGGGCGCCCGATCAGCGCGGTCAGCTGGGTCGACGACCGGCACGACGGTTTCCTCAAACGGGCCCTGGTCAGTCTGGTGCACTGACCCGCCGAGCGCCGCCGGCCGGACTGGACGGCCGGCGGCGGCGCGGGTGCCGTCAGACGTTGAAGCCGAGCGCCCGCAACTGGTCCCGGCCCTCGTCAGTGATCTTGTCGGGCCCCCACGGCGGCATCCACACCCAGTTGATCCGGATGTCGGACACCAGTCCGCCACCGGGTCCAGTGGTCAACGCGGTACGGGCCTGCTCCTCGATCACGTCGGTCAGCGGGCAGGCCGCGCTGGTCAACGTCATGTCCAGGGTGGCCACGTTGTCATCGTCGACGTGTACGCCGTACACCAGGCCGAGATCGACCACATTGATGCCCAGCTCCGGGTCGACGACGTCCTTCATCGCCTCCTCGATGTCGGCGATCGCCGGCTGGCCGACGGTCGCTGCGGCGGCCGTACCGCCGTCGGTGGGCTCCGTCGCCTGTGTCGCCCCGGTCATGGTCTCTTCGGCACTCACTGCTTCACCTCCGGGCTCGCGCCCACACCGGCGCGTGCCGCGGCGTCCTTGAAGGCCATCCACGGCAGCAACGCACACTTCACCCGGGCCGGATAGCGCGCCACACCGGCGAACGCCACCCCGTCACCCAGCACATCCTCGTCCGGCTCGACCTCGCCGCGGCCGGACACCAGCGCGACGAAGGCACCGTGCACCGCGAACGCCTCGTCCACCGGCCGACCGTCGACCAACTCGTACAGCACGCTCGCCGACGCCTGGCTGATCGAACAACCCTGACCGTCGTGCGACACCCCGAGCCGGGTGTCCGCACCCAGACTCACCCGTACGGTGATCTCGTCGCCGCAGGTCGGGTTGACGTGATGCGCCTCCGCCGCGTACGGCTCGCGTAGACCACGCCCCTGCGGACGCTTGTAGTGGTCCAGGATGATCTCCTGGTACAGCTGGTCGAGCTCCATCAGCCGAAGACCTTCCGCGCCTTCTCCAGACCATGCACCAGCGCGTCGACCTCGCCGGTCGTGGTGTAGAGGTAGAACGAGGCCCGGGTGGTCGCCGGGACGCCGTAGCGCACGCAGACCGGCCGGGCGCAGTGGTGGCCGACCCGTACCTGCACCCCCTGGGCGTCCAGGATCTGACCCACGTCGTGCGGGTGGATCCCGTCCACCGCGAACGAGACCGTGCCACCCCGCCCGTCTGGTCCGGGCGGGCCGACGATCCGCAGCCCCGGCACGGTGGCCAGCGCCTCCAGGGCGTACCCGGTGATCCGCTGCTCGTGCGCGGCGACCGCCGGCATGCCCAGCCCGGCGAGGTAGTCGACGGCGGCACCGAGGCCGACCGCCTGGGCGATCGGCGGGGTGCCGGCCTCGAACCGGGCCGGCGGGGCGGCAAACGTGGACCCGCTCATCGCCACCGTCTCGATCATCGAGCCGCCGCCGAGCACCGGCGGCATCGCGGCGAGCAGCGCGGCGCGGCCCCACAGCACCCCGATCCCGGTCGGTCCGCACATCTTGTGCCCGGTGAAGACGATGAAGTCGGCATCCAGCGCGACGACGTCGACCGGACGGTGCGGCACCGACTGCGAGCAGTCCAGCAGCAGCAGCGCACCGACCTCGCGGACCCGCCGGGTGATCGCGGTGAGGTCGTTGACCGTGCCGAGGATGTTCGACATGTGCACCAGGGAGACCAGTTTGGTCCGCTCGGTGACCAACTCGTCCAGCTGCGACTCGTCCAGCCGACCGTCCTCGGTCAGCCCGAACCAGCGCAGTGTGGCACCGGTGCGTTCGCAGAGCAGCTGCCACGGCACGATGTTCGAGTGGTGCTCCATCTCGGAGATCACCACCTCGTCACCTGGGCCGAGCCGGAACCGGGGGTCGGCCCCGATCGCGGCGCCCGTCGAGGCGTTGGAGAACGCGTACGCGACCAGGTTGATCGCTTCGGTGGAGTTCTTGGTGAAGACCACCTCGTCCGGGCTGCCCGCGTTGACGAACGCGGCCAGCTTGGCCCGGGCGCCCTCGTACGCCTCGGTGGACTCGGTGCCGAGGGTGTGCACCGAGCGGGCGACGTTGGCGTTGTGCGACTGGTAGAAGTCGGTCAGCGCGTCGAGCACCTGGCGCGGCTTGTGCGAGGTGTTGGCGCTGTCCAGATAGACCAGCGGATGCCCGTTGACTTCCCGACCGAGGATCGGAAAGTCGGCCCGGACGGCCGCGACGTCCAGAGCGGACGGACCGCCCGGCGCCGGTGTGTCCCGGGGGATGGCTATGGTGCTCATCGGCTCGACGCCGCCCTTCTGCACACAGGGTGGTAGTGGATCTCAGGCCGACGCCGCGCCGGCACCCGCGACGTACCGCTCGTAACCTTCGGCTTCCAGCTTCTCCGCCAGCTCCGGGCCGCCCTCCTCGACGATGCGTCCGCCGACGAAGACATGCACGAAGTCCGGCTTGATGTAGCGCAGGATCCGGGTGTAGTGGGTGATCAGCAGCAGGCCGGTCTCCCCGGTGGAGCGAACCCGGTTCACCCCTTCGCTGACCACCCGCAGGGCGTCGATGTCGAGCCCGGAGTCGGTCTCGTCGAGGATGGCCATCTTCGGCTTGAGCAGCTCCAGCTGCACAATCTCGTGCCGCTTTTTCTCGCCACCGGAGAAGCCCTCGTTGACGTTGCGCTGCGCGAACGCCGGGTCCATCTGCAGCCGCTCCATGGCCCCACGCAGCTCGCCGGCCCAGGTACGCAGCTTCGGCGCGGCACCGTCGACGGCGGTCTTGGCGGTACGCAGGAAGTTCGCCACCGAGACGCCGGGCACCTCCACCGGGTACTGCATGGCGAGGAACAGTCCGGCACGGGCCCGCTCGTCGACCGACATGGCCAGTACGTCCGCACCGTCGAGCAGCACCTCCCCGCCGGTGATCTCGTACTTGGGGTGCCCGGCGATCGAGTACGCCAGGGTCGACTTGCCGGAGCCGTTCGGGCCCATGATGGCGTGTGTCTCCCCCGACCGGATGGTCAGCGTCACCCCGGCCAGGATCGGCTTGAGCTCGCCTTCCGGCAGCTTGACCGAAACCTGCAGGTCGCGGATATCCAGAACGCTCATGGTGCGGTCACTCCATTGCTCGGCGTCAGACTGACGTAGATGTCGCCGTCGCGGATCTCGACGGGGAAGACGGGTACGGGTTCGGTGGCGGGCAGCCCGGTCGGCTCGCCGGTGCGCAGATCGAAACGCGAACCGTGCAGCCAGCACTCCAACGTGCAGCCGTCCACCTCGCCTTCGGAGAGGGCGACCGCGGCGTGCGAGCACTCGTCGTACACCGCGTGGAAGGAGTCCTCGTCGGTGTGCACCAGGGCGATCTGCGTACCGTCGATGTCGGCGCTGACCGCCGTACCCTTCGGGATCTCGGTGGTGGCGCAGACCCGGATCAGGTCGGACATGCTCAGCGGGTCCTCTCGGTGACCGCACCGGGCTGGCCGGGCACGGTCGGTGGTGCCGCCACGTCGGCGGTGCGCGGCGCGGCCGCGCCGGCCTCGACGCGGCGCAGCCGCTGCTCGATCGCGTCGCCGAGCCGGTCGCGCAGCTCGGCCACCGGGATCTTGTCGACCAGCTCGGCGAAGAACCCGCGGACCACCAGCTTGCGCGCCTCGGCCTCTGGAATGCCCCGGGCCATCAGGTAGAACAGCTGCTCGTCGTCGAACCGGCCGGTGGCGCTGGCGTGCCCGGCCCCGGCCACCTCTCCGGTCTCGATCTCCAGGTTGGGCACCGAGTCGGCCCGGGCGCCGTCGGTCAGCACCAGGTTCCGGTTGATCTCGTACGTGTCGGTGCCGGTGGCCTCGGCGCGGATCAGTACGTCGCCGACCCAGACGGTGTGCGCGCTGTCGCCCTGCAGCGCCCCCCGGTAGCCGACGTTGCTGCGGCAGTCCGGCACGGTGTGGTCCACCATCTGCCGGTGCTCCAGGTGCTGGCCGGCGTCGGCGAAGTAGAGCCCGAACAGCTCGGCGTCGCCGCCCCGGCCGGTGTACTCGACGCTGGTGAACTGGCGTACCAGGTCGCCGCCGAGGGTGACCTGGATGTGCGTGACCCGGGCGTCGCGGCCGAGCCGGAACTTCAGATGCTGCGCCTGCACCGCGTCGGGTGCCCAGTCGGCGACGGTGACCAGGGTCAGCGTCGCGCCGTCGCCGACGATCACCTCGACGTTGTCGGCCAGAGTGGTCGAGCCGACCTGGTCGAACACCAGGGTCGCCTCGGCGAACCGTCCGACGTCGACCAGGGTGTGCCCGTACGCGATCTGGTCCGCCCCGGTGCCGAGCACCCGGACCACCGCCGGCTCGGCCGGGGTGGCTTCCGGTGCCACCTCCACCAGCAGGACCTCGGCGCAGCCGGTGTAGGCCAGGGCGCTGATCCGGTCGAACGGGGTCAGCACGCCGCCGACCCGTCGGTCGGTGCGGTCGACCTGGCCCGCAGTCACCCCGGCGGGCAGGTCGGCGTACTCGTACCGGACCGAGCCGCTGGCGGCCGGAGTGCCGGTGGCCAGCCCCCGCATTCGCTTGAGCGGGGTGAAGCGCCACTCCTCCTCCAGGCCGGTCAGGGCCGGGAAGTCGGCGACATCGTAGGAGCGCAACGCCTGCGACTTGGTCTTCGGCGGCGCGGAGGCCTGAATAGTCATCTCTTCCTGTTCTCGGCGGTGTCGGTGGGGCGGTGTCTCGGGCGGGTCAGCCGACCGCGCCCTCCATCTGCAGCTCGATCAGCCGGTTCAGCTCGAGGGCGTACTCCATCGGGAGTTCCTTGGCGATCGGCTCGATGAAGCCCCGGACGATCATGGCCATCGCCTCGTCCTCGCTCAGACCCCGGCTCATCAGGTAGAACAGTTGGTCGTCGCTGACCTTGGAGACGGTCGCCTCGTGCCCCATCGCGACGTCGTCCTCGCGGATGTCGACGTAGGGGTAGGTGTCCGACCGGGAGATCGCGTCGACCAGCAGCGCGTCGCACTTCACCGTCGACCGGCTGTGCTGCGAGCCCTCCAGCACCTGGACCAGCCCACGGTAGGAGGTCCGGCCGCCGCCGCGGGCGATGGACTTGGAGACGATCGTGGAGGAGGTGTGCGGTGCCGCGTGCACCATCTTCGCGCCGGCGTCCTGGTGCTGCCCCTCGCCGGCCATCGCCACCGAGAGCACCTCGCCCTTGGCGTGCTCACCGGTCATGAACACGGCCGGGTACTTCATGGTGACCTTGGAACCGATGTTGCCGTCGATCCACTCCATGGTGGCGCCGGCGTGGCAGACGGCCCGCTTGGTGACCAGGTTGTAGACGTTGTTCGACCAGTTCTGGATGGTCGTGTAGCGGCACCGGGCGTTCTTCTTCACCACGATCTCGACCACCGCGCTGTGCAGCGAGTCGGAGGAGTAGATCGGCGCGGTGCAGCCCTCGACGTAGTGCACGTAGGCACCCTCGTCGACGATGATCAGGGTCCGCTCGAACTGGCCCATGTTCTCCGTGTTGATCCGGAAGTAGGCCTGCAGCGGGATCTCCACGTGCACACCCTTCGGCACGTAGATGAACGATCCACCGGACCAGACCGAAGTGTTCAGCGCGGCGAACTTGTTGTCGCCGACCGGGATCACGGTGCCGAAGTACTCCTTGAAGATGTCCTCGTGCTCGCGCAGCGCGGTGTCGGTGTCGAGGAACACCACACCCTGCTCCTCCAGGTCCTCACGGATCTTGTGGTAGACCACCTCGGACTCGTACTGGGCCGCGACGCCGGCGATCAGCCGCTGCTTCTCCGCCTCCGGGATGCCCAGCTTGTCGTAGGTGTTCTTGATCTCCTCGGGCAGGTCCTCCCAGCTGGCGGCCTGCTTCTCGGTGGAGCGGACGAAGTACTTGATGTTGTCGAAGTCGATCCCGGTGAGGTCGGCGCCCCAGGCCGGCATGGGCTTGCGGCCGAACAGCCGCAGCCCTTTGAGTCGCAGGTCGAGCATCCACTGCGGCTCGTTCTTCTTGGCGGAGATGTCACGCACCACCGCCTCGTTGAGCCCGCGCTGGGCGGCAGCGCCGGCCACGTCGCGGTCGGCCCAGCCGTACTCGTACCGGCCGAGGGCCGCGAGGTGCTCCTCCTGGGAGATGGGCGCGACGGTCTGCTCGGTCATCTATCTGTCCTCACAGTGCTGGTGACGTGGTCGGTGGAAACATCGATGGCAACGGTCGGGGCGCCGCCGGCCCGTCTCGGGTCCGGAATGTGCGTGGTGCACACCCCGTCGCCGTGAGCGATGGTGGCCAGCCGCTGCACATGGGTGCCGATCAGGCGGGAGATCACCGCGGTCTCAGCCTCGCACAGCTGTGGAAACTCGGCAGCCACATGGGCCACGGGACAGTGATGCTGGCACAACTGCCCCCCGGAGGCGATGGTGGACGCGTTGGCAGCGTAGCCCTCGGCGCTGAGTGCGGCGGCGAGGGCCTCCGCGCGGGCGATCGGGTCCGCACCGGCATCGTCGATCGCCGCCCGGCACCGCGCCTCCAGCCCGGCGACCTGAGCCGCCGCGAACGCCTCCAGCTCCGCCTCGCCGCCGTGACCGGCGATCCAGCGCAGCGCGGCGGCGGCCATGCTGTCGTAGCGGTAGCGCCCGTGCCGGGACCGGGCGTCGTCGCTGAGCCGGAAGACCTTGGCCGGCCGACCGCGTCGCCGGCGGGCCCGGGTGACCGCGTCCCGGGTCACCACGTCGCCGTCGGCGAGCATCGCGTCCAGGTGGCGGCGGATCGCCGCCGGGCTCAGCCCGAGCTCATCACCGAGCTGAGCGGCGGTCGCCGCCCCCCGCTCCAGCAGCAGCCCGACCAGGCGGTCCCGGGTACGCCCGTCCGGGCCGGCGGCGACCGCACCGGTCGCCGACCCGCCCTCCGGGAGGCCCACCCTGTTTTTCACTACGCCAACGTTACGTATTTCAGCGGTCGGCCGCAAACGCGCCTCCGGGTGATCCACCGCACCGAGCGTGACCGCCACCGGGACCAGCACGGCGAGGCCTTGCCGCAGTCGGCTGGCGGCACCGCAGGGCTGCGGTACCGGCGGCACCGCACGGCTGTGGTATCCGCCATATCGGTACGATTGCCGCCGTGCCCGTCTCCCCGTCCGGTCGGCTGACCGCCGGCCCCGCCCTGCTCCGGCGGCTCGCGCTCGCCTCCTTGGTGGCCAACGTCGCGATCGTGCTGACCGGGGGCGGCGTGCGGCTCACCGGGTCCGGGCTCGGCTGCCCGACCTGGCCGCGCTGCACCGACGACTCCTACGTCACCACGCCGGAGATGGGCGTGCTCGGCATCATCGAGTTCGGCAACCGGGTCCTCGGCATCCTGGTCGGCATGATCGCGCTCGCCACCCTGCTGGCGGTGCTGCGGTCCCGGCCACGCCGGTTGGACCTGCGCGGACCGGCCCTCGGCGTACTGGGACTGGTGATCCTGCAGGGCCTGATCGGCGGGGTCAGCGTCCGGGTGCAGCTCAACCCCTGGGTGGTGGCGCTGCACTTCATGCTGTCGATGGTCACCATCGCGGTGGCGTACGGGTTGTGGCAACGGGTACGCGTCGGCGGCCGCACCAACCGAGACGTGGTGGCCCGGCCGCTGCGCCAGTTGGCCTTCGTGATCACCGCCGTGAGCTTCGGGGTGCTGGTACTCGGCACCGTGGTGACCGGCAGCGGCCCGCACGCCGGCGACCCGGACGCCGGGCGCACCGGGCTGGACCCGCAGGCCATGTCCCAGCTGCACGCTGACTCGGTCGCCCTGCTGATCGGGTTGTCGGTCGCCTGGTGGTTCGCGTTGCGCGCGGTCGGCGCACCCCGACCGGCGGTACGCGCGGCGGCCGTGCTCGTCGTCGTGGAGCTCGCCCAGGGACTGATCGGCGTGGTCCAGTACCTCACCGACCTGCCGGTCGCGCTGGTCAGCGCGCACATGCTCGGCGCGTGTCTGGTGTGGCTGGCCACCCTCGGCGCGCTCTGGTCGACCCGGACCCGGGAGCCGACCGGGCCGCAATCAGCTGCTACCAGGGTGGTTTCCGACGACGGCAACGAACGCCCCCTGGTCGGAGCGCAACCGTAAGGTCACCAACCGTTGAAGACGGTTGAAAACGGCAGACCTATCCCCATAGCGGAGAGTACCGGTGAGGCTACGCCTGTGCCGGGGCACAACCACCGGCACGACGAACCGGGCGCGGCAGTGACGGTCCCCCCGTGCCGTGGCTGCCGCGCCCCTGGTCGGTTCCCTGCCTGGACCAGACCCGCGTAGCGGCACCCCGGACGATCCTCCGTCACCGCACGCGCACTCCCGCGTTTTCCTGACTGACCACTTTCGGAGCTCCCGCGTGTCTACCTTCCGTACGAGCCGGTCCGGCACCGTCGCCGCGACGTTGGCCCGGTCCCGCCTGGGCGTACCCCAGGTGTTGTTCTTCGTTCTCGCCGCCGCCGCGCCGCTGACCGTGGTGGCCGGCGGCGCCAGCACCGGCTATGCCGTCACCGGCACCACCGCGGTGCCGGTCGCCTACCTGCTCATCGCGGTGGTGATGGCGGTCTTCGCCGTCGGCTACGTGGCGATGAGCCGGCACGTCGTCAACGCCGGCGCGATGTACAGCTACGTCGCGCACGGTCTCGGCCGGATCCCCGGCATCGCGGCGGCGTTCGTCGCCGTCGTCGCGTACAACGCGATGCAGATCGGGCTGTACGGCGCTTTCGGCGTGGTTGCCGCCGAGGTACTCGCCGTCGCCGGTGCCACCGTGCCGTGGTGGCTCTGCGCGCTGGCCGGCTGGGCCCTGGTGACCGTACTCGGCCTGGCCCGCGTCGACCTCAACGGCCGGATCCTGGCTGGCCTGCTGCTGGCCGAGCTCGCGGTCATCATCGGCTACAGCATCGTCATGGTCGGCCACCCCGCCGACGGTGCCGCCGTCGCGGGTCTCGACCCCCGCCAGCTGCTCACCCCAGGGGTGGCGGCGATGCTGGTCGGCGGCATAGCCGGTTTCGTCGGTGTCGAGGCCGGCACGGTGTTCGCCGAGGAGACCCGTGATCCGCGTCGTACGGTCGCCCGGGCCACCTACTTCGCGGTGACGATCGCCGGAGTGTGCTACGCGGGTTCCGCCTGGGCGATGGCGGTGGCGGCCGGCCCGAACGACGTCGTCGCCCAAGCCCGCGAGTACGGCACCGAACTGATGTTCGTGCTGGTCGACCCGCACATCGGCACGACGCTCGTGGACGCCGGCCGGTTGTTGTTCCTGACCAGCCTGTTCGCCGCGCTGCTCGCGTTCCACAACACCGTTGCCCGGTACCTGTTCGCCCTCGGGCGGGAACGGGTGCTGCCGGCGGCGCTCGGCCGGACGAACCGGCGGACCGGCGCGCCGAAGCTCGGCTCGCTGGTGCAGAGCGGGCTCGCCGTCGCGGTGATCGTGGGGTACGCGGCGACCGGGCTGGATCCCATCACCCACCTGTTCTTCTGGGTGACCGTCACCGGTGGGCTCGGCGTGCTGATCCTGATGACCGTGACCTCACTCGCGGTGATCGGCTACTTCCGCCGCGACCCGCGTGGCGAGTCGGCCTGGCGACGACTGGTCGCGCCGGGCGCGGCCACCGGCGCGCTCGGGCTGATCCTCGTCGGCACCGTCACCAGCTTCGGTGACCTGCTCGGCATCGGCGCGTCCCCGCTGCGCTGGTGGTTCCCGGCCGGGTACGCCCTGGCCGCGCTGGCCGGCGTCGGTTGGGCGCTCTGGCTGCGTACCAGGCGTCCGCAGACGTACCGGACGATCGGCTGGGGCGCCGACAGCGGCACCGCCCAACCGGTGCCGCCGGCACCCGTCCGGCCGTCGGCCCGCGTCTAACCGCTGTCCAGCTGGATGTCCAGCCGCGGTTGCGGCGGCGGACAACGAGCGAGACCCGGGCGGTACGCCCGGGTCTCGCTCGGCTCTGTTCCTCCAGCTGACAGACCGCTCGTCCAGTCACGCAACTGGTCGTCGTTCGTTGTGCAGGACGGGAAAGGGCTGGTCAGCGCGCCAGACTGCGACGCGACATCGACCGCCACAGGTCGTTGCTGGGCCGCATCTGATCCATCAGCTCCCGCTCCCACTCGTTCTCGATCTCGACCCCCGCCTTGAGGCAGGCGGCGCGGGCCACGTCGGTGCCGTCAGCGAACTGGTCGCCCCAGGCGCCGTCCTCCCCCACCAGGACGATCCGTGCGCCACGCTTGCCGACATACTCGATGACCGCCTTCGCGCCGCCGTGGCCAGCGGCGAAGGACCGGATGCCGGCGACCAGACCAGAGGGGGCGTCCCCCGGGACGGATTCGGTCGCCAGCGTCGTATCGGAACCATCTGCCATACGCGAAGCGTAAGCAGAGCGACGACCTTTCGCCGATCAGATGTCGGCTTTTTGTGACTCCAATCATCCGTGGGTTTAAGAAGTCCCACAGATGATTGATGGTGATTTCAGTGTCCAAAAAGGGACAAATTCCAGCACGAAAAGCGGCAAACGCGACAGAAGTTTCGAGACCTGGACGGGACGGGACCCCGGCGTCAGACCAGCGCGTCCAACGCCACAGCAACGAAGAGCACCGTGAGGTAGGTCGTCGACCAGTGGAACAGCCGCATCGGCTGGACCGGCAGACCACGCCCGGACCGGCGCTGCAGCCGGTGAGCCTCCAACAGGAAGACGACCCCGACCACCACCGCCGGGACCGCGTAGATCAATGACATGCCCAACGGCCAGACCAGCACCGACGACCCGACCGTCAACCAACTGAACAGTACGATCTCCACGCCGACCCGACGTTCGGAGGCCACCACCGGCAGCATCGGGATCCCGGCCCGCGCGTAGTCCACCTTGTACTTGATCGCCAACGCGTAGAAGTGCGGCAGCTGCCAGAAGAACACCACGGCGAACAGTGCCCAGGCCACCGGGGCCAGGCCGCCGGTCACCGCCGCCCAGCCGATCAGCACCGGAGCGGCGCCGCAGACACCACCCCAGAACGTGTTCTGTGGCGTCGTACGCTTCAACCACAGCGTGTAGACGAGGTCGTAGTAGGCGATCGCCGCCAGGGTCAGCCCGGTGGCGAGCCAGTTGGTGAAGACCGCCATCAGCGCCACCGAGCTCACCGCGAGCACCAACCCGAAGATCAGCGCGTGCCTGGGGCTGACCACGTGGTTCGGCAGCGGCCGACGCTTCGTCCGGCGCATCAGCTGGTCGATGTCCCGGTCGATGAAGCAGTTCAACGCGTTCGCCGCACCGGCGGCCAGGGTGCCGCCGACCAGCACCACCGCCACCAGCCCGAGCGACGGCAGGCCACCGGCCGCGACCATCATCGTCGGTACGGTCGTGACCAGCAGCAGCTCGATGATCCGCGGCTTGGTGAGCGACACGTATGCCCGGACCACAGCCAGCAGGTCGGGCACGGCCACCGGCCCTGGGTCCGCCGCTGTGCCGGGCACCTGGTCCGCTTCGGCGACGGACCTGACCCGCGCCCGGTCATGGGCGGGGCGCTCGGTGACCATGCTCACGGGCTGCACCTTCCGGCGTCGGCGGCGGGTGACCTTCAACTGGCGGCGACCTGCGGGCCGACGCGCCTCCGACAGCGTACGCGCAGGTATTTTGCCTGCCCGGCCGACCCGTCACCGGTGCTCGTCGTCACACTCGGCAGGCTTTTCACCGGCCACGATGCGTATCCCCCGGTGCCCGATCGTCGGGTCCGACGATCGGGCACGACCCTGGACGACCATCCGGTTGTCGAGATCGGCGGGCGCACCGTGAACCCTGCTCGATAGGGTCGTGACGAGGGTTCCGCCTACCTGCTGGACGAGGAGCACACCCACCGTGGCTGCAACACCAACCGATGCCCCCCTGAACTGGTCCGACCTCGACCGCCGCGCGGTCGACACCGCACGCGTGCTGGCCGCCGACGCCGTAGAGAAATCCGGCAACGGCCATCCGGGCACCGCGATGAGCCTCGCTCCCGCGGCGTACCTGCTGTTCAACCGGGTCATGCGGCACGACCCGAGCGACCCGGGCTGGGCCGGCCGGGACCGGTTCGTCCTCTCCGCCGGGCACTCCAGTCTCACCCTGTACATCCAACTCTTCTTCTCCGGTTACGGGCTGAGCCTGGACGACCTCAAGGCGTTGCGGCAATGGGGATCGCTGACCCCTGGACACCCGGAGCACGGCCACACCCGGGGAGTGGAGACCACCACCGGTCCGCTCGGCCAAGGGCTGGCCAACGGGGTCGGCATGGCGATGGCCGCCCGCCGGGAACGCGGACTGCTCGACCCGGACGCCGCGCCCGGCGAGTCGGTCTTCGACCACAACATCTGGGTGATCGCCTCCGACGGTGACATCGAAGAGGGCATCACCCACGAGGCCAGCGCCCTGGCCGGGCACCAGAAGCTCGGCAACCTGACCGTCGTCTACGACGACAACCAGATCTCCATCGAGGACGACACCCGGATCGCGCTCAGCGAGGACGTCGCCGCCCGGTACGCCGCGTACGGCTGGCACGTGCAGACCGTCGACTGGCGGGCGGGCGCGGCCGGCGACGGCGAGTACCACGAGGACGTCGAGGCGCTGTACGCGGCGCTGACCGCCGCCCGTGCGGAGACCGACCGCCCGTCGTTCATCGCGCTGCGCACCATCATCGGCTGGCCGGCACCGAAGAAGCAGAACACCGGCAAGATCCACGGCTCGGCGCTCGGCGCCGACGAGGTCGCCGCCACCAAGGAGATCCTCGGCCTCGACCCCAACCAGCACTTCGCGGTCGACGACAAGGTCCTCGCCCACATCCGCGAGGTGCTCGACCGGGGCCGGCAGGCACACGCCAAGTGGACCGAGAAGTACGACGCCTGGGCGCAGGCCAACCCGGAGCGCAAGGCGCTGCACGACCGGCTCGCCACCCGTACCCTGCCGACCGGCTGGACCGACGCGCTGCCGGACTGGCCGGCGGACCCCAAGGGGGTCGCCACCCGGGCCGCCTCGGGCAAGGTGCTGACCGCGCTCGCCGCCGAGCTGCCGGAGCTGTGGGGCGGCTCGGCCGACCTGGCGGAGAGCAACAACACCACGATGAAGGGCGAGCCGTCGTTCGTCCCGGCCGAGTACGCCACCAAGGAGTTCCCCGGCCATGAGTACGGCCGCACCCTGCACTTCGGCATCCGCGAACACGCCATGGGGGCGATCCTCAACGGCATCGCGCTGCACGGCGGCACCCGCCCGTACGGCGGCACGTTCCTGGTGTTCAGCGACTACATGCGCCCGGCGGTGCGGCTGGCCGCGCTGATGAAACTCCCGGTGGTCTACGTCTGGACGCACGACTCGATCGGGCTCGGCGAGGACGGCCCCACCCACCAGCCGATCGAGCACCTGTCGGCGCTGCGGGCCATCCCCGGACTGGACGTGGTCCGCCCGGCCGACGCCAACGAGACCGCCTGGGCGTGGCGGGTCGCCCTGGAGCACACCGACCGGCCCACCGCGCTGGCGCTGACCCGGCAGGCGGTGCCGGTCATCGACCGGGGCACCTACGCCTCGGCCGAAGGGGTCCGCAAGGGCGGCTACGTGCTGGCTGACGCCGGCAACGCCCAACCGCAGGTGATCCTGATGGGCTCGGGGTCCGAGGTGCAACTGCTGCTCACCGCCCGGGAACGCCTCGAAGCCGAAGGCGTCGCCACCCGGGTCGTCTCGATGCCGTGCCAGGAATGGTTCACCGAGCAGGACGAGGCATACCGCGAATCGGTGCTGCCGCGCGGGGTCAAGGCCCGGGTCAGCGTCGAGGCCGGCATCGGCATGTCCTGGCGTGGCCTGGTCGGCGACTGCGGCGAGTCGGTCAGCATTGAACACTACGGGGCCAGCGCCCCGTACCAGGTGCTGTTCGAGCAGTTCGGCTTCACCGCCGACGCCGTGGTCGCGGCGGCGCACGCGTCGCTGACCCGGGTCGGCGCCATCACCGGCACCACCACCGGAAACTGAGGAGGCTCCAGATGACGGACCGATTGGGAAAGCTGACCGCCGCAGGCGTGGCGGTCTGGCTCGACGACCTGTCCCGGCAACGGCTCAGCACCGGCAACCTGGACCAACTGCGCCGGGAGAAGCACGTCGCCGGCGTGACCACCAACCCGACCATCTTCGCCGCCGCGCTCGCCGACGCCGACGAGTACAACTGGCAGCTGCGTGACCTGGCCGCCCGGGGCGTCAGCGTGGACGAGGCGGTCCGGATGCTCACCACCTACGACGTGCGGTGGGGCTGCGACGTGATGCGCCCGGCGTACGAAACCAGCGGCGGCGTCGACGGCCGGGTGTCGATCGAGGTCGACCCGCGGCTGGCGTACCGCACTGCGGAGACCGTCGCCGAGGCGAAGGCGCTGTGGTGGCTGGTCGACCGGCCGAACCTGTTCATCAAGATCCCGGCGACCGAGGCCGGGCTACCGGCGATCACCGCCACCCTGGCCGAGGGGATCAGCGTCAACGTGACCCTGATCTTCTCGCTGGACCGCTACAGCGCGGTGATGGACGCCTTCCTCGCCGGTCTGGAGCAGGCGAAGGCCAACGGCCACGACCTGACCACCATCGGCTCGGTCGCTTCGTTCTTCGTCTCCCGGGTGGACACCGAGATCGACAAGCGCCTCGACAAGATCGGCAGCGACCAGGCCAAGGCGCTCAAGGGCAAGGCCGCCGTGGCGAACGCGCAGCTGGCGTACGAGCGGTACGCGGAAGTCTTCTCCTCGGACCGCTGGCAGGCCCTGGCCGACGCCGGCGCCCACCCGCAGCGCCCGCTGTGGGCCTCCACCTCGACGAAGAACCCGGCCTACCGGGACGTCATCTACGTCGAGGAGCTGATCGCCCCCGGCACGGTCAACACCATGCCGGAGTCGGTGGTGCACGCCTACGCCGACCACGGCGAGACCCGGGGCGACACGGTCACCGGCTCGTACCCGGCCGCCCGGCAGGTGCTCGACGACCTGATCGCCGTCGGCGTCGACCTCGACGACGTGGTCAAGACCCTGGAGTCTGAGGGGGTGAGCAAGTTCGAGGCCAGCTGGCAGGAGCTGCTCGACGGGGTCCGCTCGTCGCTGGACGCGGCCGCGGCCGGCGCCGGTGAGCCGAACGCGGCCGCGAGCGGGCACGCCGCCGCGGCCAAGCAGGCCGGAGGTAACGCATGAGCGACTTCTTCGACGGCGGGGTCGAGGCCGCGGCCGGGCTGAGCGTGTACGGGGCCGACGCGGTCGACGCCTCGGCCGCCTCGTCGACCCGGGGCGCGCTGGTCGGCGACGAGGTGCCCGGCTCACTCGCCCGCAAGGACCCGACGCTGTGGGGCCCGGACGCCGAGGCCGAGGCGAAGATTCGGCTCGGCTGGCTGGACACCTTCACCCGCAGCCGGGACCTGCTGCCGCAGCTCGCCGAACTGCAGGCCGAGCTGGGCGACCTGGACCACGTGGTGCTGGCCGGGATGGGCGGGTCGTCGCTGGCTCCCGAGGTCATCTCGCTCACCGTCGGCAAGCCGGTCACCGTGCTGGACACCACCGACCCGCACCAGGTGCGGGCGGCGCTCGGCGACCGACTGGACCGGACCGTCGTGGTGGTGGCCAGCAAGTCCGGCGGCACCGTGGAGACCGACAGCCACCGTCGCGCGTACTGGCAGGCGTTCCTCGACTCAGGGCTGAGCGAGGCCGAGGCGGGGCGGCGGTTCGTCATCGTCACCGATCCCGGCTCGCCGCTGGCCACCACCGCCGAGGAGATGGGCGCCACCGTGGTGCTCGCCGACCCGGAGGTCGGCGGACGGTACTCGGCGCTGACCGCGTTCGGTCTGGTCCCGTCGGCGCTGGCCGGCGTGGACGTGGTCGAGCTGCTCGACCAGGCCGAGCAGCTGTCCGCCGCGCTCGGCGGCGACCGGGACAACCCGGGGCTGGCGCTCGGCGCGGCGCTCGGTGCGGCGGCGACCACCGGCCGGGACAAGGTCGCGCTGGTCTCCGACGGCACCGGCATCGAAGGGCTCGGCGACTGGATCGAGCAGCTGATCGCCGAGTCGACCGGCAAGGACGGCATCGGCATCCTGCCGGTGGTCGTCGAGGCACCGGACGCCCCCGGCGCCGCCGGCCCGGACGTGCTCACCGTCACCTACGGCGGTGCCGGCCAACCGGGCGGGGTGCCCGGCGGCGGGGTCCGCCCCGACCTGGCGGTCAACGGACCGCTCGGCGCGCAGTTCCTGGTCTGGGAGTACGCGACGGCGGTCGCCGGCCGGGTGCTCGGCATCGACCCGTTCAACCAGCCCAACGTCACCGAGTCGAAGGAGAACACCAACCGGATCCTGGCGGCCGGGCCGCCGGCCGAGGCACCGTCGTTCGTCGAGGGTGCGATCGAGGTGTACGGGCCGGACGGCGTACCGGGTGAGCTGGTCGGCGCGCTGCGCTGGCTGATCGACGGCGTCGGCACCGACGGATACCTCGCGGTGATGGCCTACCTGGACCGGTTCGGCGACGCCGACGCGGCCGGGATTCGGCCACTGCTGGCGGCCGCCGCCGGCCGGCCGGTCACCTTCGGCTGGGGGCCGCGGTTCCTGCACTCCACCGGGCAGTACCACAAGGGCGGGCCGCAGGTCGGCGCGTTCCTGCAGATCACCGGTGCGGTCACCGACGACCTGCCGGTGCCCGGTCGCCCGTACAGCTTCGGTGAGCTGCAGGCGGCGCAGGCCGCCGGTGACCGTGAGGCGCTCGCCGGGCGGGGCCGGCCGCTGCTGCGGCTGCACCTGACCGATCGGGCCGCCGGCGTCGCCCAACTCCTGGACACGATTCGAAACCTGCCCAGCTGACAATTGGTCCGGAGGAAAACGGACTGAGGAGGCGACGTGAACCCCCTGCGCGACCCGCAGGACCGGCGGCTGCCGCGCATCCCGGAGCCCTGCGCTCTGGTGATTTTCGGTGTCACCGGTGATCTGGCTCGCAAGAAACTACTCCCCGGCATCTACGACCTGGCCAACCGAGGGCTGCTGCCACCCGGCTTCGTGGTGCTCGGCTTCGCCCGGCGGGACTGGACCGACGGCGACTTCGAGTCGCTGGCCCACGACTCGGCCAAGGAGTACGCGCGTACCCCGTGGCGTGAGGAGGTCTGGTCCCGCCTGGCCGGCAACATCAAGTTCGTCGGCGGCTCGTTCGACGACGACGCCGCGTTCGACAAGCTGTCGGCCTGCCTGGACGGGCTGCGCGAATCGCACGGCATCCACGGCAACGCCGCGTTCTACTTCTCCATCCCGCCGTCGGCGTTCCCGCAGGTGCTCAAGCAGCTGGCCCGCACCGGCATGGCCGACAACGAGCGGTGCGGCGGCTGGCGTCGGGTGGTGGTGGAGAAGCCGTTCGGCTACGACCTGCCGTCGGCGAAGTCGCTCAACGACCTGGTCGACGACGTGTTCACCCGTGACGATGTGTTCCGCATCGACCACTATCTGGGCAAGGAGACCGTCCAGAACATCATGGCGCTGCGGTTCGCCAACAACCTGTTCGAGCCGCTGTGGAACTCCAAGTACGTCGACTCGGTGCAGATCACCATGGCCGAGGACGTCGGCATCGGCAGCCGGGCCGGCTTCTACGACGCCACCGGCGCCGCCCGTGACGTGGTGCAGAACCATCTGCTGCAGCTGCTGGCCCTGGTCACCATGGAGGAGCCGACCAGCTTCGACGCCGCCGAGATCCGGGCGGAGAAGCTGAAGGTGCTGCGGGCGATCAGCCTGCCCGACGACGTGGCCGCCGGCACCGTCCGCGGTCAGTACCTGAAGGGCTGGGTGGCCGGGCAGCGGGCCGTCGGCTACCTGGAGGAGCCGAACGTGCCGGCCGACTCGACCACCGAGACGTACGTGGCGATGCGGCTGGGCATTCAGAACCGCCGGTGGGCCGGGGTGCCGTTCTATCTGCGCGCCGGAAAGCGGTTGCCGCGGCGGGTGACCGAGGTGGCGGTGATGTTCAAGGCCGCACCGCACCTGCCGTTCAACGGCACCGACGTGGAGATGCTCAGCAACAACCAGCTGGTCATCCGGGTGCAGCCCGACGAGGGCGTGGTGCTCAAGTTCGGCGCCAAGGTGCCGGGCACCACCATGGAGGTCCGCGACATCGCGATGGACTTCCAGTACGGCGAGGCGTTCACCGAGGCCAGCCCGGAGGCGTACGAGCGGTTGGTGCTCGACGTGCTGATCGGCGACCGCACCCTGTTCCCCGACGCCGCCGAGGTGGAGCAGAGCTGGCGGGTGATCGACCCTCTCGAAGAGGCCTGGGAGGGCACCCGGCCGGAGCCGTACCGGTCCGGCGAGTGGGGTCCACGGGCCGCCGACGAGATGCTGGCCCGCGAGGGCCGGTCCTGGAGGAGAGCATGATCAGCCTGTGGGACACCACCGGCAACGAGGTGGTCAAGGCCCTGGCCGCCGAGCGGCGCAGCGCCGGCGGCGTGGCCAGCGGAATGGCGCTGACCCTGATCGTGGTGGTCGACGAGAAGCGGGTACGCGAGGCGGAGGCGGCGGCCACCATCGCCGCCGCAGCCCACCCGTGCCGGCTGCTCGTGGTGGTCCGCTCCGACATCGACCGCAAGGTCAGCCGGCTCGACGCCGAAGTGGTCGTCGGCGGCCGGCTCGGGCCGTGCGAGGCGGTCGTCATGCGTACCTCCGGCCGGCTGGCGCTGCACGCCGAGTCGGTGGTGATGCCGCTGCTGGTGCCGGACGTACCGGTGGTGACCTGGTGGCACGGCGAGCCGCCGGAGCAGATCGCCAACGACTACCTGGGGGTGGTCGCCGACCGGCGGATCACCGACTCGGCGCAGGCCCCCAACCCGGTGCAGGCGCTGCTGCAACGGGCGGTCGACTACGCGTCGGGCGACACCGATCTGGCGTGGACCCGGATCACCCCGTGGCGCACCCTGGTCGCCGGGGCGTTCGACACCACCGACGCGCAGATCACCGGCGCCACGGTGACCGCGCCCCGGGCCGACCCGACGGCCGCCTTGATGATCAGCTGGCTGGCGGCCCGGCTCGGCATCACGCCGCGCTGGGAGGAGACCAGCGCGTTCCCCCGGATGCGGTCGGTGGAGCTGCGCTGCGCCAACGGTGACGGGCTGAGCCTGGTCCGCGAGGACAGTTCGGCGATGTTCACCCGGACCGGGCAGCCGGAGCGGCAGATGCCGCTGGTGCGTCGACCGCTCGGCGAAGAGCTCGCCGAGGAGCTGCGGCGGCTCGACGCCGACCAGGTCTACTCCGAGGCGCTGGGCACCCTGGCCGGGCTGCCGGAGCTGTCCTCCCGGCCCGCCAAGCGGGTGCACATCTGGAAGGACCCGGCGAAGGCCACGGGGCCGGCAGCCGGCACCGACCCGGCGGTCGTCGCGGCCGGTCCGGCACGGAGCGGCTCGTGAGCGGCCCCGGCATGCTCGTCGTGCACCCGGACGCCACCGTGCTGGCCAGCGCGGTGGCGTCCCGGCTCGTCGTCCGGCTGATCGACGCCCAGGCCGAGCGGGGCGAAGCGGCGGTGGTGCTGACCGGCGGGCGGGTCGCGGCGGCCGTGCTGCGCGCGGTCGGCGAACTGCCGGCCCGGCAGGCGGTCGACTGGTCCCGGGTGGACGTCTGGTGGGGTGACGAGCGGTTCCTGCCCGCCGGCGACCCGGACCGCAACGAGACCCAGGCCCGCGAGGCGCTGCTCGACGTACTGCCGCTCGATCCGCAGCGGGTGCACGCGATGCCCGCGTCGGACGGACCGGACGGCGACGATCCGGAGGCGGCCGCCGCCCGGTACGCCGCCGTCCTCGACCGGGTCGCCGGCCCGGGTACGGCCCCGCTGCCCCGGTTCGACGTGCTGATGCTCGGCGTCGGCGAGGACGGGCACGTGGCGTCGGTGTTCCCGGGGCATCCGGTCACCGGCGAGACCCGCCCGGTGGCGGCGGTACGGGACAGCCCGAAGCCGCCGCCGACCCGGATCACGCTGACCCTGTCCACCATCAACACCGCCGACGAGGTGTGGCTGGTCGCCGCCGGGGCGGACAAGGCGGCGGCGGTCGGCGGGGCGTACGGCGGCAGCGACCCGGTCGCGGTGCCGGCCTGCGGGGTACGCGGCGTGCGCCGTACCTGGTGGCTGCTCGACCAGGCAGCCGCCGCCGAGCTGGTCACCGCGCCGACCTCGGCTGGCTAGCATCGGAAAACCCGTGACGTGGTGGCCGCCGGACGTTCCCGTCCGGCGGCCTCCGTCGGTTCAGTGCGGGCCGACGGAGGCGAGTAGCCGGTCGAGGGGCTGCGGCAACACGTCCCGGGCGATCGCCGCCTCGACGAGCAGCCGGGCGTAGCGTGACTTGCGGCGCGAGCCGCTGCCCATGAACCGGCGCAGCTGCGCCTCGGGCCGCCGCCCCCGCCAGGCGGGCTGGCCCTGCAGCGTACGGAACGACCCGAGGTCGCCGTGCGTCGCCAGGATCGCCTCGACTCCGTCGACTCCGAGCGCCCGGATCAGTTCGTCCTCCAGGTCGTCGACGCAGACGAAGAACCCGAGTTCGGCGAGGTCGTCGTGCGTTCGGGGCGCACCGATCCCGGCGGTGGCCAGTCCCCGCGCGACGATGTCCACCTCGGCCAGGTCGCACAGCCCGGCGAGCCGTACCCGCGACCGCTGTGGACCGAGGCCGGCCAGGAACCGGCCGGTGGCGTGTGCTCCACCGATCGGCACGACCGCCACCCGTTCCGCGTCGAGGTCCCGGCCGCGGCCGGCCGCGGCCGTCTCCACCGCGATCTGGTCGCTGACCCCTTCGAGGAGCACCAGGGCGACGGCGCGGTCGATCTTCGTCAGGGCGTGGGCGGTCGCCTGCACCGGTGCGTCGTGACCGCTGGCATAGCCGTCGAGCACCCGGCGGGCAAGCTCGCGGCGACGAGCGGAGTCCATCGGTCTCACCTACCGGCACTTGGTGTCATGACCGCCATCGTCCGTGAACGCGACCCGGCCGACAACCGGTAAACCCGCGCTGCGTAAGCGTCGGAAGACACCCCTTCGGATTGAAGAAGTGACATCGGCGATGGTTGTCGTAGGCCTCCAGGCGAGACCGGAGGCCTACGCACCAAGGACAAGAGGAGCCGGCCGGCTCAGGTGACGGCCACGGCGGCAATGGCCAGTACGCCAACTGCCAACGTCCGGATGGACCAAGTGATTCGGACAAACTTTCGGTATGCCACCATATTCGCTACCCAGAGCTGCCCAGCGATCGCCCGTTCGAACCCGTCCGGATCGTCGGAGGCGTCCAGCCACGCATCGATAAACGCTTCTCGATCGTCGCCGTACCGCTGGGCGACGTTCTCGAAGTAGTGCAGCGACCACGCCGCCGTTGCCTGCTGACGTGGGGCCAACGTGTAGAGCGCCAGCAACGCGCTGAGCGCGACGCAAGCGCCGGCGACAAGCAGGATGCTCTCGGACAGGGGTCCATGGGCGGACGGCAGTTGCCCAGCCAGAACACCGGCAGCGGCGAGAACTGCCGCCGCCTTCACATCGGCAAAACGAATCATCTCGTTCGCCTGTTGCAGGGAGGCTCGTCCGGCTTCCCTCATGAGCCTTCCAGCCTCTCTGCCAGATCGGACCGATCGTATGATGAAAACAACTGCCCAAGCTGACTAACCAAAAATCGGCGATCGGCGTCCTCGAGTCGCCCGAGGAATTCACCAATCAGCTTGGCAATCACCAGGAACCGTGTATCCTCCCGGTTCCTGAACTTCTCAGCAATCCCCTCGAAGTCAATGTCTAGCATCGATTTCAGCTGGTCGGGATGGTGGTAAAGCCAGTAGCTGCGGGCGACATCGGGATGGGAGTAGACACTCTCCCTCAAGTACCTGATCCGATCCAGCTCGGCCCGCTGCCGCTGGCGTTCCAGGGCTGCCTGTCGATTGATTTCTAGGATGGCCTCTGCGGCCGCGTACGCTTGCCGGCCGACCGTCAAGCGCACGCTGACGCCGTCGGGAGTACAAGTACTTACCTCGTTTTCGGCATTGCCGGCCTGAGTGACGCAGTATCTGGCGGTCACCTGATCGGCCCGGTCTGTCACCCTCCGCCGCGCCGCCCAGAAGGCAGCCCGGTCATCGCCCTTCCAACAGCACTGGAAGGTCGCGTTGAACATCACATACGGATGGCAGCTGCGTAGCTCGGCGGTGAATGTGACGGGCTGTTCGGGTTCCTCGGATCTCGTCCGCCGACCTGACAGCCGAACCCGCCAGTTCTCGATCATGCGACAGCCAACGGATTGGCGCGTTGCAATCGTTCCTGAATTTGGTCACGCAGGCCACGGGCAGCCGGATGCTCCTCGTCGCAAGCCACCGGCTGCCATTCGAACAGCAATCGCGTCATTCGGGCGAGACGTTTACTGGCACCTTGCCCGTTCCCAGCGGCACCAACCATGAGGTCGGAGATCAAGTGCTCGTACGTCGATTCCCTGGTTGCCGCGTCCAGCCATCGCATAAGCGCATCGAGGATGCCACCCTGCGGCACAGCGTCGGTAAACAGGAAGGATAGGGCGTCTTTCAACTTGACCCGTAGGGCCGCGTCGCCGGCCAGTTCAGTGAGGAGAATCCCGGCCTGTTCTGGGGTTTCGGAGATCGCCGCCAGCGCGAGCAGGCCTACACTTTGGCGCTCGTCGCGTTCGGCAGCCCAGTCGATGATCCGCTGCAGAGTTGGCTGCCGGTGCATCGGCCGTTCCCAGAGCGACTTCACGGCTGTCACCACCGCATCAGTGACGGATTCCACCCCACGTCCGGCCAGGTTGTTCAGTCTGGTCAGCGCCACTTGCGGATAGGCATCGGCGAGCGCTCCGCAGCAGACTTCAGCCACGGCACAGAGCAGCGGGTGGCTCCCCGAATACTTGGCCCACTGGTTCAGCCGCCCACGCATCGCCGGTCCAGCCTCGGGACTCAGGGTCAACGCCGTCATCAGGTCGACGACCAGCGGACGCAGAGTCTTGTAGCTCCACCACCGCTCGACCAAGGTCCGCACCTCGGGCGCGTCGGCACCGGGAAGTGCCCGGGTCACCTCGAGCATGGCCGAGGCCACCTGTCCTGCGACGCGGGCGTTGGCGGATCCACCACTGCGAATCGGCAGGTCGGACGCCCAGGCCCAAAGGCGTGTACGAAAGGCCTTCGACTGGTCGCTGTGCACGTAGCGCAGAATCGCGACGTCATAGGACGGCAGGGTGAAAAAGATCCGGTGCTGATCGTCGAGATTGGCACTGACTTTATTAGCCAGCTGCCGGATCCCCGGCGCGCCAATGCCGCCGCGTACATTCGCCGGCTCGGCAAGCTTCTCGGCAAGCTTCTCCATAGCGTGTAGGACGTTGGTGGCCTGCGCCCCTTGCAGGAAGGCCAAGGCAACGAGAAAGAGCCTGGTTCGTGGATCTGGGTTGCGCTCAAACCAGTCGCCCAGTTCTTCGTCCCAGTTCCGATATGCCTGGAGTGCCTTACGTACGATATCGCCAAGGAGTTCCTCCGGATCGCTCGCAGCAGCCCGGATCCGGTTGGACAGCCTGGTGATCTGGGTCGGAGTGGCATCAGCCAGCATCTCTCGCAACGGCGGTTCCTGAAGTAGCGCGTCTACGTTCAGGCGCGCGTGCTGGTCGGTCAGAAGCCGGCGCAACAGCTCTTCACGTGCGGGGGCAGTCACCGTGAGAGCCGCGAAGCCCGGGACGTCCTCCGACCTCTCGAGCGTGTCCGGCTCGACCAGGACGACCAGATAGGAATCCCGCTTCTCTACTTCCTCCCGGTATGCCATCAGTACCTCGCGCAACCGCCCATCACGGCTTCCAGGCGGGACCGTGAGCAGGTACGAGCACCGGCCGTACGACTCCCATGGCACCTCGGCGACAGGCAGGAGCGACTTCTCGTCATCATCAGTCGGGATCTCCCGTCGGGGCGACGGAACGGCGGCGAGCAAGCCAACTGCGGCCGTACGCCGGCCGGTGTCGCGGCGCGCGACCAGCAGCACGTGACGCCGTTCCTGCAGGATGCGGGCCGCCGCTTCCCTGGACAGCCCATCCGGACCGTAGGCGCGGTCCACGAAGCTGTCCATCGTCTCCCGTACAAAGGCGTCGGACAGTTCCCAAGCTGCCCGGTAACGCCCGAGCCAGTTGTGGACATTCAGCACCTGGTCGCGGGCGACGTGCCCGGCGACCTGTCCGTTGTTCTTGTTGACGTACTGGCCGCCGTTCTCGGTGACGGCGATGCTGTCGTCGATGTCATCTGCGTAGGAATCGTCGATGTCGGGGTCGACGGGCTCGATCGGATCGGTCATCATCGGCTACCGTCCCGCTGCTGCGTCATATTCTCGACCGTGGTGGCGACCTGGCCGTTGTTCTGCCTCACCCGTGGTCCGGAGATCCGGGGACTTGTCCGCTTCTCCCCTGCCGGCGCCGTAGGAGGAGACGACGCCGGCAACACGCCGACCAGGTTTCCGGAGATCACGGGCACGTGGAGCCACGCCCGTTGTTCGAATGCCTTGCCGTCGACAGTCGCCGTAACCGGAATGCAACGGTCCGGATGCAGTCCGGCGTATCCGGCGGCGATGACGTCCTTGAAGACGCGGTCGGAGAATACGCAGGCCACGTAGGTCACGCGCGGGCTGGCCCCGGCGAGCATGGCCTTCACAGGTGCGGAATCGAGCAGACGATGAGCATCGTTGCGCGACTCCCCGTTACCTGTCCAGTGAGGGCTCTCCGGGTCGGCCGGTAGGGGACCAACGTGCAGGCTGACCCGCAACTGCAGTTGCGTCCGGGCGTGGCGGTTGTGCTCAGCGAGACGTTGCTGGAGCAGGCTCGGGAAGGGGTCCACCAGGTAGGGCAGAACGCGAGTCGGAAGTCCGACGGCGAATCCATCTCCGGTCGGGCCGAGGAATGAGGGACGTTCCCACTCCTTCCGCAGCCCGGCAACAGTCAGCGCGTCACCAACCAGGTCGAGCAGCCTGTTGCTGATCGCCTGATGAGTGCTACCTGGCTCCTCGGTGAAGCCCTTGGCGTCCACGGCCAGGATCGCCCGGTACGGGGGGAGATCGATCGAACTAGCGAACGGGATGTGTTCCACAGGAGTCCCTTCTCGAGGACGGACTCCCTCAGCGTCGGTCGGGACCGCCCGGTGCTCTGCCCAGTTCTGGGCAGAGCCCGTGTGACCGATCGCTCAGCGCCGCCGGATCCACGATGATGACCTCACGGCGTCCGGTGGTGACGATGCCGGCCTCGCGTAGCGCAGTCAGTTCAGCGACGACCGCGTTGCGCGAGGCGCCGACCAGTTCGGCGAGTTCTGCCTGGGACAGCCTGATAGCGGGTTGTCCGTCGGCTCGTTGGCTCTCCGTGTGGAGCTGAACCAGCGCCCGGGCCAGCCTTTCCCGCACGGGCAACAGCGCCAACGCCGTACGCTGGGCATCGGAGGTACGCAGCCGGTTCACCGTGTAGGAGGCAAAGCCTGTCGCGAACGCAGGCCGACCGAGAAAGCGTCGGAACTGTGGACCCGTCAGCAGCCGGGTGACCGTGGTGGTAAGGGCGGTGACCGTGGCCGACCGGGGTTGCAGGTCCACAGCGGCCAGATCGCCAACCACGTCGCCGGCGACCCGAAGCGTCAGAATCGCGCGGCTTCCGTCCCTCTCCGAGCGAACGATCTTGACGCAGCCGGCCAGGACCACATGCACGTGCTGCGTGGTGTCACCTTGGCGCAAGAGCACGTCGCGAGGTTCGAAGCGGACAGGAATCCCGGTGCTCCGGACTCGGAGCCATTCTTCCTGTGGGAGATGAGCAACAAGCCCTGACTCGCTGCATTCATGCATGCACATATTATATCGCCGACAGCTACAGCTTCGAACGACCGGTTGATGTGGTGTATGATCCAGTACCCCGTCGCCAGTAGTCACGAGAGTGCCGCACTGGCCGAAGCCCAGGCGGTACCCCATCCATACAGTCAACGGCTCCACCGCACTACCAACTGGCACCAGGGCTACGCTCGATGATCAGGCTGGGTACAGCCGTCAGCTATGACGTCTGGCGGATTTGCGCTTTTGAGCAGCAGGTGACCCGGCCTCTCGCCGCCGAGCTAAGTGTGGCGCTGCGCGAGATCGGCGAGGATGTCCTGGGCTGCTCAAGTCGCGGACCTACGGTCCTTCAACCATGCGGCTGCGGCGACGAGTTCTGCCAGAGCCTCTACACGCAGCCACCGCCGGTCGGTGCCTAAGGCCGGGTCACCGGAACATCGGTTTAGAGTCCCGACCGATCAGGCATGCTCGTTCTCGATGTGCTTGACGAGCTCATCATGTTCGTCGAGCTCATCGACCGACCGCCGCTGGTGTGAGCATCTCGCTACTGGCGGACCAGGAGGCGCTGGAGGACCATCGGTGTTCACCGTGGCGCGAGTCGAGATCGAGATCACCGCAGAGCCGGCTCGTGCCCGTTACGCGAAACCGCGCGGCAGCCGAATCCCTGTCGGCAGGCCGCGACGGCTAGAACGGAGATCGTGTTGACCGACGCCGCGCAGCCCTCCCCCAGGGTGTTGGAGATCTCGTGGGGACAGATGGACGTCGAAGGCCTCGGAACCGGCAAGGACTTCATGCTCTACCCAGGCGGCGGCCGGGCCTGGGACTGGTCCGAGACCGGGACCCGGCACAGCCCAGGGATTCAACCGGAGGACGTCGAGGAACTGCTGCGCAACGGCGCGACCGCGATCGTCCTGTCCCGTGGGATGCAGCTCCAGCTTCAGATCGACCCGCGCACACTTGAGCTTCTCGACCGGCACGGCATCACGCCGTACGTCGCCGAGACGACGCAAGCGGTGCAGCACTACAACGAGATGGCCGCGACGCGGCCGGTGGGCGGCCTGTTCCACTCGACCTGCTGACCGGGCGCACCGCGCCCAACGTGATCCACTACGCGCCATCGACCCGACACGCCGACAGCCTGTCAGACCACACGCATCCGATCAGCCCCAGTCGGCGGACGGACGGGCCCTCCGGTCAGCCCTCGCGCAGTAGGGCGTGGGCGATGGCGCGATCCGGCGCGCTGTGCCATGCCGGGCCGCCGGCTCCGGACTCCCAGAGCAGGTTCTGCAGTACGCGGCCGAGCGTCCAGCCGATCGCCCGTTCCCGGTCGACGCCCACCACCTCGGTCATCAGGTCGAAGCGTCTGCGGACCGCGCGCGGCACGTCGCCGGTGGCGACCACGTCGTCCCACCGGTTGCACAGGGCGGGGAGCAGCTCGAAGCAGGGATCTCCGGCGAGCGGCTTCGGGTCGATCGCCAGCCACGGCTCCCGAGCGCCGGACACGGTCGAATCGGACCTGGCCGAGTCGGCCCGGGACGCGAGGACGTTGTGGTAGTGCAGATCCCAGTGCAGAAGCCGGTCACCGGCCTCCGGCAGCAACTCCTCGACAGCCGCCGCGCACCGCCGGATCAGCGGATGGTCGGCGGCGGGTAGCCGTACCAGCGCCTGCGGCACCCGGTCGAGCATCCCGGCGGCGACATCGGCGAGACGGCGGACGTCGGGCGGTGCGGCCACCGAGGTCAGCCGGGCGAGCAGCTGGCTGAGGATCCGCAGCGCGGCCAGGTCGTCGGGGACGACCGCCAGGGTACGGTCGGCGTCGAGTCGTTCCAGCAGCATCGTGCCGGAGCGCGCGTCGTGCCGCAGGAGGCGTACCGCGCCGTCGCCGCCCCAGGCCCGCAGCGCCGCCGGCTCGCCGACGGTCTCCTCGTCGATCGGCTGCACCTTCAGCATCGCCGGTGACCCGTCGCTCTGCACGACGGGCAGCACCAGGGCGATCGCTCCGCAGCTCGACGGCCCGTCGCGACGCAGTCCCCACCTGTCCATGGTGGCCGTGGTCAGCTGTGGCAGCGCCGCGATCCAGGCCCGCCCGGCCTCACCGAAGTAGGTGGCGTGGGATGCGGCCAGCTCCGCCGGGACCTCAATGCCCGATCCACTGGCGGTCACCTGCGCGTGCCCGGTCAGCTGGGGTCGGCGGCCTTGAGGGTGGTGAGGAAGCCGGTCCAGGCTGACGGGTCGAACGCGAGCGCCGGGCCGCTACGGTCCTTGGAGTCGCGTACGCCGATGGTGTCGGCGCTGAGCCGGACCTCGACGCAGGCGGCGTTCTCCGAGCTGCGTGAGGACGTGAACCAGCCGCGTGCAGGGGTGTGTTCCGTCATGTCATCTCCTGGGCGACCTGGCGGATCAGGGCGAGGGACTCCTCGAAGCTTAACGCCCGCTCCAGGGTCTCACCGAAGGTGATCATGTAGTCGGCGACCCGGCTGGACTGGTCGATGATGTCGCTGGAGGTCAGCACCTCCTGCCAGACCAGATCCGGCACCCGTGGCGACGGAAATGTCAGGATCTGGAACGGCCCACCGAGCGCCGGGTACGCACCGGCCGAGAACGGGATGATGTGCACCCGGATCTGCTCCGGATGGCGGGTCATCAGGTCGGCCAGGTGATCGAGTTGGGCGCGCATCACCGCCGGGCCGCCGACCTGCTGGCGAATGGTGCTCTCGCCGAAGATCGCGGTGACCCGCAGCGGCGGGTCCTCGGCGAGCCGGCGCTGCCGGGCCAGTCGTACCTCGACGCGCTGCTCGGTCTCGGTGAGCCGGACGTAGGTGTTGCCGCCGCGCAGGATCGCGCGGGCGTACGCCTCGGTCTGCAACAGGCCGTGGACGATCTCGTTTTGGTAGGTGCGGACGTGGTCGGCACCGGCCTCGTAGCCGAGGAAGCGCAGGAACTCGGCCGGGAAGAGCTGCTTGTACGTGTGCCACCAGGCGCGGGCCATCGCGCCGATCCGCAGCGCTTCCAGCTCGGTCGCCTCCTGGTCGTCGATCTCGTAGATCTTGACGAGCTGGGCGAGCCGGTCGGCGGG